>LFTR01000230.1 GCA_001513425.1 Clostridiales bacterium DTU024
ACGGGGCTTAGATACAAGCCCCACGAAAAAATCGCGATAAAGGAAAACAGAATCACCAGCAGCATGGTGAGCAACTCAACGCGACGAATGATGCTCAAGACTATGCCCGCAATGAGCAACGCTTCGGGGATGGCCCAAACCAATATCCGCGTCCTTAGTTGCCTTGAGATGTCCTGCAGATCCTGTTGGCTATACATGAAGTGCTCCTTACTCTTGTTGCGGCTAATCATACCGCACGCGGCCACAAATGTAAACCATTGCAGGAATGTTGCCATACATGATATAATTCAAAATGGCTTTACAGCCTGAAGGAGAGCGTAATGTTTGAAAAAGTGAAGAAGTTGTTTGGCGCGGGGCCTGATGCGCTGCTGAAGCCCCTCCACCAGCAAGCTGATAAGATAGAAGCGCTGGAGCCGCAGTTTGAGAAGATGACGGACGAGGCGCTGGCGGCCAAAACGATAGAGTTTAGAGCGAGATACAAGGGCGGCGCAACGCTGGATGATTTGTTGCCCGAAGCTTTTGCGGCAGTGCGAGAGGCCGCCAAACGCACGCTGGGCCTACGGCCCTTCCGCGTTCAGCTGATAGGCGGTATCGTTCTGCATCAAGGCCGCATCGCGGAAATGAAAACAGGTGAAGGCAAGACGCTTACCGCCTGCCTTCCGGCGTACCTGAACGCTCTGACGGGTGAGGGTGTTCATATCGTCACGGTAAATGATTACCTGGCCGCTTTCCAGGGCGAAGACATGGGCAAGCTTTACCGTTTCATGGGGCTTTCCGTGGGTATCGTCACGCATGACATTATTAATGAAGACAGGCGCAACGCCTACCTCTGCGATATCACCTACGGCACCAACAATGAGATGGGCTTTGATTATCTCAGGGACAACATGGTGGTCTACAAAAAGGACATGGTACAGCGCGGTCATGCTTTCGCCATCGTGGATGAAGTGGACTCCATTCTTATTGATGAAGCGCGCACGCCTTTGATCATTTCGGGCCAGGGTGACAAGCCTACCGAAATGTACCAGAGTGCGGACCGCTTCGTGTCCCGCCTAAAAATGGACGAAGACTATACCGTTGAGGAAAAGGAAAAATCTGTCGTATTTACCGAGGACGGCACGCGAAAAGCGGAGCAATCTTTCCATATTGATAACTTGGCGGATCCCGAAAACAACGAACTGAATCACTATTTGCTGCAGGCACTCAAAGCCAATGTCCTGATGAAGCGTGATATTGATTATGTCGTCCAAAACGGTGAAGTCGTCATTGTAGACGAGTTTACCGGCCGCCTTATGGTGGGCAGGCGATACTCCGATGGTTTGCATCAAGCCATCGAAGCTAAGGAACGGGTAAAGGTGGAGCGCGAAAGCAAGACGCTGGCGACAATCACCTTCCAGAACTATTTCCGCATGTTCAAGAAGCTATCCGGCATGACCGGTACAGCCAAGACGGAGGAAGCCGAGTTCCAGGGCATTTACAACCTGGATGTTGTCCAGGTGCCCACCAATATGCCCATGATCAGACAAGACCTCAACGACATGATTTACCGCAGCAAGAAAGGCAAGTACGGCGCTGCTGTGGAAGAAATAATTAGGCGGCACAAAGCGGGGCAGCCCATCCTGGTCGGTACGATATCTGTAGAAGTCAGCGAGATGCTCAGCCGAATGCTGGAACTAAAGGGTGTTCCGCATGAAGTGCTCAACGCGAAACATCATGCACGCGAAGCATCCATCGTTGCGCAGGCCGGGCACTTTGGCGCTGTCACTATCGCCACCAACATGGCCGGCCGCGGCACGGACATCCTGCTGGGTGGCAATCCTGATTTCATGGCGCGCCGCACCATGCGGCAGGAAGAATACCCGGATGACATCATCGAGACTGCTACAGGCAAAAGCGAGCATGTGTCGGACGATGTATTGGCCGCGCGTACGCGCTTCAATGCCCTGAAAGATGAATACAGGAAGACCACCGATGTCGAGCATGAAAAGGTCGTTGCGTTGGGCGGCCTGCACATCATTGGTACGGAACGGCACGAGAGCCGCCGCATCGACAATCAGTTGCGTGGCCGCGCCGGACGTCAGGGGGATCCCGGTTCATCACAATTCTTCATTTCACTGGAAGATGACCTTATGCGCCTTTTCGGCGGCGAACGCATCCAGTCATTGGTTGAAAAACTGGGGATGGACGACAGTGAACCGCTGGAAGCCGGCATGCTCACCAAGCAGATCGAGAATGCCCAGAAACGCATCGAGAGCCGCAACTATGAAATCCGCAAAAACGTGCTGAAGTATGACGATGTTATGAACCAACAGCGGGAACTCATCTATACCCAGCGCCGGCAGGTGCTGGAAGGTGAGAACATGCATGAATCCATCGTCGTCATGGCCGTCAAAATGATTACTGAAGCGGTAGATCGATACTGCACAGGTGAGAATGCGGATTGGGACATCGAAGGCATCAAAGAATACTTGGAAAAGCTCTGTATTCCGGTTGGGACATTCGACCTTAATCAGGAAGCGGTATGCTCCTTTAACAGGCAAGGTCTTATCGATTTTCTGCAAAAAAGTGCAAAAGACTTCTTTGCAGAGAGGGAAGACAAAATAACGCAGTTGGGCATTGATATGCGCGAACTGGAGCGCAGTATTCTACTGCGGTCGGTGGACCGCCGCTGGATGGACCATATCGATGCAATGGACCAGCTTCGCGATGGCATCGGCCTTCGTGCGTACGCGCAGCGCGACCCTGTCAATGAATACAAGATGGAAAGCTATGATATGTTTGATGAGATGGTGCGCCTGATTCAGGAAGACACCATTCGCCACCTCTATCAGCTGCGCATCGAGAAAGCACCAGAGCGCAAAGCTGTTGCCAATGTTACTTCGGCGGGCACACCCGTTCAGGCGGCTGCAACTGCGTCCAAGACACCCGTTTCGAGGGGCGAAAAAGTGGGTCGGAACAGTCCTTGCCCCTGCGGCAGCGGCAAGAAGTACAAAAATTGCCACGGACGCAACGTCAGCGCATAACGGAATTGGAGCATATATGATTTTAGAACTCGAACAATATAAGATTAAGTTGGATGAACAGCGTGCCAAACTTGCCGAGGCGGGGGACGGGATGCATATTGACCTTATCGAGCGCGAACTTATGGAACTCAAAGAAGAGATGAACGCGCCTGGCTTCTGGGATGATTTGGAGCGATCCACCGCCGTTAACCGTCGCATCTCCTTTCTTGAAAGCAAGCTGAAGCATTACAATGCACTGCTTGAACAGTGCGATGATGTGGAAACCATGATTTTGTTGGCAGAGGAAGAGGAAGACCAAAGCGCGGCGCTGGAAACGGGCACGCAGCTGGATGAACTGATCGAAAAAGTGGAAGAGCTGGCACTGGAAACGCTGATGCGCGGCGATTATGATCACTGCAACGCCATTCTATCCCTGCACGCGGGCGCGGGGGGTACCGAAGCACAGGATTGGACGCAAATGCTCTATCGTATGTATACGCGTTATTGCGAGCGCAAGGGTTTCAAAGTAAGGCTGCTTGACTATTTGGACGGTGATGAAGCCGGGACGAAGTCGGTCACTTTTGAAGTGTCCGGAGAAAACGTTTACGGCTATTTGCGCAGCGAAAAAGGCGTACATCGCTTGGTTCGCATCAGTCCCTTTGATTCTAATGCGCGGCGTCATACCTCCTTTTCTTCACTTGACGTGGCGCCTGTGCTGGAAGAAGAGGCTAATGTCGTCATTAATATGGAAGAAGTACGTGTGGACACCTACCGCGCTACCGGAGCGGGCGGTCAGCATGTTAACAAGACAGACTCGGCTGTCCGCATGACACACATTCCTACCGGAATTGTGGTCTCCTGCCAAAATGAGCGCAGCCAGGTTCAAAACCGCGAGACATGCATGAAAATGCTGAAATCAAAACTGGTCGAACTACAGGAACGCGAAAAAGAAGAGAAAATGGCGGACATCAAGGGCGCCATGAAAAAAATCGAATGGGGCAGCCAAATTAGGTCCTACGTGTTTCAGCCCTATACTATGGTGAAGGATCACCGTACAGGATTCGAGTCGGGCAATATCCCCGATGTGATGGACGGTAATTTGGATGGCTTCATCACAGCCTATTTGAAGATGCAGTGAGAAAGATATGCGGTTTGTGACAAGAGCGGGCATTGCCCTGATGGCGTTTGCTTGCATCGTGTTCTTTTCGGGCTGGCAGCTTGCCAGCCTTGCTCTTGATGAAAAGCAAATGACGCGGATGTTTGAAGGACATGCGCAAACGCCGGACGTGACACCTGAGCGATACCCGGATCTTGCTGCTACAATTACTGACTATCTGTCAGGGAAAACGGATGACATGCAGCTGGAGATTGAGCAGAACGGAGAGGTGTTGCCTGCCTTTGGCCAGAGGGAAATGGCGCACATGAAGGACGTGCGCGGCCTTGTCGCCTTGGGACAGAATATACGCTGGGCGCTGGTCTTCATTATGGGACTTGCGCTGGCGTTGTTTTTGCTAAGGCAGCGCGGCATCCTCAAAATTGAGGTTCGCGATGTCGAATTGGGCTATGTTGCGGGTGCGCTTGCATTCTATGGCATTTTGCTGGTGCTTGCTGCGTGGGCCCTAATCGACTTTGATGGCCTGTTCACGCTTATGCATGAACTCACATTTAGCAATGATCTTTGGCTGCTGAATCCGCAGGAAGACCTGCTGATCCAGTTGATGCCGGAAAGCTTTTTTTCAGGGTATTCGTGGCTGTTCCTAAAGCGTAATGCCTTTTTCTATGCGGGGACGCTGTTGGCGGCGCTGTATTTTTTGACACGAAAGTCCGCCGGGACGAAAACAGCATGATGAAGCATCAGGATTTGAGCCGGCAGATAATAGGCACCCTGAGGCACAAGGATAGCGTATTGGTGCTCGGCATTGAATCATCCTGCGATGAAACAGCTGCGTCGGTGGTGAAAAATGGCCGTACCATATTATCTAGCAGCATTTATTCGCAGATAGATTTACACACGGTGTACGGTGGCGTCGTACCCGAGATCGCCAGCCGCGCTCATGTCGAGAAAATCGACGTTGTTGTTGATCTTGCGCTTGATGATGCAGGCATCACGCTTGAAGACATCGATGTCGTCGCCGTTACTTGCGGGCCCGGACTTGTGGGCGCGCTGCTGGTAGGGGTTTCCTATGCGAAGGCCTTGGCATTTGCGGCGCACAAGCCTTTGATCGGGGTCAACCACATTGAAGGGCATATTTGCGCGAATTACCTCACCCATCCGCACCTTGAACCCCCCTTTTTATGTCTGGTGGTGTCGGGGGGCCACAGCCACATTTTGTCTGTTACCCGGGATGACGAGTACCGCGTCATCGGCTGCACGCGGGATGATGCGGCGGGGGAGTGCTTTGACAAAGCTGCCCGCGTGCTTGGTCTGCCTTATCCCGGTGGGCCGTCGCTGGACAAGATCGCCCAAGAGGGTAACTTTGAAGCGTTGGTGCTGCCGCATCCGCACACGCAGGGCAGGTATGATTTCAGTTTTTCCGGCCTCAAAACGGCATTCATCAATGCCTTGCATACCATGGATCAACAGCAAAAACCCTATGAAGTGAAGGATATGGCGGCGTCCTTCAGAAAAGCCGTTGTTTCGTCTTTGGTGGAAAAAACCATGATGGCAGCGGAAGACCTGAAAGCGCCCTGCCTTCTGATGGCGGGTGGCGTATCTGCCAATCGGCTGCTGCGCAAAACCATGCAGGAAGAGTGTGACACAAGAGGCATCACCCTTTACATGCCTGATTTGGCGTTGTGTGGGGATAACGCCGCCATGATTGCTGCGGCGGGATACCGCAAAGCGATGAGGGGACAGTTCGATGATCTGAACCTCAACGCGCAGCCGGCGCTGCGGCTGATATAGGTTCGCCTGGTCTTAGTGTAATAAGATGATACTGCGGTGGCGCGCCGATGCGCACCGGAATGAGCGACGTTCCCACGCCGTTGGATATTAGCATTTCATGCCCTCGCTCTATCATCCATCCGGTGCGGTAGCGATCGCCCCAACGGCTGGATGAGTGCAGGCTGTGCCCGAAAGGGGCAATCTGGCCGCCGTGAGTGTGGCCAAAGATGCCAAGATCGAATTTTTTCTGTCCATTCGTCAGAATGCCCGGCAGGATATCCGGTGAATGCGGAAAATATACGGTGAAGGTTGTTTGGCCCTCCGGTGTCGGCCCGTTAAGGATATCCGCGTCTGGCTTCCCGGAGCGGATATCATCGGTGGCACAAAAACGCAGCACGGAGTCTTTCCCGCGAAGGATGTGACAGTCATTTTCAAGCACCATAATGCCTTTATGCCGCATAGTCTCCTTCAGTTTTTTGTTGTCCTTCTGTGATCCATGCAGGTCGTGATTGCCTATGGCAGCCAGCACACCGTGCTTAGCATGAATGGGCGGGATGGCTTCAAAAAAGTCAACGCCGGCCAGGGCAGTTTCGCCGTAATCCCCGCCCAACAGCACTAAATCAGCATTCAGTGCGTTGATTTTCATGATCAAGTCACGTGCGCGCTGCGCCGAAAACATGGGGCCAAAATGCACGTCCGAAAAGTAGACGATCCGAAAACCGTCCCATTCTTCAGGCATGGCAGGCGAACTAAAGGTATCTTCCACAAGGTTCAGCTGACCGGCCAAATAAAAGGGCCACAGCCATTTTTTGTTGCGCGGCACCTTGGCCAGCAGCTTCCCCAGCGCGTTTATGCGATAACGCTTCTTTGCCACCTGATACCCCCTCAAATCCACATGATTATTGATTATAGCCTGCACCGCCTGCTTTGCCAAGGGAAGCTCCAATATATGGTTTACAATAAGGGCCTTTCATGGTAAACTTATCAGCGTGGCTTTAGAACCATGGCTCAGTCGTTCGATGCTCCAACGGCGTCTGAGTTAATGGCGATTATGGGTGCCACCCCAAAAAACAGGAGGAAGACATGTTAAAGGAAATGAAGACCCAAATCATTGAGCAGTACGCCCGTCATGAGGGCGATACCGGTTCACCCGAAGTGCAGGTAGCCCTGCTGACCGAACGCATCAACCATCTTAACGAGCATCTCAAACTGAACAAGAAAGACCATCATAGCCGCCGCGGGCTGCTGCTGATGGTTGGTCAACGCCGCGGACTGCTTGATTATCTCATGAAAACCGACATCGAGCGTTACCGCACACTCATCGCGCAGCTCAATCTACGCAAGTGATTTCAGAGAGTCGGAAAGCTGTACAATCACAGTTTTTCGGCTCTTTTTATCAAGAGGGAAGCGTGCAAGTGCCCGCTTCAGAAGAAGAGAAGGAGTAACATGAACTACAAACAGTACACTATGGATTTTGCGGGAAGACCGTTGACCCTGGAATTTGGCAAGTATGCCGAGCAAGCAGCGGGGTCTACACTCGTGCGCTATGGCGACACGGCCGTTTTGGTCAATGTCACCGTATCGGAGACCGCACGTGAGGGCGTTGATTTCTTTCCGCTTAGCGTGGATTTCGAAGAAAAAATGTATTCTGTCGGGAAAATTCCCGGGGGATTCATCAAGCGTGAAGGCCGCCCCACCGAAAAATCCATCCTGACTTGCCGCCTCATCGACCGTCCCCTGCGCCCCTTGTTCAAAAAGGGTATGCGCAACGATGTTCAAGTCGTGGCAACGGTTATGTCGGTTGATCTGGACAATCCTCCGGATATTCCTGCCATGATCGGTTCTTCGATTGCATTGGCTATCAGCGAAGTTCCGTGGGACGGTCCCACCGGCGCTGTGACCGTGGGTCGTGTTAACGGGCAGCTCATGCTGAACCCCACAGAAAGCCAGCGCGCGCAGAGTGATCTGCACCTCACCGTGTCGGGCACCAAAGACGCCATTATGATGGTAGAAGCAGGCGCTAGCGAAGTATCTGAAGAGACTATGCTGGACGCCATCCTGTACGCGCATGAAGCGATCAAGCAGCTTGTGGCCTTCCAAGAAAACATCATCACCGAGATCGGCAAGCCCAAGCGTGACTTTCCGCTGGTCGTAACCGGGGATGATATCAAGCAGGCTGTGCGCGACTATGCGCTGGATAAGGTTGTATGGTCCTTTGATACCATCGAGCGTGCCGATCGCCAGCAGCGTGAAGACGAGGTCAAGCGCGAAGTACTCGAACACTTCGCCGCGCAGTATGAGGGCCGCGAAGGCGAAATTGCTGACGCACTGTACAGCATCAACAAAGAAGTCATGCGCCGCAAGATTCTGGACCAGGGGATTCGTCCCGATGGCCGCCAGGTAACGGAAATTCGCCCCATTTGGTGCGAGACCGGTATTCTGCCGCGTGCCCATGGCAGCGCCATCTTCACCCGCGGCCAGACTCAAGCGCTGACGGTGACAACACTCGGTTCCCTCAGGGAAGTGCAAATGCTGGACGGCCTCTCCAACGAGACTACCAAACGCTACATTCACCATTACAATTTCCCGCCGTATGCCACGGGCGAAGCCAACAGGATGCGCTCTCCGGGCAGGCGTGAAATCGGCCACGGTGCCCTGGCGGAACGTGCGTTGGAAGCGGTCATTCCCACAGAAGACGATTTTCCCTATGCACTGCGTCTGGTCAGCGAAATTCTGTCCAGCAACGGATCTTCCTCTATGGCATCGGTATGCGGCAGCACCCTGTCGCTGATGGACGCCGGCGTCAAGATCAAAGCCCCGGTCGCCGGTGTGGCGATGGGCCTTATCAAGGATGCGGACTCAGATAAAGTGGCCGTCCTGACAGATATTCAAGGTCTGGAAGACTTCCTTGGCGATATGGACTTTAAGGTCGCAGGTACCATGAACGGCATTACCGCCATTCAGATGGATATCAAAATCAAGGGCATTGACAAGCCCATTCTGCAGCAGGCGCTGGCGCAAGCGTTGGAGGGACGATTGTTCATCCTTAAAACCATGCTGGACGCTTTGCCGCAGCCGCGCGCCAGCTTAAGCCCTTATGCCCCCAAGGTCATCACTTTCTACATCAATCCCGACAAAATTCGCGAAGTTATCGGACCCGGCGGCAAGATGATCAACAAGATCATCGCTGAAACCGGCGTCAAAATCGATATTGAGGATGATGGACGTGTTGCCATCGCAACTCCTGACGAAGCGGCCGCCGCCAAGGCGCGCAGGCTCGTCGAAGGTATCGCCAAGGACGTAGAGGTTGGCGAAGTGTATCAGGGACGCGTCGTTCGCATCCTCAGCACCATGGGCGCATTTGTTGAGCTGCTGCCCGGCAAAGACGGTTTGCTGCACATATCCAAGATGGCCAACGAGCGCGTGGAAAAAGTTGAAGATGTCATGAGCATCGGAGATGAGATAGAGGTCAAAGTGCAGGAGATCGATTCTCAAGGCCGCGTCAATCTGATCAGGAATGACATTGAATACAGCGCGTCGCGCATGAGCCGTCCGACCGGTGACAGGAGCCGTCCGCCGCGCAGGGATGGTCGTCCGCCCAACCGCGGCTGAAACCACCAATAGCCTGAATAGGCGGTAGATTCAAAAGGGGCCTGCGCAGGACGCGGGCCCCCTTACGTATGAAAGGGTATTATGGCCGAAACAAAAGTACTCAGCAACGGACTTCGCATTGTGGGGGAACAGATCCCGCACCTGCGTTCCACGTCCGTCGGCGTCTGGGTGAAGGCGGGCTCTATGCTCGAAGAACCCAGGGAGAGCGGACTGTCGCATTTGATGGAGCACATGTCCTTCAAAGGCACAGCGCACCGCAATACCAAGCAATTGGCGGAAGATATGGACGCCATCGGCGGCCAAGTGAATGCCGCAACCAGCAAAACCGCTACATGCTATTATGCGAGGGTGTTGGATGAGGAGATCGGGCAAGCTATGGAATTGCTTGCGGACATTGTCCGCCATCCTGCCATCGATGAAAGCGAGCTCGAAAAGGAAAAATCCGTCGTTTTGGAAGAAATCGCAATGGCGGAGGATTCACCGGAGGATGTTATCTTCGACAAGCTGAACGAAATGCTGTATGCGGGCGGTACCCTGTCGCGGCCCATTCTTGGCAGCAATGATACCATCAGTGCCCTTACGCGCGAAGATATGCTTCTTTTTAGGAGCAAGTACTATGCGCCTAATAACGCGTTAGTATCGATCGCGGGGCATTTTGACTGGGACAATGTCCTTGAACTGGCAAAAAAACACTTTGGCACATGGAAGGGCGGCAATGAAGTTGATTATCCCGCCAATGCTTTCAGTTTTTCCTCTTCGCGCGTCGCTGTTGACAAGGATATTGAGCAGGTTCACCTGTGTTATGGTTTTCAAGGCGCGGCGGATGAGGACGACGCGTCCTACCCGCTGGCAGTATTCAGCAATATTCTGGGCGGCGGTATGTCTTCCCGCCTGTTTCAAACCATCAGAGAGGAGCATGCCCTCGCTTACAACGTGTTTTCATCGCCTACCGCTTATCCCATGGCGGGAGATTTTATCATCTATGCAGCGGCCACGCCCCGCAATATCCACAAGCTGATGAAAGAACTGGATGGTGAATGCGCCAAGTTGATTTCTGAGGGCATCACGGAAAAGGAACTTGAGCATACCAAAATTCAGCTTAAAACAGGCGTTGTGTTGGCTCAGGAGAGCGCTTTTCACAGGATGAACAGTATGGGAAACAATTTTCTGGTACGCCGCCGCGATGTACCCGTCAGCGAAGTGCTGGCAAGAATCGAAGGCGTTAGCAAAGAGGACGTGTTGGCAATCGCGCAAAAGACACTTCGCGGCGCACGGAGTGTGGCATTGATCGGTCCAAATGCCAGCAAACTATTGACCAAGGAGGGATAGCAGTGGACAGGCTGGAAGAAATTTTCGCGCTGCAGAAAAAATTGAATGACGATATTATCGTTACGAGGCAATTGCAGGGCATAACCGATGCAGAATGGATGCAGAAATACCTCCTCGCGATGCTCAGCGAAATGGCGGAACTGCTGGATGAGATCAACTACAAATGGTGGAAAAACGCCAAGCCTGTCAATGAACTGGCTGTTAAAGAGGAACTGGTCGATATACTGCACTTTTTCGTGAGCATGTGCATCAAAAGCGGCATGACTGCTGAAGAAATGCATATGTTGTACCTGGAAAAAAACAAAGAAAATCATTTGAGACAGCAAGGAAAAGGGAAAAAGAGCGGCTACTCGCTGAGTGAAGATCGGGACGACTCGCCGAAATTGTAACGAATATGCATCTTTCTGTAGCAATGTTGAAACAAATCATGCGATAATGTACAATGATAACAGGAGGTGCAGCATATGAAGCGTTTTGCCGTTGTTTTTCTGTCCCTGTGTCTTGCATACGCGGGAACGCCTTTAGCACTTGGTCAGCAGACTGCGCCCGTCATCGAACTAAAGTCACAGCAAGCAGGCAGCAGCGGTCTTTCCTACCCTTACTTGACCGGTCTGCCAAACCTCTTTGTGCAAGACAAAATCAACCTGCAGATCAGTGAAAAGGGGAGCATAGTGCTGCACGAGGCGACCCTGAATTCGCCTCTCCTGCAAGGCGCGCAAGGCGTGAAGGTGTGGAGCGAGCAGCATATTTTATCAAGCGTCGGGGTGCCGGCGATATTATCCGTAGTCATTTTCGCGGAGGGGAAGATGCCGGGTGGCCGATTAGGGTATGAGGCAACGCCCATGATGTTCGATTTGGCGACGGGGGATGAAATACTCTCGGACGCGCTTTGGACAAGCAGAGAAGAAGCGCAAGAATTTTTTGACAAATGGGTGGAGGAAGAGTCGTCGCTGAACCTCAATACCTATATTGATCCTGATAGCGCCCTGCCCGTGCCCATCGACTATGCGGTGCTGACACCTTATGGCGTGGACGTCCATTATCCGCCGAACACATACACACTGCTCTCCGACAGGTCGGGCGTGTTCAGTTTTTATTTCCATGAAATTAAAACGATACTAAACACGGCCGAATCATCTCTTCTGCATCGCCTTGATATTTTGGCGGACAGTCAAGTGACTCTCCTTACAAAGGAAAAGGTGATGGAAGCGGTCGCCGGCGGGTGGCTGCCGGGTATTGGGCAGGTCATCGGGCGAAAAATCGATGATGTCGTCGCGCAGTACAAAGAGTTGACTGACAACGAAGCCTTCTTAAGCGGCGAAATGTACGTGTTGGAGGATGCCCGGTTTAGGGATATTTTCTTAACGGTGCTGGATGGTACTACGGTGGAGGGCATTCTTGCCAGGCGTATGAACCTTTTTGGCCTCGTCACCGGCGCAACAACCAGGCAAACGTGTATTGAGATACTCGCCGAACCCTTGATGCAGATTACGTTGGACGAGCCCCTGGCACGGCAGTATGCTATGCAAACGGGGACAGCGGCACTCTATCGGGCCGGCAGCCATACACTCATGCTGGCGTTTGATGCGGGGGATGTGCTGCATACGGTGTACCTTGCCTTGGCCGAATAAAGGAAAGAGAAGAATAAGTGACTGCAGCCGGAAAAACACAGCAGAATATTCGTTCGACAGACAGGGCAGGCACGCTGACGCTTTCAGTTGGCGTGCTTCTGCTTGCGGCGGGATTGGGATTCCTGATTGGTATGACGGCACAGACGACTTCCGTTTCCTTATCGGTTTTGAAAAGCACCGTCATTGGTGTGGCTGGCGTCATGAGTTTTGCGCTGCCCGTTATGCTGATTTGGCTGGCAGTTGTGTTGTGTATTTCATCAAGGCGCGCCGTTTCATTCCGTGCCGTCCTGCTTGCCTGGGCCTTTACTATCTGCTTGCTGGCCTTCCTTACCATTATTACGCGTGTGCAGGGATTTGGCACACTGATGGATTATGTACTCAACATTAACGTCAATTTCCGAAGGAGTGCTTCTCCCGGCAGCATGGGCGCCTACATTGCTTGCGCGTTCAGCCATTACGGCGGGCGTATCAGCCCGTTGCCCGGCGGAGGTGCGTTGGGCATGTTGGTGGCATTCCCTCTGTGGCGTATGCTGGGAGTAGCAGGCTCCGTTACCGTGCTGGCCATAACAATGGCTGCATTGTTTTTCCTGATCATCCGCGTTAACCCGATTTTGCTTGTTCAAAAAATGAGCGACAAAAGCAAGGCACAGCCGAAAACTGAGCTTGCAGACCAAGCTGCCTCTCCCAAGACGGCACAAACAATGCCTGCGGATCGCCCTGTTCCGCAGGAGTCCGTTATCGCTGCGGTGCCTCAGCAAATTTCCTTTGAGCCGCCACGTCCCAAAGCCACCGGGGAGAATTACGTTAACCGGAAGCCGATGGAAGAGGCGGGATTTATGCCAGCCCGCCATAATTTTGAGGACATCTATCAGCAAACGGGCGAATTGACGCAGCCTGTGGCTCCGATCGTGGAGATGGAACCGGAGCCGCAGTGGACGCGGCAGCCCCCGGTGTCTTTACCCGCGGTCCCGCATACGGACACACCTGATG
>LFTR01000024.1:0-5505 GCA_001513425.1 Clostridiales bacterium DTU024
ATTTTCTCGATGGT
This sequence comes from Clostridiales bacterium DTU024, assembly GCA_001513425.1. GTDB lineage: Bacteria > Bacillota > Clostridia > Christensenellales > Aristaeellaceae > DTU024. Next base: position 15 of record LFTR01000024.1, read on the forward strand.
GGCTTTATCGTCCGCAAACAAGACAGTTACGGCGACGGGTCCGGCAAAGCCCTCCTTCGAGACAGTAATCTCTTGGACTGGTTCTTCTCTCGGTGCCGCCGCTTGTGTCTGGGCTTCATTGATCGCCGCAAGCACAGCGTCATTGGTATAGGTAGCGCCGCTGATGCCGTCAAAGTCGTCCGCAGTAAGCGGCGCTTTCTTGCCGACAAACTGCTCGGCAAAGGCCGGCTCGAGCGCTGCCGCGCCGAAACCTTCTGTCTCCGCAAACTTGTCATCGCCAATGGTGATTTTCTCAATGGTGGCGTTATCGTCGGCAAACAAGACAGTTACGGCGACGGGTCCGGCAAATCCCTCCTTCGAGACAGTAATGCCGCCCTCAATTTCCTCGGCTCCCCGGGGCGCTTCCACAGAATCCGCCACGGGTTCTTCAGGTGCCTCTTCCGGTTCCGGAGCAGCTTCAGGTTCGCTCGCGGCATTCATCATACGCTGTTTGTATGCCGAATTGATCGCATCCAATACCGCTTCAGATGTAATGGTGGCACCGCTGATAGCATCCACATCCGCCATGGCAACAGGTGCTGATATCCCCACAAATTGCTCGGCAAACGCGGGTTCCAAAGCTCCCGCGCCATATCCGGGAGTCTCGGCAAATTGGTCATCTCCAACTGTAATGCCCGTAATAGTGGCGTTTTCGTCAAACGTGACTGTAACTGCCACCGGTCCCGCGAACCCCTCAGCAGACGCCGTAGCTGTCCCCGCTTCAAATGCAAAGGCCGGTACGGACAATTGCTGATAGGCCGCGTTAATGGCAGACAGCACCGCTTCAGAAGTGATAGTGGCACCGCTGATGGCATCGACATCCGCCATAGCAATAGGCGCGGTTTTTCCCATAAACTGTGCAGCAAACTCAGGTTCCAGCGCTGCCGCGCCATAGCCGGGTGTCTCCTTAAACTGGTCGTCTCCGATGGATATCGCTGTAATTGCAGCATTCTCGCCAAAGGTGACGGTAACAGCGACCGGACCACCAAACCCGTCAGCAGACGCAGTAGCAGTGCCGGGCGTGAAGACACCTCCTGCCACGTCAACCGGATTCAACATTGCATCTATATGTTTGGCGATGTCATTAACACCACGCGTAACCGCGCTGGAAGTGATCGTGGCCGCTGTGATTGCGTCGATGGTGGCATCCGTCTTGGCTTCACCCGCTTTGACTACTTTGAGCGGCGCGATTTTTCCGGAAAATTGTGAGACAAAAGCAGGATCCTTGGCTTTGGCGCCCAGACCCGCCGTCTCGGCGAAACTGGAGCCTCCAACGTTGACGCCCGCAATAGTGCCGTCCTCAAGAACACCGGCGATAACTTCAATGTCGCCACCGTATCCCTTAACGATAATAGCGCTCACATAGCCCACGTCAGTGCCATCTTTCTTACCGACGTACAAGCTATCAACTTTCGCACTCTCATCCAACGGCAACTGCTCAAAAAAATCGGCTGCCGCCAACACTTCCTTGCGCGCATTTTCTGCGTCGACTGCAGCTTGTCCCGCGATGACGTCTTTTGTCATCATGTTTGTGCCTGCCAGAGCTGCCGCCGCCACAATCATGATGATTGCAAGTACCAGCCATGCCGGAATTTGTTTCTTCATGTCTGCTTTCCCCTCCACCTAAAAATGGTTGCTTTTTCTAATTCGCGCGATCATGTGGGCATTAGGAGCCCGTCCCAGCATGTCTTGCGCAAGTGCCATGTCGCCCGTGATTATGGCGTTCTTGATAGCGCTGCTGGACACGAACACTCCGCCCGGCGTTTTGACCGGGGGCACAATTGTCAGCCCGATATCCTGACGCTTGCAGATCTCTGCCAATTTTCCCGTGTCCGTGTCGGCACGATACCCAAAGCGATGGTCAAAACCCACAACAATGTGCTTAACAGACAAATCGCCCAACAGGGCGTGTATGATGAAATCCTCACCTGACATATGCATCAAATGCTCATTGAAACAGCTGACCCCGACCAGATCGGCCCCGGCACTTAGCAGCAGCGGAACCTTTTCGTCAAGAGGCGTTAACTCGCGGTAATGACAAGTGGGATGGACTGCTTTTTGCGGAGGAATATCGTACGTATGTACGCAAATCCCCCAACCGCGAGAGTCCTTTATGCTCCGGGCTTCCTCTATGAGCTTGCGATGCCCAAGATGCACACCGTCAAAAAAGCCAAGGCAGATAACATAGCTGCGTTCCCTGTCCGGTAAGGCGCCGCACCAATCAATCAATCCGCTTAACCACCCGTTTCATAAGTAATACGTGCGTATCCGATGAAATGCCACTGAGAATACTATCACGCGCCCCTCATGATGTCAAGGCAGAACCCACCTGAATCAACTGTATTGCACGTTCAAAACACACAGAAGAATCAACAGGTTCTGACTTTGCGCAGTGTTGTCGAATCCCCTTGCCCGTGCCCATTTGTCTTGACAAATAGGTCGCATAGGCTATCATGTGGTTATCACTTGACTTGGAGGAAAAGAGCTTGACGGCTAAGAGAATCAGCCCGCGCCGGATTGAAGTCAATTACGCAGGTGTGCAGAGTTCTTTTTGGCTCAGTCAACTCGCCTACACTGGCTTCGCTGCCGTTTTTCTGGCATCCAAAGGCTTCTCCGATACTCAAATCGGTGTCACCAGCTCATTGATGAGCGTCATCTCCATCTTGTTCCAGCTTTTTACCTCCTCCTTTTCTGATATGCACAATCATATCCCCATTAAGAAGGTCATGACCGTGGTCTTTTTGCTGGCCATGGCATGCGGTGCCGTAATTCTTGCGCTGCCGCTCCCGATCGCCATGATGATGATCGTTTATTCTGTTGGCGGAGCGTTCCAAAACACCAATGTGGGGCTGATGAACGCGCAAATCATGCAGTACGTCAACGCCGGTATGAATGTCAATTACGGATGGCCGCGCGGCATGAGTTCACTCATATACGCTGTCGGGGCTTACGTGTTGGGCGAACTGATCGCCAAATATTCGCCTGCCATCTTGATGCCCCTGTTCCTTCTTATCCTTGTGATGTGTGTCGCCATGGTCATGTTAATGCCCAACATTGTCGACATCAGCCGCAAAAACCCCGCTCTTTTCGTGCAAGAAAAATATTCTGGCCGCACCACCTACCGCGAGATGCTGATGGGGAACCGTGTTCTGCTGTTATTTCTCATCGCCAGTGTAGTGCTGTACGTCGGTCAAAGCCCGGCTTCATTGTTCCTGGTGCGCATCGTTCAAGAAGTCGGCGGCGGCAGCAGCCAGTTGGGTATCAGTATGCTGCTGCAATCAGGCGTAGAAATGCCTACGATGTTTCTGACCCCTTTGTTGCTGCGGCGCTTCAAAGCCCGGGATATTCTTCTGGTTTCCTTCGCAGCCTACATTGCCAAAATGATCATGCTGTATACGGCAGGTTCGGTGAGCGGCGTTTATATGGCCATGGGGATCAGTATTCTGTGTTATGGATTGTATGGCATTGCGTCGGTTTTTTTCGTCAACAGCATCGTACGCCCGGGAGAAAAAGTCCGTGCACAGGCGTTGGTGATATTGTCCAGCAACATGGGTTCGATTCTGGGAAACCTTATTGGTGGTGTCATGCTCGACAGCTACGGGCTGAAGCCGCTTTTGGGCATTTGCTGGATCATCGTGCTTGTTGCCGGCATCTTCATGGGCGTCTGCGCCCGCACGGAATCGAAGCAGGAAACGATTCCCAAAACCGCCTGAGCGCTTGCCATTTATGATGCAGAATGATAAAATCAGTCGTTCGCAAGACGTGATGATTCGTCCCATGCATTCGGCGATGGGACATTTTTTTGGAGGAAAGTATGCAAAGACGGTTGGAAACCATCAAAATCAACGCAGAGAAAGATGCAGCTGCTGCGGACTCTTCTGCGGTTCTTCAGACAACCAGGCAAAAATACCTTGGCAAGAAGGGTGAACTGACCCTGACGTTAAAGGAGCTTGGCAAATTGGGCGAAGAAGAACGCAGAACCGTAGGGCGTTTGGCCAACGAAGTGAAAGACAGCATCAACCAAGCCATCGAACTGCGAGAACAGGAGCTGCTTGATGAGGCTTCCGCCATTGAAGGCGCCATCGACTTGACTCTCCCCGGTATCCGTCCTTTGAGCGGCGGTCTTCATCCCATTACACAAATGTGCTATGACCTGAACGACGCCTTTTTGTCGCTCGGCTTTGAGGTTTTTGCCGAAGATGAAATTACAAGCGAAAAATATGCGTTTGACAACCTCAATTTCCCGCCGGAACATCCCGCCCGCGATACCATGGACACCTATTGGATCAAGGGCACGGAAAACCTGACGGGTACTCAGCGCTTGTGCCTCAGGCCGCATTTGACAGGTGCCAGCGTGAGGTACCTCAAAAAGCACGGGGCGCCTGCACGTTTTGTATACCCGGGACCCGCGTACCGCAACGAAAGCACCGACGCCAGGCATGAGCGCGCCTTCTTCCAGTATGAAGCGCTCATCGTGGATAAGGATTTTTCCTTTGCGTCCGGTCAATTGCTGGTCAAAACAATACTGGAAAAGGTATTTGGCCGGAAGGTGGATGTACGCATGCGCGCGGGGTTTTTTCCGTTTGTGGAGCCGGGGTTTGAGATCGACATGTCGTGCCTCGTATGCGGTGGCAAGGGCTGCAAAGTCTGCAAAAATGTGGGATGGATCGAGGTCATGCCGGGCGGAACGCCGCACCCCAATGTGTTGAAAGCCGCGGGGATCAATCCCAATACTTGGTCTGGTTTTTATATCAATATCGGTCTGGATCGCCTGGTCATGATGCGTTACGGTGTGGACGATGTCCGTCTTTTCCGCGGCGCGGACCTGCGGTTTCTCAACCAATTCAAATAAGGGAGACACCGAAATGAAACTATCACTCAATTGGATTCGCCAATATGTGGACCTCCCTGAAGATCTCACCATGGAACAATTGTCGTACGATTTGACTATGCGCACGGTGGAGGTGGAGAGCACACAGAACCCTGCCGACTCTCTCAAAAACGTGGTGGTGGGCAGAATAGTGGAAATACTGCCGCATCCCCAAGCTGACTTGCTGCGCGTGTGCCATGTGGACATTGGCCGGGATGAGCCCGCTACCGTCGTTTGCGGCGGCTCCAATCTAAGTGCGGGCATGCTGGTCGTTGTCGCGGTTCCCGGATCGTTTGTCAGATGGCACGGCGAGGGTGAGCCCGTTGAAATCAAAGCAGCTAAATTGCGGGGCGTGCGCAGTGAAGGCATGATTTGCGCCGCAGGCGAATTGGATATGGGCGACTTGTTCCCTGCCAAGGATGATCATGAAATCATGGACCTGTCTGGATTTGGCTGTAAAGCAGGCGATTTGGCCGCTGACGTCCTTGAGCTCAATGACATGCTGCTGGAAATCGACAACAAGTCAATGACCAACCGACCTGACCTGTGGGGCCATTACGGCATCGCACGGGAGCTCGCGGC
>LFTR01000024.1:5575-8945 GCA_001513425.1 Clostridiales bacterium DTU024
GGTGCCGTGTATGAAGGCTTGAATGCTGAGCAGTCCCCCTACTGGCTGAGACTTGCGCTGTGGAAAACGGGTATCCGCCCCATCAACGCTTTGGTCGATTTGACCAACTTCGTGATGCTGGCGGTGGGACAGCCAACGCATGGATTTGACAAAAACCATATCCAACGTGAGATCATCGTACGCACAGCGCGGGAACAAGAGAGTCTGACACTTTTGGACGGGCAAGAACTGAAGCTCTCCGGCAGTGACCTCATGATATGCGACGCCTTAGAACCGGTCGCTTTGGCCGGTATCATGGGCGGCGCAAAGGACAGTATTCTGCCGGAAACAACCGCCATGATACTGGAAGTAGCAACGTTTGAACCCATTGGCCTCAGACGCAGCGCATCCAAGTTCCATATCCGAACGGAAGCTGCCATTCGCAATGAAAAGGGGCTGGATACGCAGCGCGTAGATCAGGCGATCGCGGTGGCTGACAATCTGATTCACCGCCTGTTCCCTGACGCGCGCATGACAGCCTATGGCGATTGCTATCCTCTCAAAACAGAAAGCTCGGTTGTTTCTGTACCGCTCAAGTGGCTCAGCCAACGTCTTGGCCGCGCACTGAGCAAAGAACAGGCGGAAAACGCTCTCACCCCGCTTGGTTTTGTTCTTAAGGAGCAAGACGACGAACTCAAGATAACCGTCCCTTCCTGGCGCGCCACGGGCGATGTGTCCGTGCAGGACGACATTCTCGAAGAAGTGGCGCGAATGATAGGCTATGAAAATTTTGACTTTATTCCGCCCACTGTTTCGCTGAAAGCTGCGATCAACCAGCGGCAAGTGCAGACGGAACGGTCTGTGCGCGAGTACCTGGCCTTCCGCTGCGGCATGCAGGAAGTATACTCTTACCCCTGGGTGGAGGAAAAATTCCTCTCAGCCGCGGGCATTGAGACAAGGGATTGTTTGGCCCTTTCCACACCTCCCTCCCCCGAAACCGAGCACTTGAGAAATTCGTTGGTACCCGGGCTGCTGTCGGCAGCCGTACAGAACCTTCGCTATTTCGATGAATTCCGGGTTTTTGAAATGACACAGGTGTTCAGTCCAGGCGAAACACACCCCAATGAAGAAAGTGAAACGCTGCCCCTTCAGCGAAAATTCCTGGCCGGGGCGCTTGTGGGTCATGATGCTCGGCGGCTGCTGCGCGAAATGAAGGGCGTGTTGGAAGAAATGCCGCGCTTGGCAATGACTGATTCCTTCACATTTGGGCAGCATCTCATACCATCCTGGGCAGATAGAAAAGCGTGGCTGAACATTCTTTCAAACGACGAAATCATCGGCTCTTTGTGTGTCATTTCCCCCAAAACGGCGCGGCTGGCTGGCATCAAACGAGCGGCGGTGGCAGTATTTGAAATGAACTTTGATAAAATAACGCCCTTCGCTTCCAGGACCAACACGTTTGAGCCTCTCGCGCAATTCCCCTTAGTGGAACAGGATTTTTCAGTGCTCGTTGATGAACAGGTCCCGTGGAGCGATCTCCGAGATCTGCTAATCAAGAGTGTGAAGGACATTGCCTTTCTGGAAGAGTACCGCGGCACCCAGGTGCCGGACAACAAAAAAAGCGTTCTGTTCCGCGTGTGGTTCGGTTCCGACGAGGGAACGCTTACCAGCGAAAAAATCGAAGAAAAAATGAACGGTATCATCAAGAAGGTGTCCAAAAAACTGGGCGGCGAAATACGCAATTGACGTCCATAGAAAAGCGCCCTCAACATTTGCGTTGAGGGCACTTTAAATTGAGAATGTTCAGGATAGATGCGATACGATGGCATTCATAAGCTGAGTGAATGAGCCTTTCACTTGCCCGGACACCTGCATGACCTCATCATGGCTGATGGATCCGTCCGCAATGCCGGCAGCCATATTTGTGATGGTGCTTATGGCCATGACGCGCATACCGCAGTGCCTGGCGACCATGGTCTCGGGCACAGTGGACATACCTACCGCGTCCGCACCGAGAACGCGCGCCATGCGCACTTCTGCGGGCGTTTCATACGTGGGGCCGCTAAAGCAACAATATACACCTTCTTTGAGGGGAATGCCCAGGGATTGCGCCTGCTTTTTTGCCAAATCGCGAAGAGAAACATCGTACGCCCGGCTCATGTCCGGAAAGCGCGGGCCAAATGCTTCCAGATTAGGTCCGATCAAAGGATTCTTGCCGGAATAGTTGATATAATCCGTTATAAGCATAAGATCACCCGGGGAGAAGAGTTCGTTGACGCCCCCGGCTGCATTGGTAAGAATGAGTGTTCTGACACCCAGAAGGTGCATAACGCGCACCGGCATGGTCACTTCATCCATGCCATATCCCTCGTATGAATGGAAGCGACCGCTCATCATCATGACACGCTTGCTCGAAAGGGTCCCTACCGACAATCGACCCGCATGTCCGGGCACGGTGGACACGGGAAATTCCGGGATACCCGAGTAAGGCACTGTTTGGACATCCGTCATGGCTTCTTCGTATCCTCCCAGGCCACTGCCCAGTACTATGGCTGTATCGGCGGTACCCACCGCCCTATTGATGTACGCGGCAGCACGTTCATATTGTTCCATCTTAAGCATATCTATTCCTCCAGTTCCTTCATGAAGGATGTCGCTTCATAGCGTTCACTCAAACCGAAGTATTCGCTGATGGTGGCCGCAACGTCCGCAAAAGTCGAACGAACACCCAGGTCCTTGAGCCCGCTCATCTCTTTCATCCATGCCAGCAGCGGCACATACTCGCGTGTATGGTCAGTACCGGTAAAGGTGGGGTCGCAGCCGTGGTCGGCAGTAATTACCAGCAGATCCCCCTCATTGAGCGACGCTTGTATACCGGGGAGAGCCCGGTCAAAAGCCATTAAAGCGTCCGCATAACCCTGCACATCGCGGCGATGTCCAAATACCATGTCGTAGTCAACCAGATTAACAAAGCACAGACCATCAAATGGCTCTGCCATGTATTCCAGCGTGGCTTGGATACATGCGGCATTGCCCGCCGCATGATTGCTGCGTGTAACGCCCCGGCCCGCAAAGATGTCTTCTATTTTGCCCACCGCCAGCACGTCCTTGCCGGCTGATTTTAGATTATCCAGGATTGATGCCGTATGTGGAAGCAGAGAAAAATCGCGCCTGTTTGGTGTTCGGCTGAATTCTCCACGCTTGCTGCCAATGAAAGGACGAGCGATGACACGCCCCACGGCAAGCTCCCCTGTCAGCATCTCGCGCGCGGTCTTGCACATATGGTACAGGTCTTCCAGGGGAATGATGCTTTCGTTTGCGGCGATTTGAAATACGCTGTCTGCGGAGGTATAGACAATGGGGTAGCCGGTTTTTAGGTGCTCTTCCCCCA
>LFTR01000024.1:8982-14940 GCA_001513425.1 Clostridiales bacterium DTU024
GCTTCAAAGCGTTGGATGAAATCCTCCGGAAAACCATTGGTGAATGTAGGAAAAGCATGACTGAGGTGCACTCCCGCCATTTCCCAGTGCCCCGTGGTCGTATCTTTCCCGGGAGAACGCTCCGCCATCTTTCCAAAGGCGCCGGTTGCCCCGGGGTCTTTTCGAAGACCCGCGGACTGGATGTGCCCCAGTCCCAGCGCGCTCAGGTGTGGCAAGTGAAGGGGCACTGTATTGGCTATATTCCTGATGGTATTGGCGCCTTCGTCTCCGTAGGCATCAGCATCCGGTAAGGCGCCCACACCCACCGAATCCAGCACGATCAATAGTACTCGTTTTTTCATAAACAGCCCTCCTTCCGGCATTATACTTGTTTCTACGGCATTTTCAAACGTTTTGGAAATACCACTATCCTTTAGTCTTTGATTGCAGTATAATGCAGTCTCTCAGGAGGGTTTAACATTGTTTGAATTTCTGGCGACCGCCGCCTTCGGTTTGGAAGGCATGGCAAAAAGTGAATTATTGGCTCTGGGGATGCCCGCCAAAGCGGAAAGCGGCGGGGCGCGGTTCGAAGGCAGCATCGAGGACGCTTTCAAGGCGAACCTCCATTTGCGAACCGCCGACCGCGTGCAGATGATTCTGGCTGAGCGCAAGACTATGTCTTTTGAAGAACTGTTTCAATTGGTCCGGGATATTCCCTGGGAAGAATATCTGCCACGCGACGCCAAATTTCCAGTAAGCGGGCACTGCGCAAGAAGCCAGCTGATGAGTGTGAGCGATTGTCAGGCCATCACCAAAAAGGCCATTGTGGAGCGTCTAAAGGGCCATTATGGGCAGGAATGGTTTGACGAAACAGGCAACGAGTATGCGGTGCAAGTCGTACTGCACACTGATGTGGCACGTATTACTATAAACACAAGCGGCGATGCGTTGAACCGCCGGGGATACCGCACATGGAACGGCGAGGCACCACTTCGCGAGACGCTGGCGGCCGCTATGGTGGATTTGTCGCCCTGGCGGGGCGACACCATGCTGCACGATCCCTGCTGCGGCACAGGAACGATATTGATAGAAGCCGCTTTCAAGCAAGCGCAACGCGCGCCGGGGCTGACGCGCGCTTTCGCTATGGAAACGTGGCAGCTGGGTGACAAAGGTAAGTATCGCGATATAAGACGGGAAGCTGAAGCCGCGTTCGACACCCGGCTGATCGGATCCATATCAGGCAGTGACAAGGATCCCGCTGCCCTTGAGCTATGCCGCCGCCACATCCGACAAGCCGGGCTGGAAGGCAGGATCATCGTAACGGAAAAAGACTTGCGCACGCTGAAAATTGAGGGCGAGCGCGTTTGCTTTATCACCAATCCCCCTTACGGCGAGAGGCTTAATGACCGCAAAACGGCGGAAAAGGTATACCGCGACTTAGGGTTGCTGCAGCAGCGCCACACGCAGAGCCGCATGTGCGCGCTAACCGCGCACCAAGGTTTTGAGCGGTTTTACGGTAAAAAAGCTTCCAAAAAAAGACGGCTATATAATGGCCGGCTGGAGTGCGAATATCTGTTTTTTTGATCGTCATGCGCGCAACGTCTCCGGTTCTTCAAAATCGGGATCAGCCGCGGGCAAGCTGTCACATACCATCAGCCAAGCGTCTTCCCCAGTATCTTCATAGTACTTCTTGCGAATATGCACCTTAACAAAGCCTTGGGTTTCATACATCAAGATGGCAGCAATGTTGCTGACACGCACTTCCAGCGTCATATAGGCGACGCCCAAATTGGACGCATATTGCTTAAGGCTGACCATAAGTTCGGGCCCGATGCCACGGCCGCGGAAGCATTCCTTCACGGCGATATTGGTGATATGCCCTTCGTCCAGTATGATATGTGCCCCGGCAAACCCGGCGATCTCCCCATTCACTTCCGCGACCAGATACCTTGCCACCGGATTGCCTGTCATTTCATAGTGGAAAGACTCGTAAGACCAGGGCGAAGCAAAGGTTGCTTTTTCGATTTGATGCACCTGAAAAACATCGTCCACTGTCATGCGCCGAATGCTCAAATTAGTCATGCTGCGCTTCTTTCTTAAGGCGTTCCCGCTCGGCCTGGGGAGCGCGCAAATACAAGGGCGCCAAATCATGATAGCCATGCGCATGATCCCTCATGGCAAACGCCAGGAAAGCGGCGCTGCCCGCGCGCAGATCCACCAGATGCCCAGGCGCAAAAAAAGCACGGGCACCAAGTCGCTCTTGAATCAATTCTCTGAAGGGCACAACACCGTCCCCCGTAAACAAAAAGGAATCACCAAAGCTGCCGACAGCATCCAAGTAGGCAGTCAATTTCATGACCCTGTCTTCCATCAATCTCTCATCTTTCAGGAATGCCGCGCCATACACCTGTTGCGCGCGCGCATCGCGTATGGGACAAATTACATGATGTATATCCGTGACCCCGTGCGCCAGCGCTTCCAGCGCGTCGATTCCGATGCAGGGTTTTCCTGTAGCCTGAGCCATGCCTTTAATGGCGGATACCCCAATACGAACGCCTGTGAAGGAGCCGGGCCCGATTACGGCGGCAAACAAATCAACATTAGTGACATCAAGGCCGCAGCGCAGCAGACCCTCCTCCACCATGGGCATCATGTTGACGGAGTGTGTCAGCTTATTGACCGCCACGGCTTCATAGCGAAGCGAGCCATCTTTCTGGACGGCCACTCCACAGCTGGTTCCTGATGTATCAACAGCCAATATTAGCATGACGGTGCCTCTTCATCCACAGAAGGCATCGAGGCATCTATACACAGGTGGTCAAAGCCACCATGCGGCACAAAACTTACTTCCCGCGCGCCGGACGAGAGTTGCGTGATGATAATCTCCAAGTTGGTTTCTGGCAACAAGTCTTCTGCTTTTTCATGCCATTCAATGAGTGTAACGCCTTCTTTACCTATGTACTCGTCCAGTCCCGACTCGATCAATTCCTCCCGGCCGTTAATGCGATACCAGTCGAAGTGGTACAGCGGCATACTGCCTTCTTCATACAGATTCAAGATCGTAAAGGAAGGGCTGGGTACAGGACCACGAACGCCCAATCCCCCGGCAATACCGCGTGCCAGCTCACTCTTGCCATTTCCCATCTGTCCTGTCAACAGAACAACATCCCCATCCTGCAGTCCTGTTGCGATTCTCGCGCCCAGGGCCTGCATTTCATCACTGGTCCGGACTTGTATTGACATCACATTCTCTTTCTGCATCTTTCAGAACCCCGGACAAGCGTTTGTACAATAAAAAGGTGATTGCACCGTTTATGGTGCCTTTGAGCAAATTAAAGGGTACAATGGCGGTAAACAGGTAGCCTGCCATATCAAACCCGGCAATTTTGTCCCCCAGCAAAGCGGGCACAAGAATAAACTTATTTGCCAGTACGCCAGCCACTGTCATCAGCAGAGTGCCCAGTACTGTACCGATAATGGCCGTTTTCAACACACGCTTTTTACGGTACATCATGGTGGGTGGCAACAGGAAGCATAGTCCAATTATGATATTGGCCAATTGCCCTACGCCAAAGGTGGTGGTGCCCAGAAGATGAACGAGGTTGGTTATCACCAGCGCAATCACGCTGGCGACGGGTCCCAGGGAAAAACCGATTAGCAGCATAGGCACAAAAGAAAAGTCCAGTTTGAGCCAGGGGGCAAAGAATGCCAGAGGTATTTCCGGGAAATAATTCAACATGATTGATAAGGCAATCATCAAGGCCAGATAGGTCATGTAGGCAGTGCTCATGCGTTTCTTCATAGTTTCCTCCCAAAAATCGTCCCCGCATTTCATCAGGGACGACCCATGCATTAAGCACAGCCAATCTTCTTCCATCCAGACTATACTGTCGGCCATGGGATCACACCATGTCAGCCTTTCGGCTCGCGGGCTCTACCGCCGGTGGGGATTTCCACCCCGCCCTGAAGATGCTAGGTATTCACTTCGAAAGCATAGTAGCACGCGTCCCAAGCGATGTCAAGCATCACAGGACCTTTGGGTCCCCCATTTCCATGAGGCGGTTGTGTTCCTCCCTGGTCATCAGCGTCTTACGGGGCTTGGTCCCCTCGTTGCCGGAAATGATACCACGCCTGTCCATTTCGTCGATCAGGCGGCCCGCTCTTCCATACCCCACGCGCAGTACACGCTGCAACATGCTGATGGAGGTTTGGCCTGCTTCCACTGCCATTTCGATAGCCTCAGGCAGCAGTTCGTCAAAGGTTTCCAAAGCGTCGGGTGAGTCAGGAGAAAAGCGTTCCTCATTCTGTTCTGCTGAAGCGATATGTTCCATGATATCCATATTGTAATTGGGCTGGTTGCGGCTCTTGACAAATTCCGTGATATTTTCCACATCCTTATCGCTGATGAAACAACCTTGAACGCGTGCCGGCGCGGGGTAAGATCTGGGCATGTAGAGCATGTCGCCGTACCCAAGAAGCTTTTCGGCGCCTATGGTGTCCAAAATGGTTCTGCTGTCCACCAAGGAGCTGACCTGAAACGCGATCCTGCTGGGAATGTTCGCTTTGATGACACCGGTGATGACGTTAACCGACGGACGCTGCGTGGCCAAAATCAGGCAAATGCCTGCGGCGCGCGCTTTGGCGGTAATGCGCTTGATATGTTCCTCCACCGATTTTCCGCTGGTGGCGATCAGATCTGCCATTTCGTCAATGATCATGACGATTTTGGGCAGTTTGTCTTCGTCGGGTCCAATGCGTCTGTTGTAAGCGTCAATGTTTCGCACGCTGCGGGCCTGCATTTTTTGGTAGCGCTCGTCCATTTCGTCACACAGCCACTCCAGCGCCGCTACGGCTTTCTTGTCTTCCGTGATAACAGGCAGCAGAAGGTGCGGGCAGCCGTTGTAGGGCTGCAGTTCCACAAACTTGGGGTCCACCAGAATGAGCCTGACTTCCTGTGGTGACGCGCGGTACAGAAGGCTGGTGATGATAGCGTTGATGCAGACCGATTTGCCGCTTCCCGTGGCTCCGGCAATAAGCAAATGCGGCATGTCCATCAGGTCACACAGCACGGGGGCGCCTGTAATGTCTTTTCCCAGCGCGACCGTCGTGGGCGATTTATTCTCCGTCAATTTCGGCGAAGTCAGTACTTCCTTCAAAAACACGGTAGATGTTTTTTCGTTGGATACTTCTATGCCGATGAGCGGCGTTCCGGGTATGGGAATTTCTGCCCGCACAGGGCTTTTTGCCAGCAGTTCCACGGATAGGTTGTCCATTACGTTGCGCAGACGGTTCACATTGACGCCTTCGCCAAGACGAATCGCGAAACGCGTGATTGCAGGACCGTGCACAATCTGCTGTACATCCGCTTGAATGCTGAAGCTGGACAACGTCTGTAAGAGCTTTTCCGCTCGCGCAAAATCCTCTTCGCTGTGGTCGACCTGCTCATCCATAGGTGGTTCAGACAGCATCCGCAAGGGCGGCTTTTCATAATCGTCCCGGGGCATTTCCAGTTGTTTGTGCTTGGGAACGCTGTGGGATGTGCCATCCAGGGAACCAGGATTGAGGGTAGCGGGGACCGGCGCTACCTGGATCTTCTTTCCTGTCAGCGACACCGCGGGCTTAATGCCGACTTCTTCGATTTTTTCGATCTTCGCCTCTGCAGAAATGCGCTGCTTGGGCGGCGGTTCAGAAACAATGGGTTCCCGTTGCGCTTGTGTGGCGGTGACGATATCTTCATAGACCACATCAGGTGTGTCCGTATGCGGGACCGCGGGTAAAGACACCGGGGGCTGCCGCGTCCACTGCGGCTCCGGTTCCATCTCCACGATCGGAGCCACAGGCTGCGTCAATTCGCCCGTTTGCTGATAGATGTCCTCAAAATTATGGCGGGCTGGCATAAATCCCGCCTCTTCCATCGGCTTCCGGTTAACGTAATTCTCCCCGGTGGCTTTGGGACGTGGCGGCTCAAAGGAAATTTGC
>LFTR01000236.1 GCA_001513425.1 Clostridiales bacterium DTU024
TGGTTTGACTGGCGTTCGAATCGCGTTTGACGTCGGACTTGACATCACCAGCCCGATCCTACTACATTTCCACCATGAAAGCGCTCATTCAGACCGGTTCTAGCCTGTCTGCGTGCGGACACGCACAGGCAGGCGGGCGGGTGTCCGTGCCCCTGAAAAGCGATTTCTTATCAATTCAGCAGCCTGATCATGCCGGCGCTGGCCGTGCGCATGGCACCGCCGCGCTGGCAATTGCCCCTGGCGTGGGGAGCAGGCGCACTGGCCTACACCCTGGGCCTGTGCATATCAGCCATGCTCGACTGGCCCTCGGGGGCCGTGGTGGTGGTGGCGATGGCCCTCGTGAGTGTCGTCTTAAGTACCGCTCTTTCGTACGCAAAACTTCAACACCCAAAATCGGCATGACCACATCCTCCCTCAGTCAGCATGGCCCACAACGGGGTCATCACAAGAATTGGTTTCGATGGCTCTGCGTGAGCGGTTGGATTTTGCTTGTGAGCTACCTGGAGTTTTACTGGTGGTGGCGTGAACACAAACCGCACATGCACGTGCTGATGGATGCCTCACAAGGTGTGCTGACGGGCACCCCTCACTGGCGTGCCTACCAAAATCGCTTGCTGGGCCCAGCGTTGGTGCATGCATTGGGCTGGTTCAGTGCCTTGCCACTGAAAACCCTGGCGATCATCGGGCTGCTGTCGAGCAACACCATGCTGTACGTCATGTGTGCTCGTCTGGGTGCCGCTCAGGGCATCACAGGATGGCGGGT
This sequence comes from Clostridiales bacterium DTU024, assembly GCA_001513425.1. Lineage (GTDB taxonomy): Bacteria > Bacillota > Clostridia > Christensenellales > Aristaeellaceae > DTU024. The sequence continues at coordinate 764 of LFTR01000236.1, forward strand.
GGCAGTCCCGCTGCTGCTGCCGTGGGCAGTGTGGCGATTGGGGAGTCACTTTTGGAGCTATCCGTGGGATTTCGTTGAAACACACGTGCTGCTGATGCTGGCTTACCTGGCATGCACGCTTCCGACAGTCCGCATCGGTTGGTTGGTAGCATTGTTTGCGGTGGCCATCACCTCTCGCGAGTCGGCCCTGTTCATTCCGC
>LFTR01000126.1 GCA_001513425.1 Clostridiales bacterium DTU024
AGACGAGCACGTTGATTCTGCGTGTAGGAAAAGGTTACTTCGCGGTTATCCGAAGACAAAGCAGTATCTTCAAACACAACGTTCGTCAACACAGCGCGGTCGGGCGCAGTGTGATCTGCACTGTACCGAAAAAAAACGAACTGATCATCCTCAGGATAAACCTGCGCTGTGGACGGCCCATGGTTCACCAGCAAAAACGCGTGGAGTTCGGACACTGTCACTTGCCCGTCGCGGTTGGCATCCGCCGCAAATTTCCCCAGAGGCGACAGCGCGTTATGCAGCGCCAGCATAAAATAACTGCCGCCCGCTGTGCCGTCTGAGCCGCTTGTCCAGTTGAAAGACAGTTCACTGCCGCCCGATGCCGTCAGTACGACAAAATCCTTCTGCCGAAAGAGCGAAAAGTCATCGTCCCAAGTGGTGCCTTTGCCGATGAGCATCCCTGCGTTGCAGGTATCGATCACCAACACTTTTCGTCCCGGTACCGGATCCAGCGCCTGATGAAGCAGCGGGAGGGTCAACACAAATTCGACTTCTCCATCGCTAAGAAGAAAGTGGAAGTTCTTTCCGTTGGGCCCCTCCAAAAGTCCATGGGTGCTTATGTAAAAAAGTGAAATGTCTCCATCCGCGGCCCCATGAAAGGCGGCCGACACACTTTCCAAAAAGACCCGCTCGTCAGCAATCCCGTTAACGTTGGAGGTGATGCGATCGTAGGCCCTCTCATCCCCTGACAAAAGGGCACGCATGGTTTCCACATTGGTTTGGGCGGAAGGGGCTAAAGATGGCTGAGTAACAAAGGTGTCACTGGAGATCAGCAGTGCGCGCATTTGAGGCAGCGCTTCTGTATGAACGGTCGTGTTGAGATGTAAAAACAAAAAGACGAACACGAAAAGGATGCTGCGTCTTTTCATGCTCTTCCCTCTTTTCATTGCTCATTTGCTTTATCCTACCACGCGTCCCCCGGAGAGTCAATAATTTTTACACAGTTCTGTATTAATTGTGTAACAAATAGGCGTCCCGAGAAATTGCTAAGTATTGCTTAAATCTGGTTGACGACACCTAAAGACCATGCTATAATTTATGATTGCATCGGTGTCGGGTCGACGTCGCGCTTTTGTATTGTCTCCTATTAGAAAAACGGAGAACGCGTTTTGCGGCACAGTCGGCTTGGCCGGGCAGAATTGAAGGGGTGATAGCATATATGGTGCACGAGGTTCAAATGGGGAAGCTGCGCACACGCATGAGCTTCTCGCGCATCGAAGAAGTAGTGGACATGCCAAATCTGATAGAAGTCCAAAAGAACTCGTATGGCAGGTTTTTAGAAGAGGATTTCCGAGAGGTATTGGCCGACGTAAGTCCCATTACTGACTACAGCGAGAACCTGGTTTTAGAATTCGTTGACTACTCACTCGACAGTACTCCCAAAAACAGCGTGGAACGCTGCAAAGAACGTGACCTTACGTATTCCGCACCGCTCAAAGTATTCGTTCGCCTCAAGAATAAAGAGACGGGCGAGATCAAGGAAACTGAGGTCTTTTTTGGCGACTTCCCGCTGATGACCGAGTATGGCACCTTCATTATCAACGGCGCTGAGCGCGTGATCGTCAGTCAGCTGGTGCGTTCTCCCGGCTGCTACTTCACAAGGCAAATGGATAAAGCAGGAAAACAACTGTTCTTTGCCCAAGTCATTCCTAACCGCGGTGCTTGGCTGGAATATGAAACCGACTCCAACGACGGATTGTGGATACGCATCGACCGCGCGCGCAAGCTGCCTGTTACCGTGATCCTGCGCGCTTTGGGCTATGGCACCGACAGCCAGCTGATCGAACTGCTGGGCGAAGACGAGCGCCTTATGGCGACCATCGAACGCAGCGACGCGAACATCAAGTCACAAACCGATGCGCTGCTTGAGATCTACCGCCGCCAAAAGCCGGGCGAGCCGCCTACCGAAGACGGCGCGCGCGTGCTGCTTCACAACTTGTTTTTCGACCCCAAGCGCTACGACCTAATGCGCGTGGGACGTTACAAGTATAATAAGAAGCTGGGCGTGTCCGGCCGCATTACCGGGCAGATCGCCGCCGAAGACGTTATTTCGCTTGAGACAGGCGAGGTGATGGTCAAAAAAGGCAGCGTCATCACCAAGGAAATGGCACAGAGCATCCAGGATGCCGGCATCAATGTGGTAAAGCTGCAATGCGGCGAACATGTGCACAAGGTGATTGGCAACAACTTCGTCAATGCCGCCAACTTCCTTCCGTTCGACCCCAAGGAGTGCGGCATCCTCGAAATGGTCCATCTGCCTACCCTCCGCCAAATCAAGGACAGTGTGCCGGCAGAAGACCTAAAACGCACCATCAAAGAAAACGCAGGCCTGCTGGTACCCAAGCACGTGCTGATCGACGACATAGTTGCTTCTGTGAGTTACCTGCTGGGCCTCCCCTATGATGTGGGTACGGTCGACGATATCGACCACTTGGGCAACCGCCGCTTGCGTTCCGTGGGCGAACTGCTGCAAAATCAAGTACGCATCGGCATGTCGCGCCTGGAGCGCGTCGTGCGCGAGCGCATGGCGATCCAGGACGCCAACGATGTGAAGCCGGGCGACCTTATCAATATCCGCCCCGTATCTGCCGCCATCAAGGAGTTCTTTGGTTCCTCGCAGCTGTCGCAGTTCCTGGATCAGCCCAACCCCTTGGCGGAACTGACGCATAAGCGCCGCCTTTCGGCCCTGGGACCCGGCGGTCTTAACCGCGACCGCGCCGGCATGGAAGTCCGCGACGTTCACTACAGTCATTACGGACGCATCTGCCCCATCGAAACGCCTGAGGGCCCCAACATCGGCCTGATCGGTTCGCTTGCCACTTTTGCCCGTATTGACGAATACGGCTTCCTCCAGTCCACATACCGTATGGTGGATCCAAAAACGCATCGTGTGACTGAGACCATCGTTTACATGACGGCGGACGAAGAAGACAATTACAATATCGCACAGGCTACGGAGCCTTTGACCCCCAACGGCACCTTCGTCAATGACCTGGTGACCGTCCGCTGGCGCGAAGATGTCAAAATGGTGCCCGCGTCCGAAGTGCAGTTTATGGACGTGTCGCCCAAACAGTTGGTATCCGTCGCCACCAGTATGATCCCATTCCTGGAAAACGATGACGCGAACCGCGCGCTGATGGGTTCCAACATGCAACGGCAAGCTGTTCCCCTGCTCATCCCGGAAGCGCCCATCATCGGTACCGGCATGGAGTTCAAGGCCGCTCATGACTCGGGCGTCGTACTGCTTAGCCAGCACGCGGGCACGGTAGATCATGTATCGGCAGACCAAATCATCATCAAAGATGAGCTTGGCGAAAAACACAGTTACAAACTGGTCAAGTTTGCCCGCTCCAACCAGAGCACGTGCATTAACCAGCGCCCACGCGTGGACGAAGGCCAGCAAATTGAAGTGGGCGACCTGTTGGCAGACGGCCCCAGCACAGACCATGGCGAGATCAGCCTTGGGCGCAACGTGTTGATTGGCTTTATGACTTGGGAAGGCTACAACTTTGAGGACGCAGTGCTTATCTCCCGCAAACTGGTCAGCGGAGACAAGTATACGTCCATCCATATTGAAGAATACGAGACGGAAGCGCGCGAAACCAAATTGGGACCGGAAGAAATCACCCGGGATATCCCCAATGTGGGCGATGATGCGCTCAAGGATCTGGACGAAGGCGGCATTGTTCGCATCGGCGCGGAAGTGCGTGCCGGCGATATCCTTGTGGGCAAAGTAACGCCCAAGGGCGAAACAGAGCTTACAGCGGAAGAACGTCTGCTGCGCGCCATCTTTGGTGAAAAGGCGCGCGAAGTGCGCGATACATCCCTGAAAGTACCGCATGGCGAGGGTGGCATCGTTGTGGACGTCAAACTGTTCACCCGCGAAAACAAAGATGAACTGTCCCCCGGCGTCAACGAAATGGTACGCGTCTACATTGCCCAGAAACGAAAGATCTCCGTGGGAGACAAAATGGCAGGCCGCCACGGCAACAAGGGCGTTGTATCCCAAATACTGCCGGAAGAAGACATGCCGTTCCTCCCGGATGGCACTTCGCTGGAAATCGTGTTGAACCCATTGGGCGTCCCCTCCCGTATGAACTTAGGGCAGGTATTGGAAGTCCATCTGGGAATGGCTGCCAAGAAACTCGGCTGGCGCATTGCCTCCCCCGTTTTTGACGGCGCAAGCGAAAAAGACATTGAAGAGAGCCTCATCAAGGCGGGCCTGCGTTCGGACGGCAAAACCATCCTTTATGACGGTCGCACCGGCGACGCGTTTGAAAACCCCGTGACGGTAGGGTATATGTACTTCCTGAAACTCCACCATCTGGTGGACGACAAGATGCATGCCCGCTCTACCGGTCCTTACTCGCTTGTTACCCAGCAACCGCTTGGTGGCAAGGCCCAGTTTGGCGGTCAGCGCTTTGGTGAAATGGAAGTCTGGGCACTGGAAGCTTACGGCGCCGCCAACACGCTGCAAGAGATCCTGACCGTTAAGTCCGATGACGTAGTGGGCCGCGTAAAGGCGTATGAGGCCATCGTCAAAGGCAATTCCATCCCCACGCCCGGCATCCCGGAATCCTTCAAGGTTCTGGTCAAAGAGCTGCAGGCGTTGAGCCTGGACATCAAGGTGTGGGACGATGAACATAAAGAACTGATACTGCGCGAAATCGAGGAAGAAGCGCCGCCTGCGCCGCGTGAACAGCGCCGCTCGGCACTCCCCGACGCGCAATTGCCCATCCTGGAAGACTTGGAAGATATCGACTTGAGCGACGTGTCCATAGCCGGTGAAGAATCGCTTTCACTGGACTTGGGGATTGCCGGCGAAGACGATGAAGACGACGGCGACGATGATCTGGACGCCGAAGTTGATGACGACGAATTGTCCCTTGATTCGCTGGATCTGGGCGATCTTGGCATCGAAGATGACGACGATGACGATGACGCCGACGATGACGATGACGAGATACTCTAAGCCGAGAAGGAGGCAATATGTTCGAACTTACCAATCTTGAATCAATCCAAATCGGCATGGCATCCCCCGAAATGGTCCGTCAATGGTCATTTGGTGAAGTAACCAAGCCTGAAACGATAAACTATCGTACCCTCAAACCCGAGCGCGGCGGCCTGTTCTGTGAAAGGATCTTTGGCCCGGTCAAGGATTGGGAGTGCAGCTGCGGAAAATATAAGCGTATCAAATACCGCGACAAGGAAAAAATATGCGACAAGTGCGGCGTGCAAGTCACCCGCTCCAAGGTGCGCCGCGAACGCATGGGTCACATTGAACTGGCCGCGCCGGTCAGTCACATTTGGTATTTCAAAGGTATCCCCAGCCGTATGGGGCTCCTGCTGGATGTGTCGCCGCGCAACCTTGAAAAAGTACTATACTTTGCGTCCTACATCGTGATCGATCCGGGCAACACGGACAATACCAAGGTGGAAAAGAACGCGCTGATCTCGGATTCTGCCTACCGTCAGCTCATGGCTTGGCCTGAAGCCGAGCGCGGCAGCTTCCGTGCGGGCATTGGCGCGGAAGCCATCAGAGAACTGCTGCGTGCCATGGACCTTGACACATTAAGCCGTGAACTGAAAGAAGAAATCGCGTTCCTCATTGAAAAAGAGCGCAACAAGGATACAGAAGGCCAGAAGCGTTCACACGCCATAAAGCGTTTGGAAGTCGTCGAAGCCTTCCGCGTAAGCGGCAACAAACCCGAATGGATGGTACTTAACGTCCTGCCGGTCATCCCGCCCGATTTGCGCCCCATGGTGCAGTTGGACGGCGGCCGCTTTGCGACAAGCGACCTAAACGACCTCTACCGCCGCGTCATTAATCGCAACAATCGCTTGAAGCGCATGCTGGACATGGGAACGCCCGATATCATCGTGCGTAACGAAAAACGTATGCTGCAGGAAGCTGTAGACGCATTGATCGACAACGGGCGGCGCGGCCGCGCCGTGACGGGCCCCGGCAACCGCCCCCTCAAGAGCTTGTCCGACCTGCTGCGCGGCAAGCAAGGCCGCTTCCGCCAAAACCTCCTGGGCAAACGCGTGGACTATTCCGGGCGTTCGGTCATCGTGGTAGGACCGGAATTAAAGCTCTACCAGTGCGGTCTACCCAAGGAAATGGCACTGGAGCTCTTCAAGCCCTTCGTTATGGAGCGCTTGGTCAAGCTGGGCATCAGCAATAACGTAAAATCCGCCAAACGCGCCGTGGAAAAAATCAGGCCCGAAGTTTGGGATATTCTCGAAAACGTCATCAAGGAGCACCCGGTGCTTCTCAACCGTGCTCCTACGCTGCATCGATTGGGTATTCAGGCGTTTGAACCGGTCCTGGTAGAAGGCAAAGCTATCAAACTGCACCCGCTCGCCTGTACCGCCTACAACGCCGACTTTGACGGTGACCAGATGGCCGTGCACGTCCCGCTGTCTGCGGAAGCACAGGCGGAAGCGCGGTTCCTGATGCTGTGCGCCAACAATATCATGAAACCCCAGGACGGCAGACCCGTCATCGCCCCCAGCCAGGATATGGTCATCGGCTGTCATTATCTGACAGTACAAAGCGATGAGGACCTGGGCCGCAGTGAAGACAGCCTGCGCGCGTTCTTTTCTAAGGACGAAGCGGAGATGGCTTACTTTAATGGCGAGATCAAGCTGCAAACACCCATCCGCGTGCGCATTGAACGTACGTTTGACGGAGTCACGGAAAACCGCCTGATCAAAACCACGCTTGGGCTGCTTATCTTCAACGAAGTTATTCCGCAGGATCTGGGTTTCCAGCCGCGCAGCAGCATGGACGAAATGTTCAAGCTGGAAATCGAGCAGGAAGTGGTAAAGAAGAACCTGGGCAAAATTGTGGACAAGTGCTTCCACGAGCATGGCGCGGCAACCTGCGCCAAAGTGCTGGACGATATTAAAAACCTGGGCTTCACCTACTCTACACGCGGCGCTATCACGGTTTCCATCGCAGACATCATCGTCCCCAAAGAAAAACAGGAATGGCTGGACGAAGCAGACGCTGAAGTGGCAAAGATCCAGGCCAAATTCCGCCGCGGCCTGATGAGTGAAGACGAACGTTACCTAGCCATCATCAACGTGTGGAACGCCACGACCGCCCGGCTCAAAGGCCGCGTGATGGGCGTGCTGGAAAAAGACAATCCCATTTACATGATGACCAACTCCGGCGCGCGCGGCTCTGTGGGACAGATAGCGCAGCTGGCCGGCATGCGGGGCCTTATGGCTTCTCCCTCCGGCAAAGCGCTGGAACTGCCCATTCGCGCAAACTTCCGCGAGGGCCTGAGCGTACTTGAATTCTTCATGTCTTCGCACGGCAGCCGCAAATCGCTGGCTGATACGGCACTGCGTACTGCCGACTCCGGCTACCTTACCCGCCGTCTGGTGGATGTGTCGCAGGAAGTCATCGTTCGCGAGCAAGACTGCTTTGAAAACAAGGGCGAAAAGGTACGCGGCATCAACGTTAACGCGATTGGCGAGATTGAGCCACTGGAAGACCGTATCAACGGGCGCGTCGCCGCGGAGGATGTCATCCATCCCATCACCGGCGAAATACTCTGCCATCTTAACCAGACTATTGACGCTAAGCTTGCCAAGACCATTTCGGAAGCCGGCATCGCTAAAATGCAGGTGCGCAGCGTCTTAACGTGCCGCTGCCAGAATGGCGTTTGTGCCAAATGCTACGGCACGAACCTGGCACACGGCGGCTCGGTGGAGATCGGTGAAGCGGTGGGCATCATCGCAGCACAATCCATCGGGGAACCCGGCACACAGCTCACCATGCGTACTTTCCATACGGGCGGTGTCGTATCGGCGGAAGATATCACACAGGGCCTTCCCCGCGTCGAGGAACTATTCGAAGCGCGCAAGCCCAAGCGTGAAGCCACTTTGACGGAAATCACGGGTACGGTATCTTTCACCACAACAAAAAAGAAACATGAGATCATTGTTACCAGCGATGATGACTCGGCCGACAAAAAGGCCTATCCCATCCACTATGGCGCAAGGCTCAAAGTTGCCGAAAATGATCATGTGGAGGCGGGCAATGAGCTTATCGAGGGCTCCATCAACCCCCACCATCTGCTTAGGATCCTTGGCGTCAAGGCTGTTCAGGAATACATTTTGCGCGAAGTGTTGAGCGTTTACCACTCTCAGGGCGTTGGCATCGCGGACAAGCACATCGAAGTTATTGTGCGTCAGATGCTGCGCAAGGTTCGCGTGGAAGATTCGGGCGATACGGACTTGCTGCCCGGCAGCCTTGTTGATATCTTCTCCTTCGAATCGACCAACGAAAAAACCATTCAGGATGGCGGGCGCCCCGCGATCGCCAAGCGCGTGCTGCTGGGCATCACCAAAGCCTCCTTGGCAACCGACAGCTTCCTTTCCGCCGCTTCTTTCCAGGAGACCACGCGCGTATTGACCGATGCCGCCATTAAGGGCAAGGTGGATCCGCTGCTGGGCTTGAAGGAAAACGTCATTATCGGCAAATTGATCCCGGCGGGTACGGGCCTTCGCAAGTACCGCGATATCGAACTGCACGAAGCGTATTGATTTCCCCGTATCCTTCGACGCCCCCTCGGGGGCGTCGCTTTTGTTTGGGTGCCCTTGACAGGCAACCGGGCGTTAACTATAATCATGGTGTAGGAATACTCCTGAGGTGCTCGTCAGCCGTCCGTTTTTACCCACATTTCACATTACGGAGCCTGCGTCAAGGAACGGCTGTCAAGCCCCCGTGCTCCTAAAGCATGATGGGGACGGCAAAAGTCTTTTGCAGGGCACCGACCTGCTTTACAGAGCGGGTGAAAAAATGGATGGCAACGACACTTTGGGGTATTCTATTGTAACTTAGCGGTGCGGAAGGATTACCTTCCGCGTCCTTGTTTTGGCGAGAAAGGAGTGTGCATGCGCACACGGCTACTTAAGGGCAGTACCCGCAGCGTTTTTGATGCGGCTGCGTTGATTCGTGCCGGTCAGGTGGTCGCTTTTCCGACAGAAACGGTCTATGGGCTGGGTGCAAACGCATTGGACGCGGACGCCGTCGCGCGCATATTTTCCGCCAAGGAGCGGCCGGCGGACAATCCCCTTATCGTGCACATTGCCGCTGTTGAAGAGGCATTTCCCCTCTGCCACTGGACGCCGGACGCACAAACGCTGGCGCAGGCTTTCTGGCCGGGTCCCTTGACGATGCTGCTCAAAAAGAAGTCCATCATTCCACCCATAACGACTGCGGGGCTTCAGACGGTGGCTGTGCGAATGCCGTCACACCCTCTTGCGTTGGCGCTTATCAAAGCTTCCGGCTGCCCCATTGCCGCCCCCAGCGCAAACCGCTCAAGCAGGCCCAGCCCCACAACAGCAATGCATGTACTGGAAGACATGTCAGGACGCATTCCCATGATTTTGGACGGGGGCCCAAGTTCCGTGGGCGTAGAATCCACGGTGCTTGATATGTCCGGCGATACGCCCACCATTTTTAGGCCCGGTGCTGTCACTTGTGAGCAAATCACCATGGTGCTGGGTGAATGCTGCGTATCCGACAGTGTGTTGCGGCCTGTGCCGGCAACCCAAAACGCGCCTTCCCCCGGTATGCGCCATAAACACTACGCACCCAAGGCCAGAATGACGCTGGTGAAAGGTGATGCGAACAGGGTTGCGCAATACATCGCATCCCGATATGATAGGGATGAAAATGCAGCCATCCTGGCTTTTGAAGAACATGTCCCGCTGTACGGCGCCAGACACACCCAAAGCCTTGGCAAAGATGCCATGGATGCCGCGCACCGTCTCTTTTACCTGCTTCGCGGCATGGATCTGGGGGGTATCACGCGCATCTATGCCGAAACGCTGCCGGAAAACGGACTTGGGCTGGCAGTAATGAACCGCATGGCGCGCGCCGCGGGATTTGACGTGGTCAACGCGGATAACGAATATTAAAGGAGAACGCAAATGAAAAGACTCATAGCCCTGTTGTTGATGCTGTTCATCACCGCCGCCTTGGCGCCCGCGCTTGCGCAGGAGGAAAAGGAACTCAACATTTTCACCTGGGAAGGCTACATAGACGCTGAAACGCTCAAAAACTTCAGCGACGATACCGGCATTAAGGCCAATTATACTACGTTCAGCACCAACGAAGAAATGCTGATCAAGATGACGTCGTCCGCTTCCGAATACGACTTGATCCTGGCAAGCGACTACGCCATCAATATGCTGCGCAAACAGGGCATGCTGTTGAAACTCGACAAAGCTCTGCTGCCCAATTTTGAAAACATCTCTCCCGCGTTCCTGAGCCAGTATTATGATGAAAATGATGAATACGCAGTCCCCTACACCTCCGGAACGCCGCTTATCATCTATGATGATTCCGTTGTGGATTTTGAGATCACCGGTTACAAAAGCCTGTGGGACGAAAGGCTGGAAGACAGCATAGTACTGATCGACGACGCCCGCAATATCATCGGCATTACCCTTAAAACCATGGGCGAATCCTTCAACACGGTAGATGATGAGACGCTGAAAAGTGCCGAAGAAAAGCTTATGAAGCTGCGCCCCAATGTGCGCTCCTTCAACTATGATACGCCGCACTACGACGTGTTGAGCGGCGAATGCAGCGTCGGCTACATGTTCACGCCCTTTGTCATGCTGGCTCTGATGGAGAATCCCAACCTCAAAATTGTGTACCCTGAAGAGGGATTGGGATTTGGCATCGACAGCCTGGTCATATCCAAGGATGCGCCGCACCCCGAAAACGCGCATGCGCTGATCGACTACTTGTTGGACCCTAAAGTGGGCGCACACATAGCCCAGTGGCAATTGTACCTGAGCCCCAACGCTGCTTCATATGAGTATCTGCCGGATGACTTGAGGAACAATCCCGCCATCAATATCCCTCAGGAAAAGCTGGCAGACGCCGAGTTCATTATGGACCTGGGCGAATATGAAAGCATATACCAAGCCATTTGGCAGCGCTTCAAGCTGGCGCAATAAACAAAACCGAAACAGCCGCGCGTAGATCTCATCGCGCGGCTGTTTTTTTGTGCCTTCAAATATCCAGCAGCGCCGGCCCCATCGCGTCAATGACGTCGCTTGTCAAAACGGAATACGGGCCTTGCGCTTGCTGCGCTTTTTGCCCCGCCAACCCCAGCCATAAGGCAGCAGCCTGCATTGCTTTCATGGGGCTCCGGACTTTTTGTTGCGCCAATATGCCTGCCAGAATGCCGCAAAGCGCGTCCCCGCTGCCTCCCTTGGCAAGCGCCGGCGTGCCCGCAAGATTGACGGTCATCTCTTGCCCGTCATACAAGATGGATACAGCACTTTTGAGGTGCACCGCGCACGCATATTTTTCGTGCAGCCGGTCGGCTGCCGAAAACGGGTCGGCCAATACACTTGAAATGTCCTCGTCCAGCAATCTTGCCGCTTCGCCCATATGAGGCGTGATGATGGCGAGCGGCCCCAGCGGCATGGGACGCTTTGCCAGCATGTTCAGCGCATCAGCATCCCAGACAGAGGGAATGTGATCATCTTTGAGCGCCATAATGTCTTCCCAGCGGGCATCGCTTTGACCCAATCCGCTGCCCACCGCCAACACATCATGCTTTATCGATTTCGCTTCCTGCACCGTTTTGCAGGTGGCACCGGGCACCAGCGTCTGCAAAATGGGCATCAGGCCATGGCTGACTGCCAGTGTGACCAGTCCCGCGCCGCTGCGCAGGCACGCCTTGGCCGCCATCGCGGCAGCTCCCGCCATGCCCAGGGAACCTGCCAGCACCAGCACGCGTCCAAAATCCCCCTTGTGCGCCTTTTGCGGGCGTGAAGGCAGAAGATGAGGCAGATCCGTCGGTTCAGCAATCAGCGACACGTCCCACGAATGTGCCCTGTCGGGCCGGGAAACTAAGGGAAGGCCGATATCCGCGATATGGATACGCCCGACGAGTCCCTCCGCCGCCAAAAACAATCCGTGTTTGGGACGGTGAAACGTGACCGTAAGGTCTGCCCGGACGCATTCGCCCAGCACTTGGCCGGTCAGGGCATCCAGCCCAGACGGCACATCCACCGCCAGTATCTTGACACGCGAATCATTCATGCGGGTGATGATGTCCAGGGCTTTCCCCCTGATATCGCGGCTCAATCCAATGCCAAACAGGGCGTCCACGATGAACTGATACCCACTCATATTCGGGCAGTCATCCGCCGAGTGAACAGGAATGTCAAGTTCCTGTAATCGTTTTAGATTAGTTTGCGCATCCCGGGTCTCAGCGGTGCTTAGCAGTAACACTTCCGGCTTCGCG
>LFTR01000208.1 GCA_001513425.1 Clostridiales bacterium DTU024
GTCATGCCTGCCAAGTCATTGGAACTCAAGCATACCATTGAGTTGATCCGGGATTATGATGTCCAGATCGATGAGGCCGAGTGCGAGATCAAGCACATCATGGATGATCTGGGCTCGCCTATCCTCACAATCCCAGGCATCGGCTATGGAATGGGCGCGATGATCCTCTCGGAGATCGGCGACTTCGCCAGATTTGATTCCCCGGACAAGATCCTTGCTTATGCGGGTCTCTCACCCTCAACATACCAGTCGGGCCAGCTGAACAATTCTTATGCGCACATGGAGAAACGCGGTTCCCGTTACCTCCGGTATGCACTGTTCAATGCCGCCAAGTATGTATGCCATTGGAATCCCGCCTTTGCTCAATACCTTTCCGGAAAGCTCGCGGAGGGAAAGCATTACAGCGTGGCAATCTCACACGCTGCTAAGAAGTTGGTCCGGTTGATTTTTGCCATGCAGAAATCCGGACAAGCCTACCGTCCCGCCGCGTAGCCCCGTTATTCTCTTTGAAACCTGAGCCCCCTTTTCTGAATAGAGAAGCCGGCGCAGCGTACCCTTGACAAACCGAAGCATTCAAATGCTACGATTGTTCTGCG
>LFTR01000161.1 GCA_001513425.1 Clostridiales bacterium DTU024
CGGCTTACTCCCTCAATGCCAAATGTGAAGGAAACATGCTCGATGACCGACAGATGACCGGATGACAGAATACCCGTCAAGAACCTGTTTTGGTCACGAGCGGATACTTTTTCCCGTAAATCTTCAATGTTGCTGCCGGCATAGCAGAGTTTCGCGGCAAGCGCGGCAATCTCCTCGCCGCCGGGCGTTTTCGTCAGCAACACAACCTTCAGTGTGGCAGCGGGCATGTTATACCTCCGATTCGTGCGCAAAAATGATATCAAACACGGCATCCGTGCGGCTGTGGTTGCCTGATAGGTGCAGAAAACCTATCAACGCCTCCAAGCCGGTGGACATAGAATATTCGGCGCAAGTGGCACTCCGCGGCGCGTCATGCCTGGCATGCACATTGCGTCCCCTGCGGACGATATCTTCTTCTTCCTCAGTCAAATAGGGCTTAAGGATTTCAATGAACTTGGCCTGAGAGGAGGCACGTACCAGTTTGGTCGTACACTGATGCACGGCTTTTAGCTTCATGCATTTCTCCATCACATGTTTTTTGACATACAAATCATATACTGCATCACCGATATACGCAAGCTGGAGAGGATGCAGCGCCAGGATGTCCTTTTCTTCCATTGGGAAATTATTCCTGTGCAGTTTTGCAGTACATGGAAGGGCTCATACCCACGATATTTTTGAAGGTCTTGGAAAAATGGTATGGGTCATTCATGCCCACCTCAACCCCTGTTTGTTTGACTGAGTTGCCTTCCTTCAACAGTGTTTTGGCACGCTCCATTTTACAGAACAGCTGGTAGCTCTGAGGCGGCATACCCACTTCAGAAACGAAACGCTTCCTGAATGTCTCCACGGGCATCCGACTGATATTCGCCATGTCCCCCAGCGAAAAACTATCCCGATATTGGTTTTTTCGCATGGCGTCCACAACCTTCGCAATTTCATGCGACAGAACCGCATCCATCGCAACAGGCTGGCCGCTGTGGGACGCCAGCATCGCCCAAAGCAATTGCTGCAATTGTGCTGACGCGCCCTCTTGTGATGCCTGAATGCGCACAGTGGCTTGTACAATATGGCGGGCGAGTTTCATTTGTGAGGGAAGAGCACCTTGTTTCATGGGACGATGCATCACGGCGCCCATTTGCTGGAGGAACTGCGAAGACAGGCGTCCGTCAATGACCATCCAAATAATGCGCGTTTCCTGGCGTGCGTTAATGGTCACGTTCGCTGCATTTGGCGGGATCATGCAGCAATCGCGTGTTTTCATTTGAAAAGTTACATTATCCGCGGAGAAATCGCAATCCCCGCTTTGTGTGGCCATCCATATCCACGTAGGCTGCGCCAGCAGTGCATGCGCCCCGGCCGGGAGCATCGCGGAACCGGCGGCAGATATCCACACCCCGCTTTCATAAGCCAAAGTATCGGGTGTATGATGGCCTTCGACGTTAAAGGGCGAAGATTGGCTGCCATTGTATTCCTGTGCGAAAATGATTGATTTGGTCATTTGTCTTGCCTCCCGTTGGTTTCCTTCTCTATTATACACACCAGATTGTACAATGTCAATGTGTGTTCCAAAAAATACATTATAAAAGGGTCCCATCAGGACCCATTGGCGGAGAGTTAGGGATTCGAACCCTAGTTACGCGATTAACGTAAACACGATTTCCAGTCGTGCGCCTTCGACCGCTCAGCCAACTCTCCATACGCTTAGGCGCGAGAAATAATATAGCACATTCGGTTCAGTACGTCAAACAGTATTCGTGCATTTTGTGCCGAAATTAACATGG
>LFTR01000098.1 GCA_001513425.1 Clostridiales bacterium DTU024
CATCTGGTGAACAGTCACTATTCCTTCCAAGAGTCGACGCCCTATTATGGATTGCCCCTGGCGGACATTGATCCCGCCCTATGCATTGCTTGCGGCGAGTGTCAAAAGAGCTGCCGTTTTGACGCGATCACCCCGGGAACGCCTTATCAGGTCGATCCCCATTCCTGCGAAGGCTGCGGCGTCTGTATGCTGGTTTGCCCGGTGGACGCGATTACAATGAAACCGCATGAAGCCGGGACCATGACGCTTTTTTCGGAGGCAGACAAAGTATTTTCTACCGCAGCGCTCAGGATGGGAAGCGGTACTTCCGGACTTCTGGTCAGTCAGGTAAAAAAACGCATGAATGAAGCAGCGAAAAGCGATGTTCCCTTTGCCATTGTCGATGGTTCTCCGGGGATCGGCTGTCCGGTGATCGCGACGCTCAGTGGAGCGGACGTAACACTTATCGTGGCAGAGCCTTCCCTTTCAGGCATCAGCGATCTGGAGCGCATCGTACAGACCGCGCGCGGCTTCGGTGTCAGAATGGCCGTCTGTGTCAATAAAGCAGACATCAATCCGGGAAAGACAGAGGAGATCAAGCGGTATTGTGAAAAGGAA
>LFTR01000182.1 GCA_001513425.1 Clostridiales bacterium DTU024
TTCTTTACGCTATACAATGGATACATACTTGATTGGAGGATGTATCCATGAGAAGAAGAGGAATTGTCGCCCTGTCGGAAGAGGAAAGGTGCGCCTTGCAGAAGATAGCAAACACCCGGACAGAAGAGGCCAGACGCGTTCAGCGTGCAAGGATCCTGCTATTGGCTGCTGACGGTGAGACACAGGCGAAAATAGCCGAAACCGTTGGGCTCAGCCGCCCGTCTGTCATTCTATGCCTTAAGAAGAACAAAGAAGCGGGATGGGAGTACGCCTTAGCAGATAACTCAAGAACTGGCCGTCCCGCAATCATAAGGGATGCGACCAAGATGTGGGTAAGGAATATTGCTTGTCAGAAGCCATTAAGCTTTGGATATCCGCAGGAATTATGGACGATTACAAAACTGCGGAAACATATCAGGGAAACCTGTGAAGAGGCTGGTTATGCAGAACTCAAGGATATTGCCAAATCAAATGTCTGGGGAATTCTGAACGCTGCTGAAATCAAACCGCACCGCATCCGGTACTATCTGGAAAGACGAGACCCTGAATTTGAAGCAAAGATGCACGAAATCCTGCTGATCTACAAACAGATAGAACTGATGTTTGATGAGAACGGTAATATCGTGTGGCCGGATGAAAAAAGCAAGACGATTACTGTATCCTACGATGAGAAACCGGGCATTCAAGCAATCGCCAATGTGGCTG
>LFTR01000110.1 GCA_001513425.1 Clostridiales bacterium DTU024
CGGTATCTCCCCGGCTCCTGCCGTTTCCATCGCTTCAAGCAGCGTGTCCTCTGTATAGGACGCGGGCGGCTTGGTCCGCCCCTCCTGTGAGCAGGCGTCCTGTACGCTGAGGCGCTGTCCTTCCCTTGCCTCAGGTGCTGCCTTCGGTATTTTTTCATTGAGCGTCGCCCGCCAACCCGGCGCTGTGACAGCAGAGAAGCGGGCGGAGAAGGTGTGGCCCTCACAGTCAGCGGAGATGGTGGTTTCCATCAGCTTGGCAGGCGGGCTGAGCGCCTGAATGGTTCTGAGCGCGATGAGTTTGACGATTTTCTTTTCACCCTGAGGCAGTGCCGATACCGTCTTGGCATCCGCTTCGCCTGTCAGGAGGATGGCGTGATGATCAGATACTTTGCCGCTGTCGATGACCTGCGCCAGCGCGGGCAGAACGGGAGATGCCGCTTGCGCGATGGCCGCTGCCATCTTGACCAGACTTCTTACCTTGTCCGACATGTCTTCGCTCAGGTATCTGCTGTCCGTGCGGGGATAGGTGCAGAGTTTTTTCTCATAGAGGGATTGCAGATAATCGAGTGTCTGCCGGGCGGTGAAACCAAGCTGACGGTTGGCATCCCGCTGAAGCTGCGTGAGGTCATACAGCAGGGGTGCTCTCTCAAGCCTTTCTGTTTGCCGCACAGACTGAATCAGGACTTCTTTCCCCCGGCAGCTTGCCGCCAAGGCTTCGGCATCGGCCTTGTCCTTCATGCGTTCACTTTTCAGGTCAAAGCCGATATCCAGCAGCACTTGGTAATAGGGTTCGCTGGCAAAGCTCTGCCTGTCCGCTTCGCGTTGTACGAGCATCGCCAGCGTCGGAGATACCACGCGGCCAACCACCAGGCGCTTGTGATAGAGCGTTGAAAACAGGCGGGTGGCGTTGATGCCCACCAACCAATCGGCTTGCGCTCGGCACAGCGCCGCATGGTAGAGCCGGTCATAAACGCCCGATGGGCTGAGTTGCTCAAAGCCCTGCCGGATAGCGGCATCTTCCATCGAGTGTATCCAGAGTCTCATGACAGGCTTTTGACAGCCTGCCATGGCATAGACCAGCCGGAAGATCAGCTCACCTTCCCGCCCCGCATCGGTGGCGCATACAACCTGATCCACATCCGGCCTGAGCATCAGCCCTTTGACGGCGTCAAACTGCTTCCTGACCGCAGGCCTGATGTCATAGGACCAGGAGGCGGGAAGGATAGGCAGATCCTCCTTTTTCCATGCGGCATACGATAGGTCGTAGGTTTCCGCTGATACCAGCATAACCAGATGGCCGACGCACCAGCTCACGATGTCCCGCTCTCCTTGCAGGAAAGCGCCCATCTTGCTGCGCGCGCCGAGCACTTCGGCGATTTGACGGGCAACGGAAGGCTTCTCCGTAATGATAAGACGGTATATGGTCATCCTCTCCTTTTAATAGCCTGCGCGAGGCAGAGGCCCGGTTGTCAGGCGCATCATGTCGTTTCATCCCCGTCTTCCTCATCCATGCCATCCGCGTCATCCTCTTCCTCCTCAAACTCATATTCGTCATACGTACTGCGCAGTGAGGCGGCGCTGCCCCGCTTGCTCTGCCCTGCTCCCCTGCGCTTGATGAAGTACCACGCGCCGCCGCCCGCCGCAGCCGCGCCCAGCAGGAGCAGCAGCCCCGCCGGGTTCGCGTCTGCCTTAGGCGGCTCAGGCGGTTCAATCGCTTCAGGGACCGCCGTTGGCTGGGGTGTCGGCGCGGGTTCGGCTCCTTTGCATTCGGTCATGTCCTTTTTGCAGACGGGGCAGAGCAGGTTGACAGCGCCGGGCTGGCACTTGTTTGTGCAGACACAGCTCTCCTTCATCCCTTCCTTTTCTTCATCTTCCAGCAGGTTCATCAGATCGAGCTGATCCACCTTGTTTAAGAAGAATGTGTTGTACTGTTCCCCCGCCTCATCCGTCGGCTGGTCATAGTCGATGACCAGAAAATAGGGATTGCCCTGCCTGGTTTCGAGGGTCACGAACTGTTTGTTCGTATGCTTGTCATACAGCAGATCCCGCGCGCGCATATTGCCTTGCGCGCTGATGGCTTCTCCTGCGGTGATGGCGGGCGGAGCAGTTACTGCCGCATATTCTCCCTGCGGAGGAGTTTCAGTCGGCTTTTCATGCTCATCGCAGAATGTATAGGCGGCATAGCCGCTGTCTTCAGTCGCTGATACAGGCAGGATGATGAGCATCATGAGCGCGGCCAGTATGCACATCGGCTTTTTATTCTTCATCCGTTTCTCCTTTGTCCGTCCGGGCGCAGATCGCTACAATCGGAGCTTCCTTTGACTTTCTGATCAGTTCGCCGAGCTGTTCGGCGTTCATCGCGTACTCCGACAGCATGCGCAGCATCTCCGTTTTGTTGACTTCCTCCCTTTCTTTCTCAATCGCTTCCTGGCGCGC
>LFTR01000066.1:0-371 GCA_001513425.1 Clostridiales bacterium DTU024
GCGATATCCGTGGATGCCAACGGTACTGCGAATCCTCCTGAAGTCATCTTCTCCTATGCGCTGAACGCCACACCCGTCCCCAACGCTTTGGTCACCGTGCGTTATGTGGACCAGGCTACGGGCGCTGAGTTGATTGAGCCCACGCAGCAGGAGATCCCCGCAGGTCAGACCGTGCCCGTATATGCGCAGACCATCGAAGGCTATACCGCTACGGCGAATGAGCAGGCGATATCCGTGGATGCCAACGGTACTGCGAATCCTCCTGAAGTCATCTTCTCTTATGCGCTGAACGCCACACCGGTTCCCAATGCTTTGGTCACCGTGCGTTATGTGGATCAGGCTACGGGCGCTGAGTTGATTGCGGCCACGCA
>LFTR01000066.1:420-3923 GCA_001513425.1 Clostridiales bacterium DTU024
CCACGCAGCAGGAGATCCCCGCAGGTCAGACCGTGCCCGTATACGCGCAGCCCATCGAAGGCTATACCGCTACGGCGAATGAGCAGGCGATATCCGTTGATGCCAACGGCACTGCGAATCCTCCTGAAGTCATCTTTACCTACACAATGAATGCGGCTGCGCCTGAGGCCATCCAGGAACCTCAGCTCCCGCCGACAGACCCCAATAACCTCATGTTCGTGGAGGCACCAATCGAGGTACCCGCTGATGTCTATACAGGCCCCGGCGCACACTACTTTAGGGCTGCAGAAAGCAGCGCCAGGATCGAATCCGGCGTCGTACGCTGGTACGGAACCGAAAACGGATGGGCGATGATGGGATACCAGTATGGCGAAGACGCTTACCGTATCGGCTACGTTGACGCAACCCTGGTACCTGCCGGCATATCACTGCCGCCGCTTGCTTTCACGTACGAGCCAATCGCAACGGTGGGTGACGCCTTTATCACCGACGATCCGATCCTAAGCCAGGTCGAGCCGCGCTGGCTGACCACGTTGCCACCCGGCACACCTGTAACGCTGCTCGGTTTCCTGCCCGATACCCAATGGGCATACGTGGAAACCCAACTGGACGGCCTGCCCGTACGCGGATTCACGAGCCGCGAGAGTATTGGCAGATAAGGCAAATAAGCATTCCTTCCGCCCGGACAAGCTCCGGGCGGATTGCTTTATGACCGGGGTCACGGTAAAATGGGCACCATCGGACGGCTTTTCTAATCCCTTTCTAATGGACTTCCTCTTTTCGCTTAATGTTGACAGGTTACAATGATGTCATCAGAGGGAATACCCTTTGCAGGCAAGGAGGAGAGACAATGGATCATTTTGAAATGGTAGAAAAGCTGCGGGACAAAGCAAACGTAAGCTATGAAGAAGCCAAAGCCGCCCTGGAAGCCAGTGAATGGGATTTACTGGACGCATTGGTATATCTGGAGAATAAAGGCCGCATCCGCAAGGAAGATGAATTCAGCTACACCACGCGGCACGCACCCAAACCCCAGAAATTGCATGAAGAAAAAGAGAGTGCGAAGGGTATCATAGCGCGCCTTCTCAACGCCGCCGTCCGCCTCATCAATAGGGGCAACAAAATTATCTTTGAAGTCAGCCGCAAGGAGAAGAAGGTTCTGGAACTGCCGTTGACAGTAGTTGTGCTGTTGATGATCGTGGGTTTCTGGTTCTTCATCTGGACGCTGCTAATCGGGTTGTTCTTTGGACTGAGATACAACGTGCGCGGTGAAGGCATATCCGACAGTGTGAACCGCGTGATGGACAAAGCCGCCGATACCGCGGAAAACATCAAATCCGGCGTAACGGTGGAGATAAACAGCAGCAAAGACGAACAAGACAAGCACAACGAATAACTTTCTGAAAGGAAGTACCCATGCCAAAGATCCTGCTCATCGAGGATGAAGAAAAGATAGCGCGCTTTGTGGAACTGGAACTGACCCACGAAGGCTACGAAGTATTCAAGGCCATGGACGGGCGCAAAGGCCTGGAGATGGCGGAAAGCGGCGGGTATGACCTGTTGCTGCTGGACATTATGCTGCCGGAACTAAACGGGATGGAGGTTTTGCGGAGACTTCGCAAAACCTCCTCTGTGCCTGTCATCATGCTGACGGCACGGGACGCCGTCATGGATAAGGTAACGGGTTTGGATGCGGGCGCGGACGATTACATCACCAAGCCCTTCTCCATCGAGGAATTGCTGGCCCGCATACGGTTAGCGTTGCGAAAGCAGCAGACCCCCGCTTTGCCGCAGCTGGTTTGCGGGCCGCTCGCCATGGATATTGCGCGGCACACCGTAGCGGTTGACGGCGAACAGGTAGATCTGACCGGCAGGGAGTTTTCGCTGCTGCAGATGCTGATAGAGAATCAGAGCATCGTTTTAACGCGCGACGCCCTCATGGAGCGCGTGTGGGGCTATGACTATGTCGGAGAAACGAATATCGTGGATGTCTATATCCGATATCTCAGAAGCAAGATCGACGACCGCTTCAATATCAAACTCATCCATACCGTACGCGGCGTCGGCTATACCATCAAGCAGGAGCAGGGGCATGACTGAAACCAAGCGGATGACCTCCATCTCCCGCCGCATCAACACGGCTTTTGTGTGGCGCATGCTCTGGGCGATGGTGTGGATCGATATCATCGTTATTCTGTTAGCTATTACCGGCTGGTGTTATTCCACCGAAAAAAGCGCGCTGGGCAGCAACTGGGAACCGATCATCCACCGCAGCGTGGAATGGAACGATGCAGGCTCCTTCAATCAGTCGCTGGGCACGGTCGTATACTTGTTCGATGATACTTTAGGCGGCAGCGTACAGGCAGAAGCGGGCGTGTACCTGCAATCACTCTACCGTTTGATGCAGGCGCTGGGCGCGGTGGAAGTGCTGATGCTTCTGGGGCAGTTTTTCGGCGGCAAGAGGCAAACGCGAAGGCTTCTAAACCCTTTGCAGAAGATGGCGGATACCGCAGAAGAATTAAGCCACGTGCAGTTTGACGAACAGAAGTACCATGATCTGGAGGATGCCATCGCCAAAATCAGCCCGACGACTCCGGAAGCCAAACTGCAAACGGGGGATAGGGAATTGCAGGGGCTGGAAACTGCCGTCAACAACCTCATGGGGCGCATGCACGAAGGTTACAGGCAACAGATCCGCTTCGTGTCCGACGCGTCGCATGAATTGCGCACGCCCATTTCGGTCATCCAGGGCTATGCTGATATGCTGGCGCGCTGGGGCAGCAAAGATGAGAAGGTGCTGAGTGAGTCCATTTCGGCAATTCGAACAGAATCACAGCATATGCAAAAACTCGTTGAGCAATTATTGTTTTTGGCGCGGGGCGAAGCAGGGCGCATGCAGATGACCGCCGTACCCCTGGACTTGGCCGAAATGATGCGCGAAGTGCATGAAGAATATGAAATGATCAACGCGGGTCACGAATGGCGCGTCCTTGCCGACACGCCTGTGCCCGCCTTTGGTGACGCCGGGATGCTCAAACAGACGGTACGCATTTTAGCCGATAACGCCGCCAAGTTTTCCAAAGAGGGCGATCCCATCACGCTGCGCGCGTTTATCGATGAAGAAGGCGTCCCTTGTTTTTCCGTACAGGATAACGGCTCGGGCATCAGTACCAAGGACATGCCACACATTTTTGAGCGCTTCTACCGCGCCGACCCCGCCCGTACGCGGCAGTCCGGCGGCACGGGACTTGGTTTGTCCATCGCCAAGTGGATCGTCGACAAGCATGAAGGGTACTTCCGGGTGCTGTCTCATGAGGGCCTGGGCACACGCATTGAAGTAGCGCTGCCAAAAGGCCGCCCTTTGGCACAGGCTGCTCCCCAAAGCAACGCGGACGCGCAGGATAATGCTAAACAATCGCAAAAAGTGGCCACCGGGAGATAGGGTAAATTCCCAAAGTAAATTCCACAGAAGCGATATAACAGAAGTTACATAGGGAAATGCC
>LFTR01000269.1 GCA_001513425.1 Clostridiales bacterium DTU024
GGTGGTAACTACCTGTGTCATTCCCTCACCCAGGCCGGAGATTTTTACGTCATTGATTTAAAGAAGGTTTGTAATGCTTGGAGATATAGTTGCATTTGTTTTTCATGATCATCTCTCCAGCGGCACAGATGTCAGCTGCCAGGCGGCCTGGTTTGACTGCGCCTACAAATTTCGCAGCTCTTANNNNCGCTTTGTGTTTGAGCGCGCTGTCATGGAATACACAGGCGGCCTGCTGACGGTCTATCATCAGGATGGCCGGGTGGAAACACCCGCTGCTGTCTCATCAGCTTTCCAAGATGAGATGGTGCCCGTGACCAATGCCTATTACAATGAAATACGCTACTTCACCGACTGCGTCCTGGCGGGCAAGCCCTGTGACAAGGTGAGGGAAGAGGAGCTGATCGCAGTCCTTGACATCATTGATAGGGGCCTGGGCAGCAAGACTAAAAAAGATTCAAGCGCCGCGCAGTCATAGTATCAAACTGACACGCTAAGGCACCGCTGGCAGAGACCTTTGGTTTCTTGTCTTGTATGTAAATTAAAAATATGGTAAAATAAAGCCATCACCATGATGTTGGGAAAAATGATCCGGCACCATAAAGATTTAAGGGGGAAACGCACACATATGAAGAGGATTCTTTCTCTGGTACTGGCCGTCATCCTGTTGGCAGGAGTTGGCCTGACAAGCCTGGCACATGCAGAAACCAAGATCACCCTGGAGGATGTCAACCGCTTCCTAAACGAATCTGCCAAATTAGGGGAGGGCGGAAAAGCCAACCCAGTCGCCATCATCCCCATCAACCACATCGATGGCCCGCAGGACGAAGACCTGTTCTATGGTTTTGTCAGCTTCAAGTATGAAGCCCGCAACTA
>LFTR01000214.1:0-1073 GCA_001513425.1 Clostridiales bacterium DTU024
CACCGCAGAATCGAGGGAGAGATCCTCCCCGTGAGCCAAAAATACGGCATTGGCCAGGTGGTGTTTTCGCCGCTGGCGCAGGGACTGTTGACCGGCAAGTATAAGACGCTGAGCGATATCCCGCAGGACAGCCGCGCTGCCAACGACAAAGTGAACGGAACGATGGCAAGCGTGATGAACGAGGAAAACCTGCTCAAAGTGCAGAAGCTGGGCGTAATTGCCGGCGACCTGGGCCTCGGCCTTTCGCAGTTGGCGCTAGCCTGGATACTGCGGCTGCCCGGTATTTCAAGCGCCCTGACGGGTGCCAGCCGCCCCGAACAGGTCATCCAGAACGCAAAAGCATCCGAAATAAGACTCGGGGAAGAAGTACTCCAGAAGATCGAGACAGTATTGCAATAGGCAAACAAAGCCTTTCTGCGTGCCCCGGCGGCAAAGAGTGCCGGGGCCTTTTGCGCAAATTAGCGATTGACAAATGGATACAATTGAAGGCACAATGGCATTGGATGCAAGCACCGCACTGATCAAAAGCAGATCAGCTTTCATTATAAATAATGATCGCAGCAGCATAAAAAAGGACGCTTCGCAAAAGGGAAGGAGAAATGTCATGGATAACAAGAAAATCGCCATATTGGTGGACTCGGGTACCGATGTCCCCCCTGACTTTGTTAAAGAACACAACATTTTTGTGGCACCCCTCAAAATAATCTACAAAGATAGGGAATATGATGACCGCGTAGAGATAACGCCGGATGAGATCTACTCGCGCCTGGGCACAGAAGTGCCGCGCACATCCTTGCCCGACTCGGACAACGTGCTGGCTCTTTTTGAGCGCATAGTTGAGGAAGGCCATGATACAGTAGTGATTATCACCATTTCTTCCGGCCTTTCCGGCACCCACAACCAATTGCGCGTACAGGCGGAAGAGTTCGGCAAGCTCAAGTTCCATATGGTGGACACCAAAAATATCGGCATTGGCGCCGGACTCCAGGCGATGCTGGCCGCGCGGCTCCTAAAGCAAGGGGACAGCCTGGAAACGGTCCTTGAAAAGGTAATGGAGAGCATCAAGAACACCA
>LFTR01000214.1:1103-7065 GCA_001513425.1 Clostridiales bacterium DTU024
TCCGCGCTTCTGGGCTCCATCCTCAGACTGCGCCCCGTCATCTCCTGCAACGCGGACGGCATCTATGAGACAGTGGCCAAAGCACGGGGCGACGCGCAAGCGCGCGCCGAAGCAATCGCGATGGCGGTAAGTGATGCCGGCAAACACGCGCGCTTTGCCGTTGCCGTGGCGCACGGCAACGCTGTGGAGGCGGCCGCGCGGGTAATGGAAGAACTCAAACAAAAACTGACCCGCTGCGAAGAGTGGATCAGTACAGATGTGAGCCCGGCGCTCAGTGTGCATACAGGCCCCGGACTCATCGGCATCGCCGTACAAGCGCTCCCGGCGTAGATCGTTATTCGGCCAGCCCCAAAAACCGCGCCAGTGCCACAGGTGACAGACGGTAAGTTGAGCCTTCGCCTTGGAAAAAGCCGTGAGCGCGAATCAAGTGTATCGACAGGTCGGACCATGTATAGGTTCGGCCTTTTTTATCGACCGCCAAAGTATTGCGTTTGGGCACGCGGGCATCGCGAAAAGGGCAATTAAACTGACCCATAAATTCCTCAACTTCGACCAGGTACTCTCCGGTGGGTATTCTCCCACCCTGGCCCTCCATTCCCGCCGTGGTCAATTCTTCCATCTTGTCCGCAATTTTGCGGGGCGTTACGTCAATTGAGGAGAGCGCCAATGCGTCATCCGCGATAATCGTTTCAAACGAGCGGGCGTCATCCCCCATGAAACCCTCGCGGCTAAGGTGCGCGCCGTGCAAGTCTTGGCGGATGCTGTCATTTTCGGGAATATGTTTCATACATGCTCCTCCCAGGGCTAAAACTTGTCGAAGAAAATCTTGCTGTCGGGAAAGCCTTTGTCCTTGAGTATTTTGATGCAGGCGTCAAGCATGCCGGGACTGCCGCACAAATAGGCTTCGCGGTTCTCGCCGCTATCCACGTGTTTTTCCAGCGCCACCGTTACAAAGCCCGTTTCGCCCTGCCAGTTATCTTCAGGCTCGGGAAAAGCGAGGCAAGGGATGAACTTGAAATTGGGATGCTCTTGCTCGATACGGGCAAACTCTTCCAGATAGAACAAGTCACGCAGCTTGTTGGCGCCAAAGAAGAAACGCATTTTGTGGGGAAGACCCTTCTCAATGACTTCGTAGACCAGGGATCGGATGGGCGCAAGGCCCGAGCCTCCGGCAATCATGATCAGCTCTTCCGCGTCCCCGCGCAGATAAAAGTCTCCGTAAGGACCGGATAAACGCACGGTGTCGCCCACGCTGAGCGCAGTGTGAACATACGTTGTAACGATACCATTGGGAACCAGGCGAATGAGCAGTTCGACATGATCGTGCTGGCTGGATTTGGATGAAATGGAGTAGGCGCGGAAAACCTCTTCCTTGATTTTGCCGTACGGCCTGGAATAGAATTGCATGAACTGTCCGGCTTTGAAGTTGATGGTCTGATCCTGAGGCAATTTCAAGTACAAACGCTTGATGTCGTACGTCAGGTCCTCTATCTCTTCCAGCTCACACAGGTATTCCCTGATATTGAACAGGTCTTCCGGGATAAGGAGCCTCATATTTGTTTTGACCTTCACCTGGCAGGACAACCGCAAATTACTGGCGCGGTCTTCCTGAGTAAGGTAAGGTTCTTCCGTCAGCGCTATAGGCCCTGCCCCGTCCAGTATGCCAACTTTGCATAATCCGCAGGTGGCCTTGCCGCCGCACGCGGAAGGGATGAATACTTTTTCGCCCGCCAGCGTGCTCAGCAGGGAGGAACCGCCCTTGACAGACAGCTTTCTGTCGCCGTTATTGATGTCCAGTTCCACTGTGCCGTAGTTGTTCAGCACCATTTCCGACAAGGAAATGATAATGGACAGCGCACCCGAGATCAACGCGAGGCTGCCTACGGTGCGAAGAATTACGCTAAGATCCATGCTTCCCTCCGCTACTGGATAGTAAAGATGCCGGAAAAGCCGATGAAAGCCATCGCCATGATGCCGGTAATGATGAAGGACAGCGCAGGTCCCTTGACGCCCGGTGGCAGTTTGACAGCGGCCATTTTTTCGCGGATAGCAGCCAGCATGTTAATGGCCAGCCACCAGCCAAACCCGCTGCCAAGCGCAAAGAGCAGTGACTGCAGAAAACTGTAATGGCGGATAACCATGAACAGCGTAACACCGAGGATGGCGCAATTAACGGTGATGAGCGGCAGGAAGATGCCTAGTTTCGCGTGCAAATCCGGGGTATAGCGGTCCATGCCCATTTCAAGTATTTGCACCAAAGCCGCAATGACCATTATGAATATGATGTATTGGAGATAGATGAGTTCCAGGGGCACGATGACGTAGGTGTAGATGAACCAGTTGACCACCGTTGTCAATACCAAAACCAACGTGACAGCCATGCCAAGGCCCGTAGCGGTCTTGTATTCGGTGGATACCGACAGGTAACTGCACATGCCCAGGAAATTGGATAAGATCATATTGCTGGTAATAATTGAAGCAAAGAAGATGATAAACGGGCTGATGTTAGGCGTCATGTTCATGCCTCCTTACTTGTCGTCCACGGCGCGGCGCGAAACGCGGGCGGACATCACCCAGATGAAGGTTCCGATGATGAAGAACGCGGCAGGCGGCATGATCATAATAGTCCATGTTTCAAAACCCACAAAGTTGATATTGATGCCAAACACGCTGCCAAAGCCGAGTATCTCGCGGATAAGCGAAATCATCATCAGTACCATGGTGTATCCCAGCCCGGCGAACAAGCCATCCAGCATAGAGGGAAAGGGCGGGTTGGATTGCGCATACGCTTCAGCGCGCCCCATAATGATGCAATTTGTGATGATAAGCCCCACATAGGGACCCAACTGTTTGGAAATGTCCGGCAGGAAGGCCTGCAGGAACAGATCCAGAAAGATAACGTAAACAGCAATAATCAGCGTTTGTACCAGCATGCGCACCCTGCGCGGAATGGCATGGCGCATGGCAGAGAGGGTCAAGCCGGAAAGCGCCGTGACAACGCTGAGCCCCAGCCCCATAACCAGGGAATTGCGCATCGTGTTGGTAACGGCCAAAGAGGAACAGATGCCCAAAATGGCACGCAGCACCTGGTTTTCGCTGAATAGATTGCGCTTGATGATCTCGCGCGGTTTCTCTGCCATTACTCTTGCACCTCCCCACCAAAGACGTCTTGCCTGAGGGCCGCGTTCAGCATACGCAGCACCGCGTCGCTGGTTTGCGTAGCGCCCGTGACCGCGTCGATCTCTCCGCCGTTTTTTACGTACTTAAGCTCCGTGTCGGGGCCAATAGGCACGCCCCTGAACTGCCCTTTGAATTGTTCCTCCTCAATACGCCCGCCGAGCCCCGGTGTCTCGTTCTGAGATGTGAACACGATGCCGGTAGTCTCGCTTAAGTCCGCGGTGACACCCAGGTAACCCAAAATGCTGCCCCACAAACCGGAACCGGTAAAGGGGACGGCATACGCGACGACCTTATCGTCCTTGACGTGCGCGGGGACCATCTTTTCCCCCAGCGTTATTTCGGCGATCAAATCAGATGTCACAACTGCGACTTGATCGTCTGTTAAGCCGTTGTCCAAATCAAGGGCATACAATATGGCGCGCTGTTCAGCCAATTCCTTATGCCCTTTAATGGCGGGCTTGAAGCTTTCATACGCCAGGGCCAGAGCGAATGTGAGAACGGCGGACAGGATGATCATGAACACCGCCGTATAAATGTGTCCCTTTTTCATGTGGCCGCCTCCTTTGCGGGCAGTCTCTTCCTATCCTCGAACTGTTTGATCTTGAGCTCCAGTAAAGGCGTCAGGGCATTGACAACGAGGATGGCGAACATCATGCCCTCCGTAAACAAGGAGAAAGCGCGGATAATGACCGTGATAATACCGATCATTATACCCGCCGCTATTTGCGCGGATTTGAGTTTCGGGGCGGATATGGGGTCTGTCGCCATAAAAACGGCGCCGAATAAATACCCGCCGCTGAGCAGCAAGAACAGCGGCGGAGTGACGCGCACACCTGCCGCACTCATCACGCCTGCATAGTGCAGTATTGCGGAAAAAACGCCGCCCGAAAGGATGGTGGACACCATGATATGCCAGGACGCCACTTTTTTATACACCAGGAACGCGCCCATCAGCAATATCAGCACGGCGCAGGTTTCTCCCATGGATCCGGGGATAATGCCCAAGAACAAATCCTGCAACGCGACGGGGGCCTCCCCCGCGTTATGGCTGATGATGGGCGTGGCAGCGGCGACGGCATCTGCCGACTCCATGGGCAGCCAAGACGCAAAACCGCCCGGCAGTAATTTGAATGGCTGCGCCCAGGTCATGGTCATCTGCGTGGGAAAGGCAACATATATGAAGCAACGCCCTGCGAGGGCGGGATTGAAAATATTGCGGCCAAACCCGCCAAAGACGGTTTTGCCAAACACGATGCCAAACACAATGCCTACTATTGCCACCCAAACCGGTGTTTCAGGTGGCAACGTCAACGTGAACAGCGCAGCGGACACAAAGGCGGCCTCAGACACCTTTGTCTTTTCTTTGTTGATGGTGCGCATCACCAGATACTCACTGATGACCGCTGTCAGCACCGTGATAACGCCCAGCATGATAATGCGCCAGCCCCATAAGAAAATCGCCATAACCAAAATGGGGACCAGCGCCACAAGTACTGTCCGCATCATCTTCTGCTTCATGAACAATTTCTTAACATCCACAGGCACCACCTCCGTTGGATCTTCCTTTGAAGTCATTATAGCGAAATTTCCCATATTGACAAGGGCTCAGCAGCGTATTTGCTGCTTATGGGTGATATGACGAAACCACATCATCGAGTGGAGCGGGGTTTGCTTGATTTCAGAACATGCCAAAGTCTGTTGTGCGACAATTGATGGACACTTAGTTTAGCAATACGCTCATATGCCTTAAGCGAGAGGGTGATCGCAGATGCGTAAACGCGCGCCTTGATTAAGACGACCCTGTATCAACGTCACTGCCCCCGGGTTTTGACTCGATGCCTGAACAGGCGTTATCGGTAAAGCCGGCCGAGGCCTTGAACACATTTGTGGCCCGCGCCGCAAATCAGCAGTGAGCACATGAGTCGCTGGCGGCGTGTGCGTCGGTGTGTCATTGGCTGCCACGCTTTTTGGCTGGAGCAACTGTGCCACGACGCCGCTGTCAAGAAATGGGGAACGGCAGAAACCGGATCGGAATGCCATATTGGCCCGAAAAAAGCCCCGGAGCTGCGCGCTTCGGGGCTCTATTTGGTGCTACTTCGTCAGAAAGTAATGCCCGGCTGCTAACAGTCTTACGGCAGCACTGTTATGTCGTATTGCGCGGTCACACCGCTTTCGTCTTGGGCGGTAGCGGTTATCGTAACGGTAGTTGCGGTCTTCACGCGCTTAGCGTTGACCACCCCTTC
Organism: Clostridiales bacterium DTU024; assembly: GCA_001513425.1. Classification (GTDB taxonomy): domain Bacteria; phylum Bacillota; class Clostridia; order Christensenellales; family Aristaeellaceae; genus DTU024. The sequence continues at coordinate 6,527 of LFTR01000214.1, forward strand.
ACGGGTAACCGTGGCGGCTTCTTTGTCAGAGCCGGACCAGGAGACGCGCTTGTTATCTGTTGTGTCAGGCGTAAACGCGGCCTTCAAACGAATCCAGTCCCCGCCTTGAACCGTGGCGTCACCGGTGATCGTGATCTCTTTGGCGAGTGTCATAACCTTGATCTTGAAGCTGGCCTTTTTGTTGCTGCCATCTTGGGCGGTGGCGGTGATGGTAGCAGTGCCCCGCTTGTGCCCCGTCAATAACCCATTTTCATCCACGGTGGCAACCCCCGTATTGGAGCTCTTCCACGTGACGCCCTGGGCGGCGTCCTGCGGCTCTGTTGTTCCCTCCAGTTGCAGGGTATTCACCCCTGTACCCAAATCCATCGTAACAGTGGTCTTCTCACCAAGCGCCATGCCGCCCGCCGAAATGAGCACAGAGGTCGCCGCGGGATGCACAGTCACATCATGGGTGGCAACGACGCCGGAACCATCCTTGGCTGTCGCAGAAATTTGCACTTGGCGAACGGACCCGGTCTTTTGCGCCGTCACTTTGCCGG
>LFTR01000122.1:0-248 GCA_001513425.1 Clostridiales bacterium DTU024
CTGCGCCAGCCGCATGTACGCTGCATCGTTCGGGGCAAAGCGGGCAGGCCTTACGAGTTCGGGCAAAAGCTGCACCTGTCAGTGGTCAATGGGTTTACGTTCATCGAAGACCAGTCATATGACAACTACAACGAGGGGGTACGGCTGCAGGCAGCGGCAGAACGGTATAAGAATCGCTTTGGTCACTACCCTGAAGCGATTCTGGCAGACACCATCTACCGCAACCGGGAAAACAGAGCCTTCTGCAA
>LFTR01000122.1:341-12558 GCA_001513425.1 Clostridiales bacterium DTU024
GGACAGCTGTGATCGCAATATGGTAGAGGGCCGCAATGGAATCGGCAAGCGTCGCTATGGTCTGGATCTGATCATGGCCTACCTGGCTGAGACCGGAAAAACGGAGGCAGCGTTTATCATTCTGGCGATGAACGTTGCGCACCTGCTGCGCTTCCTTTTAGCTCTTTTTTGGCACATGCTGAAGATCGTAAAATGGTCTGGAAAATCGTTTGGCACGGCACAGGCAGTTGTGTGAAGGAACGTACACAGCACGAATCGCCTTTTTCAGCAGGCCCTACATAACAAAGGGAAAGATTATGTATCTGAGCATGGCAAGAGTATGTATGACGAGACTGATTGTATAACCCCGGAAAACGTAACGACAATTGCGGGGAAAACCAACACCCTTAATAATCCCGTTTGGATGTTTATCGAAAGCAATATAGATGAGATAAAAAGGCGAATCGCTCAAGTGCAAAGAACGCTCACCTACAACGATTTCTACTACACGAACCTCATAGTGGCAAAGGACAAGTCGACCGCATTCATGTTTGATTGCAATTTTCTTGGCAAAGGTTATGTGTATGCTGATATTCGCAATGTTACCTGCTCACTGGGTGAGAACGCAAAAAATGCCTTTCTGGAAAAATATGGGGCGTTTGATGAAAGCGAAAAGCGCATCGACCTTGTGGCAGATAGCCTTACCACATTATCATTTGCCTGCAATAGGAAGACAATGCCTGACTGGGGTTTGGAATATGCAAAGCAAACAAAAAACGGCGCACTTTTGGCAGCTGCGGTAAGGATGCTAAGTGACTGAGCGAATTTATGACGCAGCATTGTGCAGAATGCTTCCCTTGACAAGAAGAAAAACCAATGCTATAATTAGATTGTAGTGAGTACAAATAAATAATCATTACAATAATGCGGTGTGAAAGGGGAGGCATGGAGCAGGATCTGAAGAAAGCCGGCCTTATGCTGAAGGAAAAAGGCATTCGGCAATCGCAGCCGCGCTTGATGCTGCTTGATTTGTTGACCCGGGAATACGGCCATTTTTCTGCGGAAGAGCTGTATGAGAGCTTAAGGGATGCTGCGCCCGCCCTTTCAAAAACAACTGTCTATAACACCCTGGAGCATTTTGTGCAGGCGGGCCTTGTGAGGCGGCTGACCATCAGGCAAGGTGAAGCGCTGTATGAAGCGGCGCGCCCTGTGCATGCGCATTTTATATGTGAGCGCTGCAGCCGAATTGTCGACGTCCCCATGGATATGGACGCACTTTTGGGGCAGGTACCGTCCGGGTACGAGATCCTGCGCAAAGAAGTCTACTTCAGGGGTGTGTGCCCGCAGTGTGATAAACGATGAACGTACGTTCATTTTTAAAATAGATAATATCTGACAGGAGGAAAAGAATGATTCAATGGAAGTGTGCCGTGTGCGGCTACATCCACGAAGGCGACACACCGCCGGACATTTGTCCGGTCTGCGGCGCGAGTGAAGACAGGTTTGAAAAGGTCGCTTCTACACAGTGGCGCTGCACGGTATGCGGCTACATCCACGAGGGCAGTGTGCCGCCCGCGGTCTGCCCGGTCTGTGGTGCCTCAGCCGATCAGTTTGAAGCGATTGCGCCCGCGAAGAAGGATGAATATCTGCAGCTGAAAACCCTTGGCCCAAACGGAAAGAAGCTGTGGCAATGCGTCATCTGTCTGTATCTGTACGAAGGCGATGAACCGCCTATGCTCTGCCCGCGCTGCTGGGCGCCCAAGGACAAGTTTATGGATCTGAGCAATCCTGCGCCCATGGCGGACCCTAATAAACCGGAGACGACCGATGCCCTGGAAGCGGACGTGCTGGTCGTCGGTTCCGGCGCGGCGGCGTTCAGCGCAGCCATTAATGCCCATCAAGCGGGTAACTCGCTGATCATGCTGGAAAAAGCCGGCATCATCGGCGGAACCACGCGGCGCTCGGGCGGCGGATTTTGGACCCCCATGAACCGTCATCAGTTGAAAAGGGGCATCAAGGACAACCGTGAGGACGCGATGCGCTACATGTGCAGGCAATCCTATCCGGAATTGTACTACGCGGAAAAGGAACGCTACGGTCTTCCTGAGCACGAGTACAGCCTAATCGAAGCTTTCTGTGACAATGCGGCCAAGGCCATTGACCGGATGGAAGAATTGGGAGTCTTCACCTCGACCGAGGAAATCAACTGGCTGGGCAAAAACCCTGTGGACTATCAGAGCAATCTGCCCGAAAACAAGGGCATTCGCGGCCGTATCCTGTACCCCACGGATGAAAACGGCAATATGGCCTTTGGTGTCGTGTTGGTGGAGTGGTTTAAAAAGTATGCCAAGGAAAACGGCATTCCCGTCAATACCAACCACCGGGCGACGCGTATCCTGAGAAATGAAAGTGGCCGCGTTACCGGGCTTGAAGTGAAGGCCGGCAAAGCTGTCAAGGTATTCCACGCGAGAAAGGCTGTTATCTTTGGCACGGGCGGCTATACCCACAATGAAGAGCTGCTGCGCGCATTCCAGCCCGGCCCCGTTTATGGCGGCTGCGCTGCGCCCGAATGCACAGGCGATTTCATCGGCATGGCTTCACAGGTCGGCGCCAGGATCGGCAATATGCAAGGCGCGTTCCGTGCGCAGTGCCTGCTGGAAAACAAGTTGGAAAATCCCAACGCCGCCAACAATTGCTTCTTTATCGCCGGCGACGGCGTCTTTGAAGTCAACAAGTACGGCAAGCGCGTCGTCAACGAAAAGCGCAACTACAACGACCGCGGCCGCGCGCACTTCGCCTGGGACCAAAACAAGAGCGAATGGACCAATCAGCTGCTCTTCCTCATAGCGGACAAGCGCACCGTGGAAATGTGGCAGGGCTTCCCGCCCTACGCGATGGAAGGGCTGGATACAAAGTACCTTATCAGCGGCGATACTCTGGAGGAATTGGCTGAAAACATCCGCGTGCGCGTTGAGAAGCTTGCTGCGCATACCGGCAGCTTCCGTCTGGACGAGAGCTTTACTGAGGGGCTGAAGGAAACCTTTGGCAAGTTCAACAGCTATGCCCGTGCGGGAAAAGATCCCGATTTCCATCGCGGGGATCACGCGTACGACTTGGAGTGGGGCTCGATCAAGCCGACATTGCCCGGTGCGCAGTGGCCGGAGGACATTAACAAGAATTACACCATGCATCCTCTGAGCGACGAAGGCCCCTACTTTGCGGCGATACTTGGTTCCTCCACGCTGGATACAAACGGCGGTCCCGTGGTCAACAGCAACGCCCAGGTTCTTGACTGGCAGAACAGGCCCATTGAAGGGTTGTATGGCGCAGGCAACTGCATCGCGGCGCCCAGCGCCGGCGCTTACTGGGGCGGCGGCGGCACCATCGGCCCCGCATTCACTTTCGGTTACTTGGCGGCAAAGCATGCTGACCAATTGCCAATAATAGACAATAAAGGAGAAAAAATCACTATGTCAATGTCCAACACGCACGATAACCTTATGTCGGCATTTGCCGGAGAATCCCAGGCGAACCGCAAATACAACGCCTTTGCCAAAAAAGCCGAGGCTGACGGCAAAACGAACGCCGCCAAGCTGTTCCGCGCTGCAGCGGACGCCGAAACCATTCATGCTTTGCGTGAATTCGAACTGGCCGGCAATGTCGGTACGACCCTGGAGAACCTCAAAGCCGCCAAGGCCGGTGAAACGTATGAGTACACCGAAATGTATCCCGACTTTCTCAAGACAGCGGAGGAAGAGGGCAACAAAGCCGCGGCAATGGTTTTCACCCATGCCATGAAAGCTGAGGAAGTGCACGCCGCGCTGTATGACGAAGCCGCCAGAAACCTTGATGAAGAGGGTGAAGTGTTCTACTACCTCTGCCCTGTTTGCGGAAACATCGAAAAGGGCCGCCCCGACAAGTGCCGCATCTGCAATGTGTCAGGGGACAAGTTCATCAAGTACTGATCAACCGGTATTGTGAAAAGGCGGGGCGCGTCAATGTGCCCTGAATGATCCCCGCCGGGGATACAAAACCCCGTTCTTCACTGTCTTGAGGGACGGGTTTTTTCTGAACCGTTTTACCGGCGGCATCATGAATCAGGTCAGGCGATTATCAAGGGTTCATTTTCAGGGCGGTCGATTTGAATTCGCTCCGTTGGTTTTTCCAAGCCATGCTGTGCTTGTGTTCGTTCTTCGATCGAAGAGATTCTGTGTTCAAACAGATCTCGGCGAACGGTTATTTCTTAGTATGCATTTTCTGAGTGCTGCTCATTGTTCAGCACACGTCGACAGTGCTTTTATATTGTTCTTCACATCCGGGGGGTCGAAGCACTCATATTCTTTGGGTGTTCGTAATGCTTATCCCCGATAGCCTTTTGATTGCATGATCAAGAATGCAGTCGAACTGATACTTTTCCGTGTACATCTGTTTCGCCTTATGATAAACTGAGATTATAAACAAGGCATACTCACTTCGTGGATTCTCGTTGATATCGGCGAGAGACTGTCAAGTGCAATTTCTTTAGCGAAGCGCAGTATTTGCCATAGAACCCAAGTTTGCTCCTGTGCTGTTGATCATTTGGCGGCCGCGGCGAGATTGTCAGAGTCTTTTGCCCGAACAAAATAGCCCTCCGACAAATATTGGCAAAAGCCTTGACGATCAAGATAAGTGTGACCCGTGTGGTTCCACAAAACCCATCCAATATTCGTGTCCTTGGGACAACCTGTTAGGAGAAACGCGTGTACAAGGCTGTAAGGTTCCTGCTGGCAATAATCATCGCTTTGGCAGTGCCTGTCGCCCCGGCGGCTGCCGGTATCGATTCAGTTGCGTTGACGCCCGATGAGACTGCTTTTATTGCGGATCATGCGGTCATCCGGCTTGGCATAGATCCTGAGTTCGTGCCCTTTGAATTCATCGATGAAGACGGCGATTACGCCGGGATCGCCGCGGATTACCTGGCGCTTGTATCCCGGAAAACCGGCCTTGAGTTTGAAGTGGCCCGAGACCTTACATGGCCGGAAGCTTATGAGCGGGTGCGCACGGGAGATCTGGACGCGCTCCCCGCCATTGGCCTGACGCAGGAGAGAGGAGCGCTCTTTAGCTTTTCACAGCCTTACTATTCCTTCAAGCGGGTCATTGTGACGCGTGAAGAGGATACAGGAATCAACGGCATAACCGATTTGGAGGGGCAAATCATTGCGGTGCAGCGTAACAGCTCGCATCACAGTTACTTGATGGACTACCCCAAAATCAATCTGGGTTTGTATGATAGTGTGGACGCGGCGCTGGCAGCGGTGGCAGCGGGCACAGAGAAGGCCTTCATCGGCAATCTGGCCACCACCAACTACCTGATCCGCACACAAGGGTTGTCCAACCTCCGACTTGTGGCCTTCGAGGCAGATAAGCAGCAGGATCTCCATTTTGCTGCGCGAAAAGACTGGCCCGAACTGATCAGCATTTTCAACAAGGCGCTGGATGCCATCACCCGGAGTGAAAAGCAAGCCATCAACAAACGATGGATCGAGCTGGACACTTCCTTTGATTACGGACCGCTGGTCCGCGCGGTCGTCATCATCTCTGCCGCCTCCGCGATCGCTTTCATGGTGTCCTTTTTCTGGATCGCCAAACTGCGCAGGGAAATTGGCCGCAGAAAGCAGATACAGGCAGACCTGGAAGAAGCCAAGCGGCAGGCGGATGAGGCGAGCGGTTTCAAATCAAGCTTCATGGCGCGCATGTCCCACGAAATCAGGACGCCGCTCAATGCAATATCCGGTATGGCCTATCTGCTGAAAAAAACCGAGCTTTCATTGACCCAGAAAATGTACGCGGACAGAATCACGCAGGCATCTGCCAATATGCTCAGCATCATCAACGATATTTTGGATTATTCCAAGATAGAGGCCGGAAAGGCGGAACTGGAAATCACCTCTTTCAGCATGGATCGGGTGATCGAGGATGTTATCAACATTGTCTCCTACAAGGTGGAGGAGCAGGGAATTGGCCTAAGGCTGTCCAAGGACCCCCAAATCCCCAATTGGTTTATGGGCGATCCCAGGCGGCTGGAGCAGGTGCTGCTGAACGTATTGAACAATGCGGCCAAATTTACCGGCAAGGGCGAAGTATCACTGGACATCCGCCTGACCGCCAAGGAAAATGGCAAATACCATCTGGCGTTTTCCGTCAAAGACACGGGGATTGGCATGCACGCGGATCAAGTGAATAATCTGTTCCAGCCCTTTGTGCAGGGGGACAGCAGTATCAACAGGCGCTTTGGCGGGTCGGGGCTTGGTTTGTCGATCGTTAAGAATATTGTGGAAATGATGGGCGGGCATATCCAGGTTTTCAGCACGCCCGGAGAAGGGACCACTTTTGTCATTCATCTGTCTTTCGAAATGGATGCGAAAAAGGAAAGCGAACATATCGGGACGCTGTCCGGCGATCCATTCAAGCATGTCAAGACACTCGTGTTGGAAAAAACCGGCGCGAATATCAACCTAATCGACAGTTACCTCAGCGCATTGGGAATGTCTTGTGAGTTGACCACCTCCGAAAAAAGCGCGATGAGCATGCTGGAAGCGGCGGGCGGAAAGTTCGCCAAAGCGTTTGATTTGTTCATCTTGGACTATGAGACGCCGGCGGAAGGCGGTTTCCGGTATGTCGAAGCCGTCCGGCGCAATGATAGAATTCAAAAAAAGCCGCAGTTCATCATGCTGTTTCCCATGATGAGGGAAGATCTCTTTGACAAACTCAAAGAATATGGCATCCGGGTCGGCATCGGCAAGCCCATCATCCCCTCTGTTTTGTTCAATGGCATTCTGGAGCTGTTTGAGATGAAAGCCGTAGGAGGCGCGCTTCCTTCCCAAAGTGACGAGATCACCCCGGTGGATTCCGGCATGTCGCGAAGCGTCCTTGTGGCGGAGGATAACAGCACCAATCAGTTGATTGCCAAATCGCTTCTCCAACAGATTAATGTTGATGCGATCATGGCATCTGACGGCAAAGAGGCGGTTGACTTGTTCAGGCGATCCCATGAAGATATCGCGCTTGTGCTGATGGACCTGCATATGCCCGTGATGAATGGATATGAGGCGGCCGAAAAAATCAGGGAAATTGAGCCCGATATGCCGATCGTCGCCATGACGGCGGACATCATCCTTGGCGTCAAGGAGAAATGCGCCAAGAGCGGTATGGACTATTACATCAGCAAACCGTTCGATCCTGACGTGTTTCTGCGCACGATCAAGGATATCTTGGCGCAACGACAAGATCACCCTATGACGCAAGGGCAGGTGCTGGATAAGGCTGCCGGGCTCAAATTCATGGGCGGCAACGCGGAAATTTATGGGCAGGTGCTCCGCGAATACTACGCGGAAAACCTGGATACTCCAAAAAAGCTGGATCTGGCCATCCGCGAAGAGCGATTTGCGGACGCTGCACAGATCGCGCACAAGATCAAGAGCAGTTCCGGCAGCATTGGCGCCCGTGCGCTTTTTGATTTGTCCGTCAGTCTTCAAAAGGCCCTTGATGAAGGAAAGGCGAATGAGATCGCACCGTTGAAAGAGCAGTTTACCCAAGTTCTTGAGCAGCTGCTTGGGGAGATATCCGGCGTTACGTTTTGAGCAGGCATGGAAACAGGGAAATCATAGGAGGATTCTATCGTGCTGACCATACTGATTGTTGATGATTCCGCCGCGGACAGAGCCATCATCGGAAACATGCTTGGTGATTATGACGTCCTGTATGCCAAAGACGGCTTTGAAGCCATGGAGATACTGGAAAAGCATGACGCTGTCCACCTGATGATCCTCGATTTGAACATGCCCGGTATGGATGGATTTCAGGTGCTGGAGGCCATGAACACGAGCGAAAAATACAGGGATATACGGACCATTATCCTGACGAATTATGATGAATTGGATAATGAGATCAAAGGGCTCGGGCTGGGCGCGGTCGACTATATCCGCAAGCCCATACACATGGCGTCACTGAGGGCAAGGATCCAGGTCCACGCAAAACTCCTCCACATCAAACATGCGCTGGAGAAGGAAATGCAAAAGCAGGAATCGACCCTGGACGTGATTTTCAGCCAGGTGCCCGTTGGCATTGCCATATCCTTTAACAAGGATCCCGCTTCTCCCGCGGAGAACAAATACTTCACCGTCAACCCCGCGTTCGAGAAGATGATGGGGAGAACAAGGGAAGAGCTGACGCGTGTCGGATGGGCCGCCATCACCCATCCGCAGGATCTTCAGCAAAATCTGGCGTATTACGAAAGACTCCAGGCGGAGGAGATCCGAAGTTATCAGATGGAGAAGAGGTTCATCAAACCGGATGGTTCCGTCGTCTGGGTCCATTTTCTCACCGCCGCGTTCAGGGTGTCAGAAGAGCATCCGTATAACCACATTGCCCTGTTTCAGGACATCACTGAAAAAAAGCTTATCGAGGAAAGGCTTATTGAGAGCGAACGCAGCAAAGAGACCCTTTTGTCCCACTTGCCGGGGATGGCTTACAGGTGCAGTTACGACCGGGAGTGGACCATGTGGTACGTTTCCGCCGGATGTTTGATGCTGACGGAATACGAGCCGGACAGTCTGATCGATAACCGGGATTTGAGCTTCAATGACCTGATCGCCCCGGAATATCGCCAGATACTCTGGTTGGAATGGGAGCGCGCGACAAAGCGGCGCGAATCCTTCAGCCACGAATTTGAAATCATTACCAAATCGGGCAACAGAAAATGGGTCCTGGAGATGGGGCAGGCGGTTTATGATGAAAACGGTGAGGTCGAGGCGCTGGAGGGCATCATCATCGATGTGTCTGACCGTAAGGCCATCGAGGATATCCTCAAATTCAACAATGATCACGACAGGTGGACGGGTTTGCTCAACCGGGATGTGCTCGAAAGGATGCTTCAGAAAGACATGTCAGGAGCGAAAACCGGGAAACGTGCGCTTATAAACATAAATCTGACCCTAATGCAGACGCTGACCACCAAATTCGGTTTTCATTATGCGCAGGGCATCACAAACAAAGTCGCCCGGTCGCTTCAGTCGATCTGCGGCGCAGACCGTGTGCTTTTTATCACTTATGATAACAGGTTTGTCGTGTACATCCGCAATTACCGGGACCGCGCGGAACTGGATGTTTTTTTGGTTACTCTCAGGCAATCGCTTGAATCCATCCTCCTGATTGAGCGGGTTGGCGGGGGTATCGGGGTATTGGAGCTGGATCCCAAAACATCGCGCAGCGCCGACGAAATACTGATGGACGTGTTGATCACATCGGAAATCGCGCTGAGAAACAGCTACGGCGATTTTCCTGTTCGCTTCTTTGACGCTGAGGTACAAAAGGGCATCATCAGGGAAAAGACGATTGAGGAGGAACTGGTTCTGATCGAGACGGATACACAGGACAGCGGTCTCAGCCTGGTTTATCAGCCCATCCTGGATCTTCGGACGAATCGGATCACGGGGTTTGAGGCCCTGGCGCGGCTGCAAAGCCGCACCTTTGGGCTGGTTTCCCCCTTGGAGTTTATCCCCATTGCTGAAAGAACCAAGCAGATCATCCCCATTGGCTACAAGGTTTTCAGCCGGGCTTTCCATTTCCTGAAGAAGCTTGAAGAAAACGGGTTTGGCGATATCAGCGTTTCCGTGAATGTATCCGTCATCCAGCTGCTGAAGCAGGGATTTCTGGAAGACCTGCTGGCACTAGTGGAGGAGATGGATGCGGCACCCGAGAACATCGGCATAGAAATCACGGAATCCGCCTTTTCGGGCAATTACACCGAAATCAACAGAATCCTCGCGGCATTGAAAAAGACCGGCATGCGCGTGTACATTGATGATTTTGGTATAGGCTATTCTTCTTTTGCTAGAGAGAGCGAGCTTAACGTGGATTGCCTGAAGATCGACAAATACTTCGTTGATAAGCTGCTCTTGAATGATGCCCAGAACGCCATCACGCTGGACATCATTTCCATCGCCAAAAGGATGAACCATGGCACAGTGGCCGAGGGCGTGGAACATGAAAAACAAATCGATCTGCTAAAAGCGTATGGCTGCGAAAAAGCACAGGGTTTTCTGATCAGCAAACCACTGCCTGACGACGCCGCGATCGAAATACTTGTTCAGCAAAGGCACCGGGGCGGGAGATGGGCGGCAAAGAAGGAGCAGTAAAGGCGGCGAAACGAGAGAAAGCCAGGCCCGTGCTTTTCGCCCAAAGCAGGTAGATGCAGTTGTTTTATCGCCTTCGTGCTTTTTCTGTGTTTAGCGATAGCTATATGGTATTCTTGACCCGGCAGGCTCCTGCCAATGAAGCAATGGGATATCAAGCCATTCGGGCCCTCATTGCGCTGATTTTCGCTCGTATGGCAAACCCCTTGGGAATGAACCGCAAGGCACCGGCCTTTCTATGACGTCGCGCCGATTGTGTGGAAAAAAATCGTCAAATGGACACCTCCCTGTGCCACTACCGTTTTAATTAAATGGTCTTACCAAACCTCAGGGAGACCCCATCTATCTGCCACGATAGAAGAGGTTTTTTTATTGGACAGGGTCGACAAATGATGGCGTTCATTGATGCGAGCGTTTTTCATTAGGGAATGCGGTATAGATAAACCACCACCGCGCCAATTCGATGAAAGACTCCGCTGTACTCAATAAAGAGGAACCCATGATCTCGACGAATCACCCCAAAAGTCCATAGGCAATCGCGGACACGATGTTTCTAGGAGGTCAGTTTAGTAAGAAGCTCCGAACGCAAGCGAGGCCGGGCGAGATCTCTGAAAACCGGAATTGTTGACTGCGCCGGGGACAATCCTTTCTGACGGCGTGCGAGGAGCAGTGGTTGATCACAATGTGAACTGCACAATTGCACGGAGCGACCCGTCATCACCTCCTTTACCGCACGGCACAGCGGCAAGCATGTTGATTCACGCCACTTAACAGGCTACAATACCAGTGAGTTTGATGATGCAGAAGGCAATGTCGGGATCCGACGATTATCAGATTTTGTGAGCTTCGAATGCCTTTTCGAATAGCCGCAATATTGTGATTGTATTCTTTGCTAAGGCGAAAAGGGGTGCGCAGAGAGGTTGGGGTGCGCTTGCCGGGTCATATCCTTGAACACACATCACAAGTATTAGCATCTGTGATTTCGGCGACCCTGTCAATGATACTGATTCCGAAAAAATGAGGGTCCCGGGTATGACGGGGAACGAGCGAGAGAAATGATGGACAAAAATGTTCTATTGCAGGATTTATGGGACTATCTGTACTTGGCGCATCCGCTTCAGCGTGCGGATGTCATCATTGGCTTTGGCAGTTACGATCAAACGATCGCCGTGCGCTGCGCCGAACTGTACAAAGCAGGATGGGCGCCTTTGATCCTCTTTACCGGGTATCTGGGCAAGGGCACTTTGGGGGTATTCCGGAAGCCCGAGGCTGTGGTTTTTGCGGAGATCGCCATTCGGAACGGCGTTCCATCCGAAGCTATTTTGATTGAAGCCAAAGCTACCAACACCAGCGAGAATATCCTTTTCGCCAGAAAGAAGTTGGAAGACGCGGGGCTATCCCCGAGCAGGATCATTGCCGTTCACAAGCCCTATATGACCCGCCGGGTCTGGGCTGCTCTTCAAAAGCAGTGGCCTGAATCGGAAACCATCGTGGCTCCCGGGAATCCGTCCCTCAAACACCATTTGGAGAGCATGATGGCGGACGGCGTGGCGGAAAGTGAGATCATCAACAGTCTGGTGGGAGATTTTCAGCGGATGGATGCTTACGCGAAGCTCGGCTATCAGATTCCGCAGGATATTCCTTCAAAGGCATTGGTTTCCTACGAAGCGCTCGTGAAATTGGGATACGACGCGTATGTTGTATGATGGGCAACAAGGGGACACGAAGTATCAGCGAATTTGGTTTCGGAGCCGGGGCATGGTTGAACTGACCGCATCTCTTGCGAAGTAGCGGCCTTAGGGTAGGCTAGGAAAAACGAAACATGGATGAGGTCCTATAGGGGGGAAACACATCATGGAAAAGATCCGCTTTGGCATTATCGGATGCGGCATGGTGACAGAGGTCAAGAGCGGCCCCGCATTTCAAAAGGTGCCCGGTTCGTCGCTGGACACGGTGATGCGCAGGGATGAGAAGAGGCTCGTTTCCTACGCCCAGCGGCACGGCGTCCCCCGGTATACGACAGATTATCTTGAACTGCTTAAGAGCCCCGATATCGACGCAGTCTA
>LFTR01000122.1:12777-14525 GCA_001513425.1 Clostridiales bacterium DTU024
CTGTATGCTTGCCCTGTGCCGGATGTGGATCCTGAACGACCGTGGCTGCTGCAAAAGGAAAAGGCAGGCGGCGGTCTGCTGTATGACGTCGGTTCCCATATGGTGGATATCCTTATGTTCATGCTGGGGAAACCGCTTGAAGTGACCGGAAGGTCTGCCAATTTGAGCCGCAAACACGGCACGGACGATACCACCAGCGCGATCTTTCGCTTCACTTCAGACGTACAGGGAGCCATGCAATTGTCTTTTTCTGCCGCTGAACAGGTGGACAGGCTTTGGATTTCCGGCGACAAAGGCACACTGCTGTTGTCTATCATGTCCAATGACCCGATCGAGATTACAAAAGGCGGGGAAACCACCGTCTTCCCTTTCGAACCCCTGGAGCACGTCCAGCAGCCTTATATTGAAAGAGTGGTTCGGAGCCTGAGGGGTATCGAGCCGATGGACGGCAGCGGCAGCAGCGCGTTGCTCACGCAGGAGATTCTGGAGACGATTGATCCGGGCGGTACCTGGCATGCCGAACACCTGTAATCAAACTGGTCGCACAGCACGTTTTTTGTGCCGGGAAGACAAAAAGAGGACAGCATACACCCTCAAGAGACGAAAAGCTAACGCATGGCTTCACAAAACGGTCCGCATCACGGGCACCGGTATGTCAAATGAACGCAGAGTCCTCGAAACGCGAGGGGGAACAAAGGGACGATCCCCAATATTTCTGGTTATCCTCGGTGCGTTACTGGGCCGGTGGCAAGGATTAATCGTGTTACAGCAATTCCACAAGTCACGAACGAAAAGAAAGGAAGTATGGCATGAATTATCGGGATTTTGGCAATACGGGGATGAAAGTATCCGAAATATCACTGGGAACCTGGCAATTGGGCGGGAAGTGGGGGTCTGATTACAGCGAGCAAAACGCGCTTACGACCCTGGAAACCGCGTATGAGCAAGGCATCAACTTTTTCGACACGGCAGATGTGTACAACGATGGTGAAAGTGAACGAAGCATCGGCAAGTTCATCAAAGGCAAAGAGGGGAAAGTTTTTGTCGCGACCAAATGCGGGCGGCATATCACGCCGCACGTATCCGCCGGCTATACGCGCGAAGCGATCGTGAAATATACCGAGGATAGCCTAAAGCGCCTTGGGGTTGATGCCCTGGATCTGATCCAGCTGCATTGCCCGCCGACCGACGTATTTTACCGGCCTGAGATCTTTGAAACATTGCAGGACCTGCGGCGTGCCGGGAAGATCCGGCACTTTGGTGTGAGTGTCGAACGGGTCGAGGAAGGCCTGAAAGCCATGGAATATGAAGGAATGTCGTCCATACAGGTGATATACAATATGTTCAGACAGCGCCCCGCTGAGCTTCTGTTTTCGCTGGCAAAAGAAAAGGGCGTCGGTATCATCTGCAGGGTGCCGCTCGCCAGCGGATTGCTGACCGGAAAATTCTCGTCAGAGTCAGTGTTCGGCAGGGCAGACCATCGTTTCTTTAACCGAAAGGGCGAAGCTTTTGACAAAGGGGAGACGTTCTCCGGGGTCGATTATGATCTCGGGCTCAAGGCCGTGAACGAGCTGAAAGACGTGTTTGGGGAAGGCCAACTGACAATGAATGCTCTGCGGTGGATATTGATGCAGGACGCGGTGGGCTGCGTCATTACGGGAGCCAGTACCCCGGCGCAAATCAAGGAGAATGTCAAGGCTTCCCAAAAAACAGCACTGACACAGGAACAAATGGACGCAGTGAGATCC
>LFTR01000261.1 GCA_001513425.1 Clostridiales bacterium DTU024
ACGCAAAAAACAAACGCAGACCCGCCGCAAATTTCACAATTTCCGGCGGGTCATTTCGGGACTTTTGTTACAGCCCCCATTTGATTTTAGATTTCGGCGGGTGTTACTCTACGCCGACAGCCTTGCCATCCTGGCGGGGATCAGCCGTACCGTAAAGGGTACCATCTTCCAGAAACTCGATGGCCTGAACAGCGCCGCTGGCCGCGGTGCCGATCTTGTCATGGCCCATAGCGGTCAGGGCATCCACGGTTTCCTGAGTGATGGCGTAGTCTTCATAGCCTTTCAGGGGCGTCTCATACTGGAAGTTGTTCGCGGGACCGTTGTTCCAGATTTTCGGCACGCTGATAGCGTCGTGCAGAGGGATCTTATGGTCGATAACGCGCGAGATGATCTGCGCGATGGAGGCAAAAATGCGCGCACCGCCGGGTGTGCCCAAGACGAGGAAGGGCTTGCCTTCAGGATCCAGCACCACGGTGGGGCTCATGGAGCTCAGCGGTTTTTTACCGGGCTCAACTTTGTTGACGCTCTCGGGATTGGTAGAAAAGTCGTCCATCTCATTATTCATCATGAACCCGTAGCCGTCGACCATCACGCCGCTGCCAAAGTAGTAGTTGATGGTCTTGGTAATGGCAACGCAGTTACCCGCGGCATCAGCAACGGAGAAGTGTGTGGTGTCCACATGCTCAAAGAGCGTGGGATCGTCAAAGGTGAAGCTCTGCGCCTTTGCAAGATCCAGCATTTCGCTGCGCTTTTTGGCGTATTCCTTGTTGGTCAGGCCATCGATCGGCACATCGGCAAACGCTTCGTCCGCCATGTACTGGGCACGATCGGCGTACGCGAGTTTGAAGGTCTCAACGAAAAGGTGAATGTATTCCGGGGAGTTGACTTTCAGCGCGGAAACGTCGAAATTCTCCAGAATGTTCAGGATCTCGATCAGGATGGTACCGCCGGATGAAGGCGGCGGGGAGGACAAAAGGGTGTAGCCGCGATAAGTGCCGGAAACCGGCTCCTTGGCGGTTGCTTCATAGCCGGCCAGATCTTCCAGCGTCATGACGCCTTCATACATGGCCAGGGAATCCACGATCGCCTGGGCCACTTCACCCTTGTAGAAACCATCTTTGCCCTTATCGGCTATCAGCGCCAGTGTTTTGGCAAAGTCCGGATTTTTCAGGATGACGCCCTGCTCCAGGGGCAGGCCATTCTCATCCCAGTAAACCTTCTGCATAGCAGGGAACGTGGTGGCTTTA
Source organism: Clostridiales bacterium DTU024 (assembly GCA_001513425.1). GTDB lineage: Bacteria > Bacillota > Clostridia > Christensenellales > Aristaeellaceae > DTU024. The sequence continues at coordinate 1,248 of LFTR01000261.1, forward strand.
TCATAAGCATCGGTAATGGCATTGGCCGCATAGGTACTGACATAAAGGCCTTCGGTAGCAATACGGATGGCGGGCTCCATGATCTCCTGGCGGCTCAAATCGCCCGAACCATAATTTTCCAGCATAAACAACAAACCGGCAACATCGCCGGGGATGCCGGAAGCCAGGCCGCCGGTCATCGTTTTGCCATTGCTCTTGCCTTCAGCGTCGATGTACAGATCGAGCGTCGCGGCTTTGGGGGCGATCTCGCGGAAATCGACGAAGATGTTTTCGCCCTCGGCGGTATGGATGACAGCCAGGCCGCCGCCGCCCGGACCATTGGTGAAGGGTTCCGCAACCGCTTGGGCAAAGCCCATGGCGACTGCCGCGTCAACGGCATTGCCGCCCTTGCTCAAAATCTCAGCGCCCACCTGAGACACTTCATACTTGGATGCGGAGGCAATAGCGGTTTTGCTTGTTGCGTCACGGCCTGTGGTAATGCGATTGTTGTCGGCGTCCACGGTCTCGAAGCCCTCGACTGAATAGGCGGGAACTTCCTGCGCAAATGCTGTCAGATTGAACAGGAACAGCATGGCCAAGAGGATACTGAAAATGCGGGTATTCTTTTTCATAATGCGCTCTCCTTTTGCTCTATTGCTTTGATTTGATACCACAACACTCCCGAAGGACACCCCTTTCTATTTTATTGTCCCAGTACACATTGTAGAGGAATTCTTATGGTTTGTCAACGCAAAAAGACTGTTTTGGGATGCCGGATCGTTGCCGCTCCGCGATCATTTTGACGCGTTGAAGATCGGTGTTCAGCCGCCAACCCAGGCGAGTGCCTTTGGCGGGAAGCTCCCCTGAAGCGATGGGAAGACGACGGGGAAGAAACAGGCATATCGAAGCAAAAGCGTGATGTGAGACTGATCGGGACCAAGAAGGATCGGAAGACCGATCGCATGGCACAGGCAAACCGCGCCGCGGCAATATGAGCCGCGGCGCGGAGTTCTTTGTGGGCGCGCTATTCGTCCAGGAAACTGATGTCTATATTACCGTTGGATGTGTGGACCGTGAGCCTTTTTTGCCCATTGCCGCCGTCGCCCAGGTTGTCGTCCCCATTTGAGGTATCAGAGGCGATTGTGAAATCGCCCCTCCTGCCCTCCACACTGCCGGAAACGGAACCGTTGGAGGTTCTAAGTTCTATGTCGGCTGATATCACCCTATCCAGCACGATGCGGCCGTTGGACGTCTCCATGCGCAGTTTATCCCTGGCATTTACCGCTCCGGCTGTGAGTGCGCCGTTGGAAGACTTCATGTCTATCGCGCCGGACACGCTTACCTCGTCCAGCGTAACCGCCCCGTTGGAAGTATGAGCCTCCACCAACGGAGCTGCAACGTTTTTTACCTCGATGCGCCCGTTGGAAGTCTCAATGTGCACGTCCCCTGACTGCGTCAAATCGGACATATTCACCGATGCGTTGGATGTGTCGAGCATAAACATACCTGCATACGCTTGAGGCACAAACACTTGCACCTTGGGGTTCGTATTGTCTATAACATTCAGAGCGCCGGAGAACCAGCTGCTTATGCCGAAGAAATCGTCGTTTTTGTACTTTAGCGTCAGCACGCCGCCGTCCAGCGATACTTCATAAGGATCCTCGTCAGATGTATAGTAGTTGATCAGAATTTCGTCGCCCTGAACCGCCGTCACTTCAAGGGGCATGTTACGGGCTTTGATCCTGATCTCTTGGATCCCTGCCGCGCTTACAGTATAGTCTTTCTTATCATACACGAGTTCCCGGGCGGATGCCGCACGCATGCCTGAAAGCAGTACCAAACCTGCTGCCAGCATTACGCCGGCCATTTTCAAAGGTGAATCGATCCTTTTCATGAAATTATCCTCCTGACGATCCTTTTCAACACGATAATATACCCTCCACGGGCGTGTTGACAAGGGAATGGCTCTGCTAACGCAGAAAAAGCCAAAGGGGCACGCTCGTGCAGGCTTCTCCGCGTCATCGCTGTTAATGCACATCATGTGCCCACAAAAAACCGGATCCCACGGAAGTCGACAATTCGCCGGGCGGCCAAGATCCATCAGTATCCACGAGCCACAGGAAAAACGCACCCTCCCCAGAGCTCTCATTCCAATAGGAAGGGTGCAATACTCTGCCATTTTCTCGTACGCGTCTTAGGGGTGAGGCATCTCAAACCCGGGTTGAAGCATGGGCGGGTCCGTCAGCAAGTCTTCAGGGCTTATTTTTGAAGGAAGATCAAACCCCGGGTTGATGATTTCCGGAATCTCCATATCGGGAATGATGTGGATGGTGGGCCCGGGCGGCGGGGTCGTGGGGATCACGAAATGAGGTATCTCCAGGTCGGGGATCATATTGATATGGGGCGTCGCGGTAAACAGATCCGGCAGTTTGTCCGGGTCCAGCAAATCTCCAAGGCCAGGTTTGATCGTTACAATGGGCGGCGGCGTTATTGGAAACGGGATATTGGGCAGAGGCCACCAGCCCGCGGGTGAATCATCGGGCCATGCACCCACACCCGGCGGAATGGTCTGGCCGGCTTCAACGCCCGCCGGGGTGCCCGAATTGGACACGGCCTTGGAAGAGAACAGCAATTTTTGGTCTTCAACCGAGGCAACGCCGTTAATGGGCAGCTTGTGCACT
>LFTR01000129.1:0-433 GCA_001513425.1 Clostridiales bacterium DTU024
TCAAGTTCGTAAATTGTGAAATGATTGTAGGGACGGTAGGATAAAAGCTTTGCCTTATCAAGATCACCTGTATTTTGAAAGTACTCTATTGCTTTTTCTTTTGACCACTTATGACGATGAAAAGGCAGGTCGCTTGCAACGATGTAGCGCATTTCCTGCTCAAGGGCAGCTAAATCGGCCGGCTGAAGCCTCATTTGCTCAAATTCAACATAAATGCCCGAGCCGATGGAGTGCTGAATAATGACCTGAATGTCAGGGAACAAGCGGTTTACCGCCAAAAGAAAAACAAACCGCAAAGAACGCTCATAAATGCGGCGTCCTTCTTCGTTTTGATAGGTAATAGGCCGCAGGACTGCATCTTTACTGACGACGCTGCACAATTCCAGAACCGTACCACCATCAAATGCGCCAAGGCAGCTTTCCCAAATTTCCG
>LFTR01000129.1:642-851 GCA_001513425.1 Clostridiales bacterium DTU024
ACATATCCCTCGGCTGCGTTTCCCTTTTTACCGCAAACGGGGCAGGGAATCACCTTGCCAAAGCTGCTTGAAAAGTAGCCGCGCTCACTTTTAACAGCTTTTTCTTCGCTGGTTTCACGTTTGCCGCTGCGGGTTTTGCCAAGCTGGCGTGCAGACTCAGGGTGGTTCAGGGCAGCGGCGGCTTCCGGAAATTGTTGGAAGACGAGGGC
>LFTR01000183.1:0-1070 GCA_001513425.1 Clostridiales bacterium DTU024
CATAAAGCGCGATGAGGGCAACAATAAAAAACCTTGTGGCGAAGTTCTCTTCACCGCATGGAAAGCCTTGAATCAATAAGCCGCTGCGTGTATCTGGAGTACTACGATGATGGTCTCATCGTTGGTCGGGGATGTCAACCAACAGCTGACCAGATTCCTCCGTATGCGAAGATTTCCATCGTGTGCGGCTCGCTGCTTTCAGCTTCATCTCACGAACGGGTCCGAGGCGCATCCCGCTTTCTAATGATTATGTGTTAAGGTTACACCGTTGCGCGCCATATGTCAAGGGACTAAATTAATATATTATTAACAAGGTGAAATTTTTTTCTTTTACTATAATGATGAAATTATGCAGACATGCAATACAGATCCGCGTCAAAAGGCTGGCTAAAACGCGGAAAATACCGCTGCGCCGGCTGACTCTTCTCCTCTGTTTCTCCCTCACAGGCTCTCCTGCCAAAAACGGTGAATTGCAAACTTAAGTTCCGGTCTTTGAGAGGGCCGGAATTTTGCATGAGTAAAGTCCGGAAAGCTGTGCACCTTCAGACAAAAAGCTAGAGATCAGCAGTATGCAAAAAGGCGGAATCGTGGTAGATTATAGATATCACATCCGCACGAAAGGCGCGCGAATCAGAGCAAATTGACGATGTTTTTCGTTTCGTGAACGATTAACATCCATTTACTCAGGCAGGTTCGAAGCATTTTCAGCGGAGGTGTCGGGAACCGGCGTTTACAGGCTTATCGGGTTATTTACCGGCTCTGTAAACATGATTGAGGAGACAGGGTTTGAGCGTGACCTTGTCTCTTTCTATTGGCGCGATGTTGAGTTTCCGGGCGGTATCGCTGCCAAACAGGAAAGAGAAAGCCTCATAGGGCGTCTTGCCGTTAAGCGACTTCCTGGGTGTTGAGTTGATATGGGAGAACATCAGATCCAAGTCAGCCTGTGTAAGGTTCGTCAGCGGGTAACCGTTAGGAACAATGTCTCTGATGAAATTGTGATTGTTCTCAACATGCGGTTTCTGAGCGCTTTGCATTGGGTCGCAGTAGAAGATGTTGAGCCTGATTTCGCC
>LFTR01000183.1:1114-1748 GCA_001513425.1 Clostridiales bacterium DTU024
GATGCAGGAAGCCCAGCATAAACCCTGTGCCCTCAAAGAAGAAGGTTTGGATATAGGGGCCCGAAGGATCATTGTAGACTGTATCCATTTCCGTGGTCAGCGCATGAGGCGCTTGCGCGCAGAAGGCAAGGTAGTCCTCATACTTGTGACAGGTATAAACCGCCGGTTCCTTGCGCGCCTTGTACTTGTTGTGAAAGACCTTGCGGTTCACGACTTCCTTGAGCGAGAAGTTGTCCACGCCGAAGTCCTTGAAAATGCCCATTTCAATGTAGCTGTACAGGCATCTGGAAGAGAGCCCGATCTCATGGCTATGGGAGGTCATGATCTGATATACGGACTGACCCTTTTTAAGCAGTGAGGCGATCACGCCGCCGATTTCAAGCCTTCTCTCTTCGGTCAGGTTAAGCCCCTGGCGTGAGGAAGAGAGCTTGCTTTCATAAGCATCGTGGGCCTTGCGCGCGTCGTAGTAGTACTTGTCCAAACGGCAGGATTTATTCGGGCAATGGTTGCAGGCACCCGGGGAGCGATCGCGGCCCGCACAGGCGGGTTCCTTGTAACGGACGCATTTCCCGGGACATCCTTTGCATTCTCTCAAATGGACGCACAGGTTATGGTTGTTGAAAACATTGCGCGG
>LFTR01000183.1:1756-1881 GCA_001513425.1 Clostridiales bacterium DTU024
ATCTCTTTTGCGATGGTGGTCGCATCCTTGCCCAGTGTCCTGGCGATGTCGACCTTGTTTGACCTGTTCTCGATACCTGTTTGAATGATTCTGCGTTGATCGAGCGTCAAATGCTGTCCGTTGTG
>LFTR01000060.1:0-125 GCA_001513425.1 Clostridiales bacterium DTU024
GGCTCCAACCAATATGTCGGCAACTGGCCGGGTGTCACTGTTGAAAAAAAAGAAGGAAAGCTAAAAAAGCGCGAAGATATCACCATCATTGACCTGCCCGGCATCTATTCGCTCTCCCCCTATAC
>LFTR01000060.1:295-792 GCA_001513425.1 Clostridiales bacterium DTU024
ATCAACATGATGGATATCGTCAACAAAGCAGGCGATATCATCAATTTACCCGAGCTTTCAAAAGCTATGGGCTGCCCCATAGTCGAGATTTCTGCGCTGCGCAGCCAGGGGCTGATGGAAGCGGCAGAAGTGGCTATCACGGCAGCACAGAGCCTGATTATGATGCCGATGCACAATTTCTCTGGCCCTGTTGAGCATGCGCTGGCACACATCGAAGAGGCGGCAGTGCATGAGATGCCGCTTGAACAGCAGCGCTGGTACGCCATCAAGATCTTTGAGCGTGACCCCAAGGTAATGGAGCAGATGAAGCTGCCGCAGGGGCTGCTCAATCACATCCAGCAGGACATCCTGTCGGTAGAAAAAGAACTTGATGACGATGCGGAAAGCCTCATCATCAACGAGCGTTACAACTATATCGATTCCCTCATGAAAACTAGCTACACAAGGAAATCTCAGGGCAAACTGAGTGATTCTGACAAGATTGACCGCGTCCTCAC
>LFTR01000049.1 GCA_001513425.1 Clostridiales bacterium DTU024
TAGAATAACAAACCCGCTCACCCTTGTCAAGCCATTTTTAATTCTTTCTTTGTATACAATTGGGCTCTCCTTTGCTTTAGATTTCCGCTGTGGGTGTTCATCATGGACAAACGCTCATGCTTATTCTATAATGTACGCATTACATAGCGCAGGAGGGGTTCCATGAAGAACATACGGGCAGGCATTATCGGCTGCGGTGGTATTGCCAATAACAAGCACTTGCCATCGATCAAGGAATTGGGCGGCGTGGATATGATCGCTTTTTGCGATATTCTCGAAGGCCGCGCTATCAAAGCCGCCGGAATATACGGCACACCCGGGGCAAAAGTCTTCACCGACTATCAGGAGCTATTAAAGGAAGAACTGGACGCGGTGTATGTTTGCACCCCCAACCGCACCCACTCCCCTATAACGGTTGCGGCCCTTCACAGCGGTAAACACGTACTTTGCGAAAAGCCCATGGCTATCAGCTTCAGCGATGCCACCAAGATGCTGGATGCCGCGCGCGAGACCGGAAAAATGCTGACGATCGGCTATCAGAGCCGTTACCGCGCTGACAGCCAATACCTCAAGAGGGTTTGCGAGAGCGGCGAACTGGGCGATATCTACTTTGCCAAAGCCAATGCTGTGCGTCGCCGTGCCGTGCCCACCTGGGGCGTCTTCCTTAACGAGTATGAGCAGGGCGGCGGCCCGCTGATTGATATCGGCACCCATGCGCTGGACTTAACGCTGTGGATGATGAACAACTATGAGCCCAATTACGTGGTGGGCACAACCTATCACAAGCTCAACAAGAATACAGGCACGGCGAATGCATGGGGTGACTGGGAACCTGATGAATTTACGGTCGAAGACAGTGCGTTCGGCTTTATTGTCATGAAAAATGGCGCCAGCATCATGTTATCCAGTTCCTGGGCACTCAACACCCTGGAAGTGGAAGAGGCCGCCACTGTTTTGTCGGGCACGAAGGGCGGTGCGGATATGCACGACGGTTTGCGTATCAACGGTGTCAAGCATGGGCGTCAATATGTAGAGAAGCCCGACTTGACGGCCAACAACGTTGCTTTTTATGAAGGCGCCTGCGAGTCTATGCAGGTGAATGAACAGCGTGCCTTTATTGGCGCGGTGCGGGGGGACAGCAAACTCGTTGTGCTGCCTGAGCAGGCGATTGTGGTGACACGCATACTGGAAGGTATCTATGAATCCGCCAAAACCGGTAAGCCGGTCTATTTCGATTGATTTGAGGAGGGTGTTGCCATGAAGAAATTGCGGGTTGCCTATCAGCTTTATTCCGCGCGCCAGGAAGCAGCCAAGGATCTGCAAAAAGTACTCAAGACCCTTAAAAAGCTGGGCTATGACGGTGTTGAGTTTGCAGGCTTCTTTGGCCATCCCGCCAAGGAAATCAGAATGATGCTGGCGGATGTTGGGTTGGACGCCGTATCCAGCCACGTTCGGGTAGCTGACCTCAAAAGGGATCTTGATGACATCATCGCATATCACAGGAAAATCGGGTGCAGATACATCACCATACCCTACCTTGAAGAAAACCAGCGCCCCGGCAAACCGGGCTTTGCGGATATAATCCGTTTTGCATTTGAAACGGGAAAAAGATGCCGTAAGGAAGGTATGCAGCTGCTTTACCACAACCATGATTTTGAATTTGAAAAGGTATCGGGGATGTACGGTTTGGATTTCCTATTTGCCGCCGTGCCGCAGAAGCTTCTGCAAACGGAGATCGACACCTGCTGGGTGGATTACGCGGGAGTGGATCCCGCCGCTTATCTTCTCAAATACAAGGGCAGAGCCCCCGTAGTGCATCTGAAAGACTATGTGGGCGCCAGAAGCGCAGGCACTCCATATGGTTTGATTGGTGCGCAAGAGAACCTGTCGGACCGGGAGATCATCAGTTTTGAATATCGCCCCTTTGGCCATGGAACGCAGAATGTGCAAACGCTGCTTGGCGCCGCCATAGGCGCCGGCGCTGAATGGTTCATAATTGAGCAGGACGAGCATAAAGACATTTCCCCCATGGATGCCGCCGCGCTCAGCATACAGACCGTAAGGAAGTATCAAGCATAACATGAAAGAGGATTCCGAGATGAAAAAATGGCGGGTGGGCATCGTTGGCGCAACCGGCATGGTAGGACAGCGTTTGGTGAGTCTGCTGCATGACCATGAATGGTTTTCGCTTGAATTATTGGCTGCCAGCAGCAGAAGTGCCGGTAAAACGTACGAAGAAGCGCTGAAAGGCCGGTGGTCGATGCCCACAAAATTGCCGGATAACATCCGGCACATGCGGGTGCTTGATGCACAGGACATCAATACCATCAAATCGAAGGTTGATTTTGTGTTCTGCGCGGTTGCGCTGTCCAAATTGGAAACGCGGGCCATGGAAGAACGGTTCGCCAAAAATGAGATCCCCGTGATCAGCAACAACAGCGCGTGCCGCATGTTGCCGGATGTGCCCATGGTGATCCCTGAAATCAACAGTGCACACTTTGAAGTTATTACCGGTCAAAAAAAGAGGTTGGGCACCAGGATCGGATTTATCGCCGTGAAACCCAACTGCTCTATCCAAAGCTACGTACCGGCGCTGACTCCGCTCAGAGCGTTTGGTATCAAAGAGATCAGTGTGTGCACTTACCAAGCTGTCAGCGGCGCAGGCAAAACATTGGAAACCTGGCCGGAAATGGCAGACAATGTGATCCCCTATATTGGCGGTGAAGAAGAAAAGAGTGAACAGGAGCCGCTCAAAGTATGGGGAAGCTTGTCATATGGATCGGACGCCATCCTGCCTGCATCCTCCATCAAGATAAGCGCGCAGTGCCTCCGTGTCCCTGTATCTGACGGACACATGGCTGCGGTCAGTGTTTCTTTTGAAAACAAACCGTCCATGCAAGAAATGATCGCCATCTGGGGAAACAGCAAAACAGAACCGCAATCGCTGCATTTGCCCTCCGCGCCAAACCCTTACCTTAAGTACTTTGATGAAGACGACCGGCCGCAAACACGCCTTGATCGCGACCTGTCTGAAGGCATGGGCATCAGTATCGGGCGATTACGGGATGACAGCATTTTCGACTATCGGTTTGTATGCCTCTCCCACAATACCCTCAGGGGTGCGGCAGGCGGCGGAGTGTTGACGGCGGAAATGCTGTGTTCCAAGGGCTATATTCCAAAGGGGGAAGATCAATGAAAAGAATTTTATTTGAGGGCACAGCAACGGCATTGGCAACACCTTTTTTTAAAGATGGTATCGACGAAAAGTCGCTCCGCAATCTGGTGGAATTCCAAATAGCCGGCGGCGTCTCCGGCATGGTTGCATGCGGCACGACCGGGGAAGCGTCCACTTTGACCGAAGACGAATGGGCGCGCACAGTGCAAATCGTGGTGGCACAGACCAAGGGGCGTGTACCGGTCATTGCAGGAACAGGCGGCAACAACACGGCGGACGTCATTCGACGCGCCCACAAGGCCCGGGAATTGGGCGCGGCAGCACAATTGTGCGTAACGCCCTATTACAATAAAACGACACAGCGCGGCCTGATCGCGCATTATACGGCCATTGCCGAAGACGGCAGCTTGCCGGTCATCATTTACAATGTGCCGGCTCGCACGGGGCTGAGCGTTACCGCGGAAACGATGGCGGTACTAAGCGAAGTAGACAATATCGTTGCCATCAAGGAAGCCTCCGCCAACCTGGTTTTGGTCGCGGACATCCTCAGACTATGTGAAGGGCGCATCGCGGTATATTCCGGTGCGGATGAGGTGATCGTGCCTTTGATGAGCTTGGGCGGTTTGGGTGTCATTTCGGTCATCAGTAATGTTGCGCCACGCCAGGTATCGGACTTAACGGATGCCATGCTCTCGGGAGATTATAAAGAGGCCGCCCGGCTTCAGCTGCGTCTGCTGCCCTTGACGCACGCGCTTTTCAGCGAAGTGAGCCCCATCCCCCTGAAGGCCGCTATGGCACTGATGGGATTGGGCGACAACCACGTCCGCCTGCCGCTCGTCCCGCTTGGCGAAGAGAATGCGGAGAAACTCAAACAGGAAATAAAGAAGTTGGGTTTGATATAATGAGCAAGCTCCTCTTATCCGGCGCGGGCGGCCGTATGGGGCGTATTTTGGCGCGCGAAGCCGCCGAATTTGGATTTGAGACGGTCGCGGGGATAGACAATCGTGTACAAAGCTACGCGGACTTCCCGATATTCGCGTCCTTTAATGATATCAACGTGAGCGCGGATGTGATCGTGGATTTCTCCGCCCCGGCCGCCCTGCCCGGATTGGTCGCGCACGCAAAGAATAAGGGTATCCCCTGCGTGCTGTGCGCAACAGGCTACACGGCACAAGAGGATGCTCTCGCAGTGGAGTTGGCGCAGTATGTGCCTGTATTTCGAAGCGCCAACATGTCGGTCGGTGTGTATGTGCTAAAAGCACTGGCGGGGCTGGCTGCAAAAATGCTGCCCGGCTTTGACATCGAGATCGTGGAAAAGCATCACAACCAAAAGACGGACGCCCCCAGCGGTACTGCACTGGCTTTGTTTGACGCCGTGGCCGGGCCCGGCGCCGTTGCCGCCTATGGGCGCGGCAAGGAAAACGGAAAGCGCCGGCCGGAAGAGATCGGCCTTCATGCCGTGCGCGGCGGCACCGTGGCAGGTGAACACGATGTTGGTTTCTACGGCAGCAACGAAACGCTGCGCATCGTTCATTCCGCGCAGGATCGCACCATTTTTGCGCTGGGGGCCTTGAAAGCCGCCCGCTTTCTGCTTTTGCGCGAAAAAGGCCTTTATACGATGGATGATTACATGCGTAATATGAGTGAACGATGACAAGACGACCCTTTCACCATAGTGCCCTCCTTTCAATAAAGCAAACCAAAAGGCGTCGTTGTCTTGCATGAAAGGTGATGAGATGGCCGGGAAATTACGCGTGTGCGGCATTATTGCGGAGTACAATCCATTTCACACGGGTCACGCCTTTCATTTGGCGCAGGCCCGCCTGATGACCAACGCCGATTTCATCGTTTGCGTCATCAGCTGCGCTTTCACGCAGCGTGGCACCCCCGCCCTGTTTTCGTCGCATGCGCGTGCAAAAATGGCCCTGCAAAACGGGGCTGACGTTGTCTTGGGCATGCCCTACTCGTTTGGCACCGCGCAAGCCAACCGTTTTGCCTGGGGGGGCGTATCCACTTTCAGGAGCCTGGGTGTCGTAACGCACATGAGCTTTGGTGTGGAGAAAGGCGTACTGCCTCTCCTCAACAGAGCTGCGATCGCTTTGAGAGACGGCACGGGTCTGCGCGAGGGATTGCGCGCGCAACTGGATCAGGGCAAATCTTTCGCCCGCTCCCATGGGGAGGCATTGTCACAACTGCTCAATGTGGGATCCCCGGGAAAGCTCGATGCGCCCAACTTCAACTTGGCGCTGTGCTACCTGGATGCTTTGGCAAAAAGCGAGAGCCATATCATCGCGGCCCCCGTCTCGCGGCAAGGTGACTACCGCCAGTCCTCCGTTACCTCTTCCCCTTCCGCGACGGCCGTTCGGGCAGCGCTGCTGCGCGGGGATTGGTCCGGCGCGCGCGCGTCGATGCCGGAAAGCTGCTTTGCCATAGTGCGCGAAGAAATGGAGGCCGGGCGCATTCATCAACCGCAAGCGCTGGATACGCATCTGTTGGCCACACTGCTAGATATGCCCGCACAACAAGCAAGGAATTCGCCCGAAATCAGCGAAGGTCTGGAAAACCGCATTTTGGCAGCTGCACGAGAAGTGCGGGGAAGAGAAGAATTGATCATGGCGATCAAATCCAAACGCTACACTTATGCGCGCATCAGCCGCGCGCTGACGCACATGATGGTGGGATTTGATAAGAAAGACTGCCCCGCAGAGCCAGCATATGCGCGACTGCTGGGGTTTTCCAAAGGCGCGGCTCCGCTGCTTAAGGCTATCGGCGCAAGCGGCTTTCCACTTGTCAGCCGGCCTGCAAAAGACACCGATCCGCGGATTCAGTTGGACATGCGTGTGGAGCAGCTGTGGGCGCTGGGCGCCG
>LFTR01000200.1 GCA_001513425.1 Clostridiales bacterium DTU024
ATCCGCATGGAGCCTTATGCGAGCGAACAGGGTTGGGAATATCTGACAGGAGGCCATCACGTCCTCTGTGTCGACATGAAGACGGGCAGGCTTTTCACGGTGACAACAGACCTTTTACAGAACAAAATCATTGGCATCGCCACCGAAAACATGGCTCCATTCTTAGTCACCTATGCAAATTGGGTGAGTCAATCCAGAGGCAAGGGACAGGCAAATGTAGTGGATGAGAAGTCGGATGCCATCCTCAACAACGCGACCAGGCTTATGGAAGCCTTCAGTCAAAAGCAGCTCAGCTCACCGGAAATGAAGATGTTAGCTATGGTTTCACTCCAATACGCGAAGGAATGGCAGAGGGGTTATTGGGAAACTGTATATCAACCGGTGGATTACGAGCAAAGGCTGCTGGACCCGAAGGGAGAGTTATTCTTTAGATATAGCCTTGAAGTGGACGAGGACCTGAGCCTACGCAGCTACACCGGTTTTCCAGCAGGCGACTGGGGTTCAAACAGCTATCCCTTTGGCCGGGACAACGAACAGGAACTGGCGAAAGTAAAAGAGGTGGCCAAGTCGTTTTCTTCGGATGCCCAGGCCGCCATTGACTACCTCGGGGATAACACAAGCAGCATTGCGCAGCGGGCGCTCAACCATCTGTCCACTTTTTGGCAGCCTGTCAGCCTCACGGAGCCTCCGACCAATTACTTCAGAGTGATCAGGCCGCACAAGGGTGAAGCCATCTATCAAGTTTATCTGTCCATGAAGGTGAATGACGAACAAGGCAGAGCATATTGGGTGGAAACAGGTCTTGAGGATGGTAATGTTCTGATCATCTATAGCATTACGCGTGAATATGATCTCCCGCCGGATGCGGTAGACCTTCAAGGCTAGGCGTCTCCTTCCAAAGTTTTCCGGGGGAGCACAAGGGGGTGTTTTCATAAATCACCCTCTTGTCATGTCGCCCTCATTTGAAAAAACAATCCTCATCAGGCGTGCTCTAAATACCCGTCGTATAAGGAAAGAGGCCACAACAGCGAATGCCACGAACTAAACTCGCGGAAAACGAATAGTCCGGCTAGCAAGGAACGCCACTGAACTGCGTCCAAGCGTTTATGGTAAACCAACAACAATAGGCGTGTCACAAACCTTGGCTTGTTGCTTCTACCCATTGAACAACCTCCGGTCCGGAAACTTGTCCGACCGGAGGCTTTTTTTGCTATGAGGTTAGTTGTTTACGGGCACCTCGTTGGGAATGCGCAGACTGTCCACGCCATCGGTCAGGATAAAGGTATCCGGATAGCTTTCACGGGTCAGGAATTCAAACTCGACCATGAAGCGGGTGGGTTTTGTCTCGTCAACGATTTTGATCTTGAAGTCACCCGCGTATTCTGCATTTTCAAGGTATCTGCTGCTGCCCCCGCCTGAGGATGTAAAGGGTTTCTCGTCCACTTCACCTTTAAGGACGCCGTCCATGGCCCATTTCCACATGATTTCGTCACAGCGCTCCGCGGTAACGCCGGGATCCGCAGTCATCTCCACCCTGGCATATACGCGGATGGGCGATATCAGCATTTCCGCAAGATGCAGGCTGTAATCGCTGAAGCGAACATCCGGAATCGCTTGGATGTGCCTTAC
>LFTR01000117.1:0-5590 GCA_001513425.1 Clostridiales bacterium DTU024
CATTGTTTCGCCGTAATTGCGGCAAATCATTCAAAATGCTATAATCAGGCCGCAATCATCGTACCGGCAAAGAGCCCCGGCGATGGGGAGGTGCAATGGTCAGTTTTTTTTGCAGAAGGTGTCAGCGACCCAATCAGCGCCCGCTGTGTGACGGGTGCGGCAAACCTATCCCTGCCAACAGCGTGTGCAATGTGTGGGAAGAGGTGCGCATGCCTATCACCGACGGGGTCAGGGTGGCGTTCATTTTTCGGGTAATGGTCTATGCGGTGCTGCTTTTGTTTGTTCTCATGCTGGCACTCGAGTTCATTTTTAATGTGTCGGGTGACCAGGCGCTCAGCGTGTTCATGCGGGGGAGCGGCATCCTGCCCATCCTGTTGCAGGTATTTGTGGGCGGCGCGCTGCTGGGACTGTTGCTTCTGGCGCTGCAGGGCAGGGAAACCGTGCAGTATTTAATGGATCCAAAGGGTATATTGAAGCGCACATGGATAACCCCAACCAGGCTAAAATGCTGGTCGCGTTTTATCGCGTACGATAAAGAAGCCATCCGCCTCAATGCCGACAATGTGCCGTTCCTGTTGGCGCACGAGGAATACTTGTTGTACACTGATGTTGTTCGGTACGTGCCGCATCCCCGCAGCGGTCGCGTTAAGCTATATCGTCCCTACGCTTTTTTGTTCATGAATTTGCATATCCCTCGCGCGGATTACGACGATGCCGCGGCAATGCTGGCGGCAAAGCTCAGGAAAAAAGCGACGCGGTAGGTCTGGGCATCCTTTTTGTGTTTGAGAAAAGCTTGACGGGGTTAGAATGTATGGGAAGCGTTCGCCTGTATCGCCCTGCATTGACAGGACAGCGCGCTTTCACTATACTGAACCCATTACAAGCGGAAAATCTCAAAGAGAGGAGCAACAACATGTTAGTCAACATCTTACTGTGGATCCTGTTTGGTGCACTGGCAGGCTGGATCGCCGGAAAACTCATGAACAGCGAAACCGGTTTGGTTACCAACATCATTCTGGGCGTGATCGGCGCCTTGGTCGGCGGCTTCCTGGCCGGTCTCATCGGCATTCAGACAGCTACCTTCTCCATACTCGGTCTCGTCATCGCGGTGGCGGGTGCTTGCCTGGTGATCTTCGTATTCAGAAAACTAAAAACGTAAGGAAAAGGGCAGAACAATGATCATAACAGTCACGCTTAATCCCGCCTTGGACAAAACGCTGGTGCTGTCAGAATTGCAGCTGGGAAAGGTAAACCGTGTAAAAGCCATTAGGCGCGATGCCGGGGGCAGAGGTTTATCAGTCTCCAAAACGGTCAATGCCCTGGGCGGGGAGAGCGTGGCTCTGTGTATCATAGGCGGTGCCACGGGCACTTATATCCGCACACAATTGGATAGCCTGGGTATCGAACACGACATGGTGGAGATTGGGTCCGAAACACGCACGAACCTTATGATCGTCGACAATCTGAACAAAACGCACACCGAAATACTCGAGCCCGGCGCACCTATCCACCAGATGGCGCTGGATGAAATACTCTTCGCCCTGCGAAGCCGAGCACGGGCAGGAGATATTATCGTGCTGGCAGGCACGCTGCCGGAGGGCTGCAAGCCCGATGTCTACAACGATATCATACGCTTTGCCAAGTCTATCGATGCACTCACGTATCTGGATTCGGACAGCGAAACATTGGCGTTGGCATTATCGGAAAAGCCGGACCTTATCAAGCCCAATAAATCCGAGATGGCGGCGCTGTGCAATTGCGACCCTGAGGACGACATAGCCATCCTGCAGGAGGCCAAGAAATTGGTCAAAAACGGCGTGGGCAGCGTGTTGTTGTCACTGGGCCCGTACGGCGCTATTTATGTAAGTGATAGCTTCTGTCTGCGGGCGCAGGGCCTCAAAGTGCCCGTCATCGGCCGCAGCGGTGCGGGTGATGCCATGATGGCAGCGATGGCGCTGGGAGAAGAGAGGGGGATGAGCCCCAAGGACCGTCTCAAGCTTGCCATTGCCGCGGCCAGCGCGAAAATCACTATGGCCGGCACACAGCCGCCGGAAGCGGAAACCGTGGAGGAATTCCTCAAAGAGGTTGTCGTCACGGACATGCTGAATTGACTTTAATAACACGGGGCCGAGCTGAATTGCTCGGCCTCTTTTTATGGGTACGTTTTTTTGCGGTTCCATCCCAGCCCCAGCGCGATACCGCACAGCCCACCCACAATATGGGACAGCTGGGACACGCTGTCGGCGCTGAAAAGCCCGATGATCTCGCGCCCCAAGTAGATGACGGCGACCAGGATAAGCGTCAGCGGCACGCGTCCGCCTTGCCGACCGGCAGCCGCGGCCAGGAAGATCAGCATGAATACGATGCCGCTGGCTCCCAGGATGGCGACGTTTGGCGATAACAGCATGCTGAATATCCCGGTCACCAGCGCGGTCAATGCCATCATCATTGCCAGGCGCCCGCTGCCGTAGTGCTTTTCCACAATGGGGCCCAGTACCAGCAGCAGACTCATGTTGGTTACAAAATGCGTCAGGTTGGCATGGCCCAGCACATGCAAAAACAGGCGAGGCCATGAAAGCAGGTCGCTCATGGGAGCGCGGTATACGCTAAACAGCGCCCGCGCGGCGGCGCCGCCTGTCAGCGTACTCATTAGGAGCGCTATGAGCGACAGGAGCACGAACCCCAGGGTAACGGGGGACGAAAATTCCACATATTTGTTATCGTCGAGCCGACTGAGCCACTTCTTCATCGTCTTTCCTCCAGCCTATTTTGCTTCGAAAGTAACGTAAAACGCTGCGCCTGCTGCCCGCAAACAGCTTTTTCATTATGCGCTTGAGCGCTTGATTGACGCTTGGGGACAGGCTGGCCTGAGCAGCCAGCATACGCCGCGCGCTTTTGCGTCCGCCCCTGATTATGCCCCCCAAGGTCTCTTGCCGCGCGGAAGAAAGGATATCGTACAAGGTTTCCACAAACAGCCGACTGTCATCTTCGGGCAGGGACACCAGCCAGTCATCCAGCGCCATATCGTAAAAGCAGCTGCGGCTGGACAGGCCCTTTACCCGGCGAAAAAGTGCCCCCTTGATCTGCCAGCGGTAAATGTCATGCTGCAAGAGGCCCGGCGCGTGGCTTTGCACCACGTGAAAAGGCTCCATTTGGTTAAATAATATGCCCACAATAGAACGTTTGGGCAGGTAGTTTTCGATAGGCGGCACAAACTCCAGGTCGTTCAGGCGCGCACAATCCTGCTGCCGGAGGCCAGGCCCGTCCAGCGCGTAGATGCGCCGGATGCGTTCCCGCACAGTACCGCCGGAGAACACGCCGGCATAGATGGCTAAGTTGCCGCCTTTGGAGTGCCCGGTCAACACCAGCGGGAGCGGTGTTTCATCGGCGACCATTTCCAGGTACTCCACCGCTTCGCGCTGGGACGGCACGGGGCTCTTGAATGCCATATTGAAGTCTTCCTTCCAGCCGGCCAGCGTCAGGTCGGTGCCGCTGAAGGTGATGACCGCGGCGCCAGAAATCATGTAGGTTACGGCGCGGAATTGTTTTTCCACCAGGTCGTCGATATCGTCGCGGAAATAGCAGAGAATTACATCCTCGAAACGCTTTGACCCCCCCGCCAGCTGCAGTGTTTTGAGTCGTGCCCGCAGCAGAAACTCGTAGGGTTTATTGGCAGGGTGATCCTTGAGAATCAAGGCGGCTTTGCGCATGGTGATGCTGTCGCCTTTTTCAAAGGCTTCTGCCAGAGGCAAGTAGACGATCTGCCCCAGGAGCGCCGCGTCCAACTCATTAAATGGCAGCGTTTCAAGGGACGTGTCAGCGTATTGCTCCAAGTAATCAAGCAGATTTGCCACTCAAATGCTCCTTTCGCGCGGTACCAATATCCCCTACATTCTCTTAATGGCTGTTGCCAGGCGCGGTGCCAGCATGGCAGCCAGAAGGATCTTGGCCGCGTCGCCCGGCAAAAAGGGAATGACGCAATAGCCAAGGCTTTCCATAAGCCCCAGATTGGTGAGGTTCATAAACCACAAGGTGCCAAACACATAGCACAGTAGAAGGCCCAGCAGCATAGCGGAACAGCGTGCCCAAAACGAAGTGACCCATTTGCGTGTAAGCCCGATGGCAGCGCCTGTCAGGAGGTATCCCATTAGGTAGCCGCCGGTTTTGCCAAACAGCGCCGCCGGGCCGCCCCTGAAGCCCGCAAACACGGGCACGCCTATCAAGCCCAACAGCAAAAACGCGGCGATGGACAGCATACTGAATTTAAACGGAATCAGGAGCGCACACAAATACACGGCAAGCAGCGCCATGTTGACAGGCACGCCCATGGGCAGGGGGATGGCAATCTGCGAAAAGATGGCGATCAGCGCGGTAAACAGCGCGCACAGGGCCAGGTCGCGTGTCGAAAAAATGGGGGTACGCTCAGTCATAGTGCCTCCGGAGAATAAGCTGCGTTCATTATACCATGAAAGCCATCGACAAAAGAATCTGAGAAAATTGTATTGACTTTGTTTTTGCTTTGACAAGTGCGCATAATGCGGGTATTATTACGATACACCCATGAGGGAGACGAGTACGCGGGGCTGTTTCAGTCAAGAGAGCTGCTAATGGTGCGAATGCGGCCTGAAAACACCGGCGGAATGGACTTTCGAGGGCGGCCTGAAAAGAGATGAGTAGGGTCCGACGGGAACCGCACCCGTTACCATGGCGGCGTATGTGTTGGCATATGGATTGAGAGGGCGCTTGCGCCAAGTTGAGTGGTACCGCGGAATAATCCGCCTCAGCAGAGATGCTGGGGCGGTTTTTGTATTGAAAGGGGGATTGATAGTGTGCTTTCACAGCTAGAGTGGCGAAGCCACCCCTTGCAGAACATTTTTGGCAATACAATACACAATAATAAGGAGCGTATTATGAAAAAATCGATTACACTGGCATTGGCTGTCATGCTGTGCATGCCCGCAGCGTTCGCACAGGAGAATTTCACTATCGGCATCGCTCAGTTTGCGGTGCACGGCTCTCTGGATAACGCGCGCGAAGGCTTTTTGCAGGGCCTTGCGCAGCAAGGCTTCGTCGAGGGGACCAACATCACCGTGGACGTTCAAAATGCGCAAGCGGAAATGGGCCCGGCCGCGCAGATAGCGTCCAATTTTGTCGACAACAACTATGATCTCATCGCCGCGATCGCCACC
Organism: Clostridiales bacterium DTU024; assembly: GCA_001513425.1. Classification (GTDB taxonomy): domain Bacteria; phylum Bacillota; class Clostridia; order Christensenellales; family Aristaeellaceae; genus DTU024. The sequence continues at coordinate 5,190 of LFTR01000117.1, forward strand.
CCTATGGCGGTGGTTGCTGTTAACACGGCGGACGGCAAGATCCCCGTCGTGTATTCCGCTGTATCCGACCCTGTTGCCGCGGGACTCGCCACCGGAGATGGCCTGGGCGAAGGCCCGACCACCGGCACCAGCGACGTATTGCCCGTAAGGGAGCAAATTGAAACCATTCGCGCCCTCCTGCCGGACGCCAAAACGATTGGCATTCTGTACACCGTGGCGGAAGTCAACAGCCAGGTACAGCTGGCAGAATACCAGCGCTTGGCCCCGGACTTTGGCTTTGCCATTGAATCGGTGGGCATTTCTCAAGGCGCGGACGTGGCGCTGGCGCTCCCCGGTCTTGTCGCCAAAGCTGATTGCCTCAGTATGCTGCTTGATAACACCGTTGTGCAGTACCTGGATGT
>LFTR01000117.1:5612-9632 GCA_001513425.1 Clostridiales bacterium DTU024
CGCGGCTGCGTCGCCTCCGAAGGGCTGGACTACATCGCCCTTGGCATCCAAACGGGCACATTGGCGGCGCGGGTACTAAAAGGCGAAGACGCATCGCAAATCCCCTTTGAGACGATTATCGAAAGCGCGCTCTACATCAACTCCGAAAAGATGATCGAACTCAATATCACGGTCCCCGATGATCTTATTGCCCGCGCCACTGACGTTGCGCAGAAATAACTATATCCGGGAAAGGAGCCGCCAATGAACATCTTTGCCACATTCTTTGCCGCTTTGCCCGCCACCATTGAGCAGGGGCTTATCTATGCGGTGCTGGCGATGGGCATCATGATCACTTACACCATCCTGGATTTTCCGGACCTGACGGTGGACGGCTCCTTTCCCTTGGGCGCAGCGGTCACTGCCTCATTAATGCTGTCGGGGTGGCACCCGATCGCGTGCCTGATCATGTCTGCGCTGGCGGGGGCCGTGGCGGGGCTTGCCACCGGGCTTATCCATGTGAAACTAAAGGTACGCGACCTGTTTTCCGGCGTTATCGTGATGACCGGGCTGTACGCCATCAATCTGCGCATTGCGGGAGGCAGCGCGCTGAGGACCATTCCGCGCACGGCGACCACGATCTTTCGCAACAATCCCTTGGCGGATGTGCTGCCGCAAGGCGTCAGTGTGGTGGCTATCGCGCTCTTGATCGCGCTGATCGTCAAGCTACTGTTGGATTGGTTCTTCACCACACGCTACGGGTACCTCCTGCGTGCCGCGGGGGACAATGAACGCGTGGTGACATCGCTGGCCCGCGACAAGGGCAATGTGAAGATCGCGGGGTTAGTTATCGCCAATGCGCTGGTGGCGCTGTCGGGCGGCATCCTCTGCCAGCAGCAGCGCCTGTTTGAAGCCAGCATGGGTACAGGTACACTTGTACTGGGCCTGGCTTCCGTCATCATTGGCGTCAATCTGTTCAGAGGCAGCAATCTTATCAAACGCACCACTCAGGTCATTATCGGCGCCATCCTTTATAAAGCCTGCGTGTCCTTTGCCATTGCCTGCGGGATGCGACCGGGGGATCTGAAGCTTATTACGTCCGCGTTGTTCCTCCTTATTTTGGCGGCGGGGCAGATGAAGAAGAAGGAGAAGCAATATGCTTGAACTAAAAGGCGTGCAAAAAACGTTCGGCACCGCAACAGCCAGAGAAGTCCGCCTGTTTGATAATTTCAATCTGACGATCGCCGATAAGGAATTCGTGTCGCTGGTGGGCTCAAACGGTTCAGGCAAAACGACGCTGCTCAATATCATCTGCGGTTCCCTTCCGCAAGATAAGGGCAGCGTTGTCATGGACGGCCGGGATATAAGCGGGCAGAAGGAATACGTCCGTGCCCGGCGCATCGGGCGCATCCACCAGAATCCGGCATGGGGCACGGTGGGGAACATGACGATTCTTGAGAACCTGTCCCTGGCGGACAATAAACAGCGGCGCATGGGGTTCAGACAAGGAACAGACCCTCGGCGCGTCGAATACTATAAGGAGCTGCTGCGTCCTCTTGGACTGGGCCTTGAAAACATGCTGTCCGCCCGTGCGGGCAGCCTGTCGGGCGGGGAGCGGCAAGCGCTGGCGATGGTAACGGCCACCATGACGCCCGTGGATTTCCTTATTTTGGACGAACACACTGCGGCGCTGGACCCCCAAACGGCAGAGACCATCATGACGCTCACAGATCGACTGGTGCGTGAAAAGGGTCTCACCACCATCATGATTACCCACAATTTGCGCTACGCGCTGGCAGTGGGCGACCGCTTAATCATGATGCACAAAGGGAAAATCGTCCTTGATAAGAAGGGCGAAGACAAAATGACGATGCAGCCGGGCGAATTGCTGCAGCTGTTTGGGGGCTTCAACTACGAAACCCCGCGTACATCGGAGGAGACTTATGCTGCGTATCCCCAATTTGAAGCTGCTGCCCGATGAAGAAGAAACGGCGCTGCTTTTAAAGGCGCTCAAGGTGCTGCGCGCCAAAAAAGAAGACGTGCTCACTTTCAATATCAGCAAAAAGAGCGTGGACGCCCGTGATAAAGGCAGCGTCCACTTTGTTTGCACCGTGGACATAAGCCTGCGCGGCGATGAGCGCAGCATTTTGGAGCAACTCAAGCCCGGCACGGTGAGTTTTGTGGCTGCGGAAGAACCGCTCAATATCCCGCGAAGGGACAGTGCGCTGCGGCCCGTGGTGGTGGGGCTGGGCCCCTGCGGGCTGTTTGGGGCGCTGTATCTGGCGCGCGCCGGGATGCGGCCGCTGGTGTTGGAGCGAGGGGACAGCGTGGAGGAGCGCGCGCGCAAAGTGAACAGGCTTAGATTTGAAGGCGTCCTGGATATGGAAAGCAATGTGCAATTTGGCGAAGGCGGCGCGGGCGCATATTCGGACGGGAAACTGACGACGGGCATCAAGGATCCCCTGTGCCGGCAGGTGCTCCATATACTTCGCGAGCACGGCGCGCCGGACGATATCCTCTTTCTGAGCCGTCCGCACATCGGCACCGACCGCCTGCCCAAAGTGGTCAAGGCCATCAGGGTGGAGATTGAATCCTTAGGCGGGGAAGTGCTGTGCGGTGCGCGGCTGACAAGGCTGGAAGTCGAAAACGGCACGCTGCGCGGTGTGCACTACATCTATCAAGGGGAAGAGCGCTATGTCCGCAGCGAGAAAATGCTGCTCGCCATCGGCCACAGTGCCAGGGATACCATGGAAATGCTTTGTGACGCGGGACTCGGCATGGCGCAGAAGCCCTTTTCCATCGGCGCACGCATCGAGCATCCCCAGACGCTCATCGACCGCGCCCAATACGGCGCTTTTGCGGGGCACGCGCGGCTGCCCGCCGCGGAATACAACCTGGCGGTCAAGACGCGTTCAGGGCGCGGCGCGTATACATTTTGCATGTGTCCGGGCGGCACGGTCGTGGCGGCCGCCAGCGAAGAAAACCGCGTGTGCACCAACGGCATGAGCGCGTATTTGCGGGACGGGCAAAATGCCAACAGTGCGCTGCTGGTGGATGTGCGTCCCGAGGATTTCCCGTCCGCGCATCCCCTTGCCGGCATCCAATTCCAAAGGGAGTGGGAGGGTAAAGCGTACGTTCTGGGCGGCGGCGGATACCGCGCCCCGGCACAGCTGGCGGGTGATTTCATGCAGAATGTCCCTTCCACCTCATTGGGCGGTGTTAAGCCGACCTACAGTCCGGGCGTCACCATGGGTAACATAACAGGCGCGTTGCCCGCGTTTGCGCTGGACGCCATGCGGGAAGCGATTACCGTGTTCGACAGGCGGCTGCGCGGCTTTGCTCAAAGGGACGCCGTTCTTACCGCCACGGAAACACGCTCTTCCAGCCCCGTGCGTATCCCAAGGGATGAGGGTTTCCAGTCCAACATTCGCGGCCTATATCCCGCGGGGGAAGGCGCGGGCCAGGCGGGCGGCATCATGTCCAGTGCGGTGGATGGTTTGAGGGCGGCGCGCAGCCTGATTTGGGGTGCAGAATAACGGTGTTGCTGCGGTACAAAACACCCCATCTTCGCGTTTGACATTCCCAAATCCCTATGCTATATTATTGAGCGCTGACCAGTTCAGCATGCCAATATAGCTCAGCTGGTAGAGCAGCGGTTTCGTAAACCGCAGGTCAAGGGTTCGAGTCCCTTTATTGGCTCCACGAGGTGTAGCGCAGTTTGGTAGCGTGCTTGGTTCGGGACCAAGAGGCCCAGGGTTCGAATCCCTGCACCTCGACCACATTTTGTCTGAAAACGCTTATGTTTTCAGACATTTTTCATGTTTTGGGTTCGAAAAAGTCCCCGAAAGAACCGCGGGACGCGGTTTTCGCAGTGAGGAAGTATGGTGATGCGACGGGAGGGGGGTTTCTTTGCATTTCCCTCAGCTGATCGCCATTTTTGCACGCAATCTGTGTTGCAGGAGCATAAGAATGCCAGGGATCGCTCCTTTGTCCGGCGTTGTCAGGTTGATCGCGCGCCGGATGTTATAGCCTGTGTAGGCC
>LFTR01000192.1 GCA_001513425.1 Clostridiales bacterium DTU024
GCCTTTGTTGATTCATCCTATAGTCGCAGAAATGCGCTTTGCTGTTTCTGCTTAGGTTAATCGGTTACGCGGGCTCTGCCCGGACCCGCCAAGGGGGCGAGCGCCCCCTTGGAACCCGCAATTGAGTGTTACCCGGCTATCACCGCCGTGGTGAACGTCTTGACGGGCTTTTTCTCGCTTTCCGTTACCAGCAGGGCGTGCAGGAAGGTATTGGCCCCCGCCGCGATGGGTGCATCACTCCCCGGCCAGGCGGTGCTGCCCGTTACCGCCGTGCCGAACGTGCCCTTGTCTGCGGCCGAGGTGTCCTTCATGTACACCCAGGTATACCCCTTGGGTGCCGCCAGTTCCTCCGGTATCACCAGATGCGTGTCGCCCACCGCCGCACCGGGCTCCGCGTGGATGCCGCAATCGGGGCTCAGCACCTCAAGGCCCGTAAACTTCGTCAGCGATACGGCGCGCCCCGCGTCATACAGGTACGCTGCGCAGTGCTTGCTGGCAAACAGTGTATCGCGCATATACTCCGGCTCGCGCTGCACTTCCAGCATCGTCCCTTGCTTGCTTACCAGCCTGAGCGCTCCCGGCTTTACGATAAAGTGCTGCTTCTCCTTGGTGATCAGGTCTTCTTTCAGCCTGGAGGTGATGACGATCTGGCACCCCCAGATCTCGCCCACTACGCCGGAAAAGATCATCCGCTGTCCCAGGTCGCTCGCCCTGATGTAGCCCGGGTCCTTGCGCAGCTGCGTAAACCCCGCGGCATCCGTAAACAGCAGCTTTTCGCCCTCCATCTCATCCCCGAACAGCGCCAGGGCATCCGCCACAGCGTCTGCGCTCAGCGCTTCAACGCCCGCCTTGCGGCTGTAGGGCAGGGAAGCCAGCACTTTAAATAATTCCTCGTCCACCGCGTGGTCGATGGCAAATGCCAGCTGCTTTGCCGCTTCGCCCACCGGGTCGCCCAACCCCGACAGCCGCGCCTCATCCGTAATGCACACGGCTTTGGCGTACTTTTTGACGCCCGCCGTGACGGTGTCCGCGCTCAGCAGGCCCGCCGTTACCTGGCCGTTTTCACCCACGCTTTCCGCCTTGCCGATGTATCGGAAGCACGGGAACTTCAGCGTGTCGCCGGGCACGCCCTCCAGGCTCGTGTCCACCTGCGTCACAGGCAGCAGGGTGATACGGCTGCCAAACTTCGTTTCCACCATGTCGCTCACGACTTCCGGGATGATCAGGTCCTTTTTAAGCGTTACGCTCATTTACATTCCTCCATTTATGCTGTAGGCATTGCTCTTCAGATACCGTTCCGCGCGCTCGCGGTAGCTCATGCTGTCCAGGTTTTCGGGCGGGGTGCCGATCGGGGGCGCGCCGCCCGTGCCCTGGCGCAGGTTCCTCACCAGTTTTTCCGCCTTTTGCAGCGCTTCCTGAATTTTGTCTTCGTCGCTTACGTCGATCAAATCCGCCAACTCACGCGGCAGGCCCTTTTCCTGCAGCGTTTCGCGCAATTTGAACAGCCTCTCGCGCTTTTCCAGCGCCTTTTCGCGCTCCCGCAGCTGAAGCGCGGCCGCAGCCTCTTTCCCCTTTTCCTGCGCGGGCGCTGCCGTTTCCTCTTCATCCGGGGCGGCCGCCGCCGACGTCTCCGGATGCGTCTGCTTGAGGGTCAATTCGTTTTCCATCGGTCTCCTTTCGTCTCCTTCTTGTCTCAGTCTGTATCGTATGCGAACCTTTGTTCCCCTCCTCTCGGGTACAGCATAACCCATTCGCCGCTGACATGCAGTGACATGTTCGCAAATTGTTTTGAATTTTGACCGGGGTCAATTTATTTCCCGCGCAAGCGTGCTAATATGCAGCTATCACGAGTAAGCAAGGGGGAAACACCATGAAAGATATGAACGCATTTGAACTGGCCCGCAAACAGCATATGAAGACGCTCGCGCAGTTTGTACCCATCGTGGACAGGGTGCACGGCAGCAATCATCCGGAGTTCCATGAGGTCCGCGCGCTCACGGAAAGCATCATCTCTAAATCGGGTGCCGCGGGCAGCATGCGGCCGCAGCTCGACGAGGAATTTGCCCGCCTTCGCGCCGTGACCCACGATTACCGCGTCCCGGGCGACGTCTGCGAAAGCTACGAAGCGGTCTATAACATGCTGAAACAACTGGACACGGCGTACAACGCGTCCAACGCATAGGAGGAGGGATCCGTTTGCAGAAGTTCATCTTAGGTAAAAAGAAGCTCATCACGCTGCTGGGCGCAGTGCTGATCGTCACCGCCTACACGGCCCATTACGGCCTTGGCGCGGAAAACGTGGCGGCGTGGGCGATGGTCATCGCGTCCGTCCTGGGCGCGGCGCCCATCGCCATCCAGGCGTACCAGGCCCTCAAAGTCAAAGTCGTCTCCATCGACGTGCTGGTCACTATCGCGGTAGTGGGCGCCCTAATAATAGGCAATTATGAGGAGTCCGCCGTCGTCACGTTCCTTTTCCTGTTTGGCGATTTCCTGGAAGTGCGCACGCTTAACAAGACCCGCAGCGCCATTCGCGAACTGACTGAAATGGCGCCCGAAAGCGCTTTCAAGCAGATGCCCTCGGGCGAGTTCCGTGAAGTGGACATCGACGATGTCGGCATCGGCGACGTCCTTATGGTCAAGACCGGCGCCAAGGTGCCTGTGGACGGCAGGGTGCTCTCGGGCCGCGCGCATATCAACGAAGCAAGCATCACCGGCGAGCCCGTGCCTGCCGGCAAGCAAGAGGGCGCCAAGGTGTACGCCGGCACCATTGTGGAAAACGGCACCGTGCACATCCTGGCGGACCGCGTGGGCGAGGACACCACCTTTGGCCGCATTATTGAGCTGGTCGAAGAGGCGCAGGATTCCAAGTCCGAAGCGGAACGCTTCATCGACCGCTTCTCCAAGTGGTACACCCCCGCGGTGCTTGTGCTGGCGCTCATCGTGGGCCTCATCTCCAAAAACGTTGAACTTGCCATTACCATCCTTGTTTTGGGCTGCCCGGGCGCACTGGTCATCGGCGTTCCCGTGTCCAATGTGGCGGGCATCGGCAACGGCGCGCGCAGCGGCGTGCTGCTCAAGGGCAGCGAAGTCATCCGGGATTTCAGCCGCGTGGATACCTTCGTGTTCGATAAAACCGGTACACTCACCATCGGCAATCCGCAGGTGGCGGAAACCAGGCTGTATACC
>LFTR01000141.1 GCA_001513425.1 Clostridiales bacterium DTU024
GACTTTTCATGGGCGACAGTAGCGTTGATCACGGGGTATTCCGGCGAAGCCTCATGCAGGTCAAACGTTAAACCGATGTTTTCCTCTTTGATCATTTCTGTGATGGCATAACACATTTGTTCTGTCAGGTTGCCATCGGCACGCCCGGGATAACCGCGGTTAAGGTTCCTGGTCTCACTGCCGGACAGCTGCTGACCGCTGGAAGCATGCTCGTACACATCAGGATCCGGCCATTGGTCAACAACATTGGTGGCACGTGAGCCGTAGCGGAACGCGCGCTCCTCTCCGGCGGGGTTTGTAAAGTGGAGGTAAAGGGGCGCCGCTTCCTGGGAGTCGTTGTGTGTGAACGCGGAGTTGTTGGCACGCGGGATCACAAAAAGCTCACCGACGGCAATCTGCGCTTTTTCAACAAGCACGACTGCGCTCAGATATCCTGACGGCTCGTTGGCGTGTGTGCCGCCCAGGACAAGGACCTTGCCGCCTTCCTGGGCACCTTTCAAGACATAAATGTCGGTGTCACCGCGGGTGCCTTTGAGCGGCGCGAAATAATCGCTCAGCTTGCGAACTTCAACAACTCCGGGGCCGGGCTTGAGGATGTCCGGTTCCCTAAGAGACAAGAACATGGTGCCCGCATATACGCACAGAGCCGCAGCGGCGGCCAATAGAACTATGGCAGTTGTGTGATGTTTTTTCATTCTTCTTTCCCTCTCTTACTTGATCAGCAGCAATCGAAGGATGAGAGGAACGATGACCATGAAGGCTGTTACTTGGTTGACGAACTTTTCTTCGGTAAACAGATTCCAGATAACCAATCCCAGCACAAGCGCGAGAATCACCAGATAAACGATTGTCATATTGTTCCCTCCTTCCTTAAATGTTGAAGAATGCGCCAATAGGCTTGGAGAAAATGATAAAGATAAGCGAATACGCGATCAATATTATAATCGGAATTACTGCCTTTTTCAGTACCCTTGTGTATTTGGGCTCGCCCACAACCTGGGCTGCAAAAATGCCGGCCAACGCCGTCGGAGGAACCATGTCGCCCACCGCTGCCAGCAAAGAAAGGGCTGCCACGATGATGACCTGGTTACCGGAAATCATGGCCAAGGTAAAGGGCACGCCCAGTACGGAAGCGGAACCGAAAGATGAGATGGCGCCGAATGCCGGGACGGCGATCGCCATGGCGACAAAGAGCCAGCCATTGGGGAGCGACAAACTGGTATTGACGATCAGGCCGCGAACACCGGTAAGCGTCATGATCTGGATGAACATGCCGACACCCATCAAGATGCCCATAACGGGCAGTACATCCTTGACGCCTTCTTTGGAGGTGGTGAGGATGTTCAGCTTTTTGCCCGTAAACAGGCCGACAAAGGCGGCAATCAGGAACATGACCGGTGTGCCGACATTGGGCAGGGACGGAATCACGCTGTCCAGCACCATCAGCGCCAGCAGGACAATGATGGGCAGGTAGATGCGGATACCGTAGGTCTTGCGAAGGTCCTTATCCAATTTCTTCTCGATGACGGCGTAATCCATTTTGCGTACATACTTGTACCCCAGCATCAGGATGAATAAGAACGCCAGTGGGAAGGTAAGGACAGCCAGCGGCAGCATGAAGCCCGCATACGGCATGTCGATACCGCCGCAGATGATCATTGCCGGAATGTTGGTGGGCGGGGCGATCATGCCCAACAAACCGCCCGTGGCAATGATTGCGCCGGTTTTTGCCCTTGGAATGCCCATTAAAAGTAGGATGGGAGCCATGATGCTGCCGGCAGACAGCACGGAAGCCGTGGAAGAGCCGGTTATCATGCCGGGAAACATAATTACCAGCATGATCAGGATCAGAAGCAAGGCGGGAACCTTATGGAACTTTTCGATGATCAGGGAGCTTAAGGCGTCCAGTGCCCCCGATTTTTCTACCACCTTCATAAAAACCATTGCTGTCGCGATCGTCAGGATGGTGTCGATATAGGAAAACGTCCCCTCCACCAGATGACGAACCGGAACTCCCTGGCCGCCCACGAGTGCGCCTACAACGGAGGCAAGAAGCATGGACACGCTGACAGGGAGTTTTGCAGCAAAGCAACCGACCATAAAGGTGCCGACCATGGCAATAAAGACAATCAGTTCTATGCTCATTTAATAGCTCCTTAAGTTAAGCAGGCGCAGCAATTGTTGCCGCGCCTGCCTTTTTTCAGTGCAGGATGTCCTTGAGTGCCGTAGCACCGTCGCTTTTCTTTTGAATGAACGTCATGGGTACTTCGTATTTTTCGCCCAGTTCGCCAAACAGATCGTCGCTTAAGTTTGCTTCCTCAACGACGATGCAGGCTTGGGCAACGGCCACGACCGGCTCGATGAATTTGTCGGATAGCTCGCCGCGGCGCGCAGCGCCGCCAATGTGCATGGCAAGGATCGGGATTTCTTTTTCGGCAGCGTATTTGACAACGCTGTCGATGCGCTCCAGTTCCTGCTCGGCATCGATGCCTGCGGCGCCAAGGCCCTTGGAGCTTCCGCCGATGACAATAATGATTGTGGCGGTATCTTCCGGCATCGTTTCGGGACTGAGAAGAGCGTCCTCGGTGAAGTTTTCGACTTTGTTCATTTTCAGCATGGTTTTCACCATCTGGAAGTCAGCGCTCTGGCCGGCAGAGGTCAAAACGTAGGGGCCTGTTAAGGCAAGGGCCTCAGGGGCGGGTTCTGCGGTTTCCGCGATCATGGCGCTCGCGCTCAGTGCGAGCATGAGGGCGAGAAAAATGGAGATCAGTTTACGCATGTTGTTATTCCTTCCTTTATTGTGGGGTAAATATATAAGCCCGGCGGGCGGAATAGCCCGCCGGGAAAGAGAGATTTAGAAGCCGACGGCTTTGCCGTCACGCCGCGGGTCTGCGCCGCCGTGCAGCGTGCCGTCTTCACGGTACACAATTCCCTGAACGCCGCCGAAGTAGAGGTCCCACTCGCCTCTCTCGACCATTTCGTGGCCCATGTCTTCAAGCGCTTTGACGGTCTCGGGTTTCAAGCCGTTTTCACCGGATTCGTAATTGATCTTATTGCCGGCGTTATCAAAGATGCGCGGGGTGTCAATGGCTTCCTGGATGGTCATGCCATGGTCGATGACATGTGATATGATCTGCGCGACGGTCGGGAAAATGC
>LFTR01000053.1 GCA_001513425.1 Clostridiales bacterium DTU024
GAAGACCCTTGGAACGCCTGGAAAAGCAAGGATATGACTTGTTTTTTGCCATATTATACAATTTCGCCGCTTTTTTTTGTTTCTATTGATATAGTTATGGAACCCGGGGTATAATAAATGTATGGAAAGCGCTAAAGCGCTCAATACAATCATCAAGGAGGATATCTCATATGCGTAAACTTGTATCCCTGGTCTTGTCTCTGGCAATGCTCCTGAGCCTAACGTTGGTTCCCGCGTCGGCGCAAGAACCCGTTGTGGTTGAATTTTTCCAGCTGAAAGTCGAAATCGACTCACATCTGCAGGAATTCACCAAGCTCTACAATGAAACCCATCCCGGCGTCCAGGTGGTCGCCAGCACATTAGGCGGCGGCGCGGACTACGGCGGCGCCCTCAAAGCCAAACTGACTGCCGGTCAGATGCCCACCATCTTCCAGTTCGAAGGCAAGGGTGGCTATGATCTGTGGAAAGACTACATCCTGGATATGACTGATACCGATTGGGCGAAGGATACCGATCTGGCCTACTTTGATCCCGACGGCAAAACCGTAGGCTTCCCTGTTGCCATGGAAGGGTTCGGCCTTGGATACAACGCTGATATCCTCGAAAAGGCTGAAATTGATCCCGACACGCTGACTACCTTCTCCGCCGTCAAAGCTGCGTTTGAGAAGATCGACGGCATGAAGGCTGAGTTGGGTCTGGACAGCGTCGTATCTGTCAGTACCTCGGTGGCGGGCGGCATGTGGTGGGTTACCTCTCAGCACGTGTTCAATGCATTCTATGCGGGCTATTTGGATTACAACGATGCATCCGTGCATGAAGCCCTGCTGCGCGGCGAAGTGGATCAGGAACGTCTCACCGCTTTTGCCAACTATCTGAAGCTGTTGTTTGACTATTCCGATCAGGAAGTCTTGCTTAACGGCGACTACAACGCGCAGGTTGTTCCCTTTGTGGCCCAAAAAGCCGCCTTCATCACGCAGGGCAACTGGATCGATCCTGACGTGAAGAAGTTTGTTGAAGAGCAGAACTACACCCCCTTCAAGATGGGCTATGTCTCGCACAACTTCATGGAAGAAGAGACCCACGGACTTTTCATGGCTCCTCCTTCGTGGTATGCGGTCAACAGCCAAGCGACACCCGAACAGCAGGCTGCCGCCATTGAGTTCCTCAATTACATGGCGCTGTCTGAAGACGGAGCGAACTACATGGTGAACAATGCCGGCATGGTGCCTGCGTTCAAGTCTGTTTCCATCCAACCTACCGGTCAATTGTCTGCCGCTTTGGTGGAAGCCAGCGCGCGCGGCGGCAACTTCAACTGGTACTTCGGCCAGAATCCCGATGGTTTCAACCAGGGAACACTGGGCCCGATCTTCGAATTGTTTGGTCTGGACCGTGACGTGGAAGCCTTTGTGAACGACGTCACCGCCGCCTTCGAAGCTATCGCAAAATAAGTCAGTATCCCGGGGAGGGCCAAAATGGCCCTCCCTCTTTTCATTTCGCGGCAATTGCGTTATACTGTCTGCAATCAGATTAACATAAACCAATTTAATGGAGGGATGCACTTTGAAGAGACGGCGTACGGTAGATTTTCTTTTCATATTTCCCTGCGCGTTTGCGTTTGTCATGGTCATTATTATCCCATTTTTCCTGGGTATCTATTATGCCATGACTGACTGGAACGGCGTCAACCCCATTATCTCATGGGTGGGTTTCGAAAACTTCCGCTACATGTTTGGGGAGCCACAGTTCATCTACTCCTTTCTGATCACGCTGCAGTATTCGGCTATCAACATCGTGTCGGTGAATGTCGTGGGCTTTTTGCTGGCGCTGCTGGTTACCGGCCGGGTGAAGGGGCGTCATTTTTACCGCGCCGGCTTCTTCGTCCCCAACCTTATCGGCGGCATCGTGCTGGGTTATATTTGGCAGTTTATTTTCAATAATGTCGTTACCGAGTTTGCGGGTTCATTGGGGATCGCGTGGCTTGACAGGTCGCTCATAGCGCGAAAAGAAACCGTCATTTGGGCAATGAGCGCAGTGAACACCTGGCAGTATTCCGGCTATATCATGATGATTTACGTCGCTTCCATCCAATCCATACCCGATTCCATCATGGAAGCCGCCAGCGTGGACGGTGCCAATTACCGCACCAGGGTGCTGAAGATCATGATGCCCATGATGGCCAGTGCCTTTACCGTGACACTGTTTTTGACGCTGACTAACTCGTTTAAAATGTACGACCTCAACGCTGCGCTCACCAACGGCGGCCCTGCCATGCGGTTTATGGGTGTTGCGATTCGCTCCAGTCAATTGTTGGCGATGGACATTTATCGCACTGCCAATCAATTTAACCTTATGGCGCAGGCGCAGGCAAAATCGGTTGTCTTCTTTGTGGTATTGGTGGTATTTTCCCTTCTGCAAGTCTACTACAATAAGCGCAGGGAGGTGGAAGCATGAACCGCGTCACTGTTCGAAACCAGAAAGAGCACATGAACGAGCGCACGTCCCCCGGCATGGTGGCGCTGGAGGTATTCGTTATTATTCTGTTCCTTGTGTTTATGATTCCCTTCATTCTGGTAATCTTCAACTCGTCAAAGACCGCGACGGATATTGCCATCAGCCCCATCTCATTCCCTACCAACTTTGGGCAGCTTGGCATCAATGTTAAGGCGATTTTTGATAATCCCTCCACCGACTATGTTGGCGCGTTCTTTGATTCGCTCATTATCACCGTATTGTCGCTGGCAGTCATCGCCATCTTTTCCAGCATGTGCGCGTGGGCGCTGGTGCGCAACAAGACCAAATCGTCTACCGCTATCTTCATGTTCTTTGTTGCTGCCATGGTTATCCCTTTCCAGGTTGTCATGTTTCCCCTGGTGTCCTGGTTTAAGGTGATTGG
>LFTR01000077.1:0-989 GCA_001513425.1 Clostridiales bacterium DTU024
GCAGGTGGTTTGGGGCTTGGTTGGGGCGAAAGTACGCTTACCTCGTCCTACCAACTGTGCTATAGCCCCGTGTTGGTTTCCCTCACTGTTTTGGCTATGTGAGGAAGAGTTTTTCGACCATGAACTCGAGGTGGTCGAAGCCGAAGGTTCTTTGCCGAGTTTGGCAGGTGGATCGGGGCTTGTCAGGGGCGAAAGTACGCTTACCTCGTCCTACCAACTGTGCTAATGCCCCGGAGCGTTCGTTTGCGAACGCTTGGATAGTATAGCATTGGTTTTCGGTTCGTGCAAGCAGTTTTTGGCGTTTTCGTGTGCAGGATGTGAAGACCGCTATTCGCGCGAAAGCCGCCATTCATCCGGCAGCAGGGGCTGCACAGGAGGGACCGTGGCGGCGCTTTCCTTGATCGCGAGAATTCTGAGCAGTTCCGCCACACTGGCGTGCCCCTCCGAAAGGCTGGCACCCAATTGGCTTAGCGCAAGGGATTTTATTCGCGCGGCAGCGGCGGCGTCGACGCGGGATGTTGCGACCTTTTTGGGTCTTGTCCCCACTTCTTTTGTGTCTCTTGCGACCTTTTTGGTTTGTGTACCCACTTTATCCTCCATTTTTCACTTTATTCGCCGGCATCGTGCGCATCAGTTCCATGTCCATTATGCAATACCTATCAGGTGACAAGCAATGACTCGCATTAAAAACGCCGCCTATTTGGCGGCGCAAATTGCGTACGGCAGTGCCGCGATTAATCTTTTGGCTTCACTTGATTTTGCCATCTGTCCAGCACAACGGCAATGATGAACCCCAGCACCGCCAAGCCCAGTCCGCCAAACAACGAAAGAGCATCCTTGACGGGAGGAATAATGCCAAAGGTGCTCGCCAGCACCAGTCCGATAACGGCGTGCGAGGCGATTCCGTAGTGTTTGTTGAACAGCCTGTCCACCAGGCGGGCAAACAACAGCGCGACCACCGCGATGCCCAGCACCAGCGGCAGCACCAC
>LFTR01000077.1:1042-2646 GCA_001513425.1 Clostridiales bacterium DTU024
CCCCGGTACCACCAGGCTGAACCCCCACACGATGCCGCTAATGAAAGCCCACACGGGCGTCAGCGCGATGCTGAGGCGTCCGGCGCGGTTGATGACTAACAGAAAAGCAACCAGCACAGCAAAAGCAATAATGAGCGACAACACATCCTGCCGCCGCGTTTTCCCCTCCTGCCGCGCGTTCTTGAGCAGCATAGGAATGGTCCCCAAAATGAGCCCGATAAACAGCCACAGCATTTGCGTTTCGTACCGCTGGAACAGGGTGCCTACGACCTTGGCAAACCCGACAAAACCCAGCACCACCCCGATGCCTACGGGCAAGAACAGCTTCCAGTACTTGCTGAACGCCTTGAAAGGGTGGCTCAGCAGTTCCATCATGGGACGGTAGATGCCGAAAACCACCGCCAGCACACCGCCGGAGACGCCGGGTAAAATGGCGCCGCCGCCAATGAGAATACCACTGACGACGCGCAGAAGAATAAGACTCAGAGGATTCTTCCCCTCGGGTATATTGGACATAGTCCCTCCAGATAACGATGTATTTTTACAACACTTTGTACAGCACAGCAAAGCGCCGTGCCACACGGAAACCGACGCGCTCGTATACCTTGCGCGCGTGGTTATTTTCTGTAGTGAAAAGGGAGGAGAACGATGCTCCTTCCAGGATGAACTCCTGCATCAGCAGGTGAAACAGTACCGTGCCGATGCCGCGCTTCTCGTAGATGGGGTCGGTACAAATGCCGGTGAACCACCCGCGTCCGCTGGGCTGTTTGTCCACAGGCCCCGTAAACGCTACGATATGCCCGGGCACAGTCGCTGCCAGTATAATGCGCGGCTGCGCTTTGGCGGTTTCTTCCATTAGTACCTGCCGCCAGTATTCGCTGCCCACGCGGTCACACATTTGATCAAATTCATAACCCAGTCGGGGATCATATCGGCCGACCGCGATGCCCTCCGCTTCCAGCCGCTCGATCTTTTCCTGAATGTCCTCGGGTTCCCGGTAATCCTTCAAATCAAGATACATGGCGACTTCGGTCTGGACGGGGGTAAACCCCTCCTCCAGGAGGAATCCGTAACCATCGCTTTGCATGTCCGCGCCGGGGGCATTGTTGTGGTCGTGCCCGGGCGTACCAGGAATGATCCAGTCCAGCTGAATGGGGCTTCCGGCCGACAGCGCCAGGCTGGTCCGACCCTTTTCGCGCATGCGCTTTTCCACTTCCTGCAGCAGCTTTTTTCCGATGCCGCGGCCGCGCTTGTCGCGCCTGATAAAAAAGCACACAATATAGCCGGGCTTGCGGCCCTCCTGCGGAACGCTGCGGGCGGATGAATGCGGCACGCCCAGCATATAGCCCACGACTTCGCCGTCTTCTTCCCACACCAAGGCAAAGTCACCGTCATAAGTGTCGTTATTGAGAATCTTGTCCTCAAAATACTGCGCCGTCGCTTCCGGGTAGACAACTTCGTTATCGTGTACACTGGCATTCCACAGGTCGACAACGGCTTTCAGATCTTCCGCGGTGTAGCTTCGCAACATAATATGGCCCCTCCTTCCAATGCAGGCTGATTATAGCACAAGAAAAGCCTGCTTGAATAGGCGGGGCCGCATT
>LFTR01000077.1:2752-4058 GCA_001513425.1 Clostridiales bacterium DTU024
TATGAGCCCACGAACGCTGTGACGGCCAGGGGAATCGTTTGCACGCGGCCTGACGCGCCCAGCACCAAAAGCGGCAGGAGGAAGTCGTTCCATATCCATATGCCATTGAGGATGAGCACGGTAGTGATGGTTGGCTGCAAAAGCGGAATGACGATCTCGAAGAAAGTGCGCGCTTGCCCGCAGCCGTCAATGGTGGCGGCTTCTTCCAGTTCCAACGGGATATTCTTTATGAAGCCGTGCAGGATGAAGATGGACATGGAACAGCCAAAGCCAAGATACGCAAACACAATGCCGTGATATGTTCCCAGCAGGGGTATACCCGTGTTATCACCAATCACCTTAAACCAGGACACCAGGGGAAACATGACAACCTGGAAAGGGATAACCATGGCGGCAACAAAGAACATGAAGATAGCGGTGGACGATTTGGTCTTGTTGCGCACCAGCGCCCACGCGCACATGCTGGAAAAGATGGCAATGACTGCCAGCGACAAGACGGTGATAATGAGCGAATCAAAGAACGCGCCAATATAGTCGGTGGAGGGATTATCAAAAATCGCCTTAACATTGATGCCAAGCTGCCCAAAGTTGGTAGGGAATGAGATGGGGCTGATAGCAATATCCGTCGCGGTCTTTGACGAGTTGAAGATTACCAGAATGAAGGGAATCATAAACACAAGGAACAGAATAATAGCGAGTACCTCAAGCGCCACCATGCCGGGGGACGTGCGCTCGTTCATGTGCTCTTTCCGGTTTTGAACTGTGGCGCGGCTCATGCTTCCACCTCCCTGCGCTTATTGTAGTAGACTTGCAGAAGGGAAAATACCACCAATACCACAAAGAAGACAACCGATTTTGCCTGCGCTTGCGCCATAAGGTTAAATTGATTGGCAGTGCGATAAATGTCCATCGCCAGCAATTGACTGGAACGAATCGCAACACCCATAAACCGCATGGCAGGGCCGCCGTTGGTGAGCGCAGCGTTAAGGTCGTACATCTTAAACGAGTTAGTCAGCGTCAAAAACAGTGTCACGGTAAAGGCACTGGCCATCATGGGCATCATGATCTTCAGCACTCTGGTGCGGTAATTGGCACCATCCACGCTGGCGGCTTCCATGATGGAATCGGGTATCGATTGGATGGAAGCGACATAAATCATCATGATATAGCCGGAATACTGCCAGGTGTTCACTGCGCTCATCGCCCAAATGACGGTTTCCTTTCGCGCTATGAGCGACCTGTTGAGCCACGCGATCCCCAATGAACCCGCAAACTCGGTAACGACATTATTGAAAATAAACTGCCA
>LFTR01000077.1:4258-4436 GCA_001513425.1 Clostridiales bacterium DTU024
ATGGGGTTGACGCCGTTCCAGTCAGTCATGGCATAATAGATACCCAGGAAAAATGGGATAATTATGACCATGACAAACGCAAACGCGCAGGGAAATATGAAAAGAAAATCTACCGAACGCCGTCTCTTCAAAGTGCATCCCTCCATTAAATTGGTTTATGTTAATCTGATTGCAGACA
>LFTR01000109.1 GCA_001513425.1 Clostridiales bacterium DTU024
TTTTTTCAGCTTGACGCAGGCAAAATACGTGACGTGTTCGACCTTAATTATCAGGGCACGCTGCTTCCGACGCAGGTCTTTGCGCAGGAGATGGTCGGGATGCCGGGTGCGACGGTCATCAACATTTCGTCCATGAGCGGCTTCCGCCCGCTTACCAAAGTCCTTGGGTATAGCGGCGCCAAGGCGGCGATCAACAACTTGACCCAGTGGATGGCCATTTACTTCGCCAAGAGCGGCCTGCGTGTCAACGCCATTGCGCCCGGGTTCTATGCCACGGATCAGAACCGTACGCTCTTATTCAAGGAAAACGGCGAACCTACCCTCCGCACCGGAAAGATTCTGGCTGCCACGCCCATGGGCCGTTTTGGCGAAGCGGAGGAACTTATCGGGACACTGCTGTACCTGATTTCCCCGGAAGCGTCAGGCTTTGTAAATGGCGTGGTGATCCCTGTGGACGGCGGGTTCAACGCATATTCGGGCGTATAGCAATTTTGGGAGGAGATTATCTTTATGTTTGACCTGATCACACCAACCAGTATGGGCGTGCGCATCACGCCTGAGGACCGTCAGCCGGCAGGCATCGGCAGCCGCTTGTTCATGCAGGCCACCAGCGCGGAAAGCAATGTCCTGAATGTGTCGGCTTCTTTGGGCCTCAAAACCCGTGTATTAACGGCGTTTGTTAAGGATAGCCCAATAGCCGCCTTCATCAAGCGGGAATTGGGCAGGCGCTTTATTGACTTTGTGGGGCCGGAACTTGAACAGGGCGGCCCTTGGGGGCTGCGTCACCAGTTTAACATTGCCGATTCCGGCTTTGGGGTGCGCGGGCCGCGCGTGCACAATGACCGTGCCGGCGAAGTCGGAAGATTATTGGAAACCAAGTATTTTGACCTGGAGAAGATTCTGGAAACCGACGGCGCGCGAATGATCCACTTCTCCGGCTTGTTTGCGGCTCTGTCGCCCGAAACAGCGCAGTTTTGCCTGGATTTGGCGAACAAGGCGAAAGAAACCGGCACAAAGATCAGTTTTGACCTTAACCATCGCGCGTCATTTTGGAAGAACCGGGAAGCGGAATTGCGGGATGTTTTTTCCGCCATCGCTTCTGAGGCGGACATCCTCATCGGCAATGAGGAAGATTACCAGCTGGCTTTGGGGCTGCACGGTCCGGAAGCCGGGGGAAAGAACGTGGGGGACAAGACGGCGGAATTCCAGGGCATGATCTCCCAAGCGCGCAAACAATACCCCAAGACAAAAGTATTTGCCACTACCTTGCGTCAGGTCATTTCTGCCAACGAACATCTGTGGGGCGCTCTGCTAAATATGGACGACAAATGGCATATCGCCCCCCCGCGCGCAATCCAGGTGTTGGACCGGATCGGCGGCGGTGACTCATTTGTCAGCGGCCTTTTGTACGGGCTGTTGAAGGGTTGGGACGGAGAAAAATGTCTGCACTTTGCCTGGGCCGCGGGGGCCCTGACATGCACCATGCTGGAAGACTATGCGTCTCCCGCTGATGAAGAGCAGATCTGGAGCATTTGGGAAGGCAACGCGCGCGTCAAGCGCTAAATGAAGGAGCAGGAATATGAATAAAGCGGATATCGGGCTTATCGGATTGGCAGTCATGGGCGAAAACCTTGTGATGAACATGGAAAGCAAGGGGTTTACGGTGGCGGTGTTCAACCGCACCACCCAAAGGGTGACGGATTTCATCAAGAGCCGCGCCAAGGGCAAAAACATTATCGGCACCTATTCTCTTGAGGAACTGGTGTCCGCGCTGTCCCTGCCACGCAAAGTAATGCTTATGGTCAAGGCCGGCCAACCGGTGGATGATTTCATCGAAGCACTGCTG
This sequence comes from Clostridiales bacterium DTU024, assembly GCA_001513425.1. Taxonomy (GTDB): domain Bacteria; phylum Bacillota; class Clostridia; order Christensenellales; family Aristaeellaceae; genus DTU024. The sequence goes on from LFTR01000109.1 coordinate 1,847, forward strand.
CCGCTTCTTAGCAAAGGCGACATTATCATCGACGGCGGCAACAGTCATTTCCCGGACACCGCCCGCCGTACCAAGTATGTCGAAAGTAAAGGCCTGTACTACATCGGTACCGGCGTATCCGGCGGCGAAGAAGGCGCGCTGAAGGGCCCCAGCATCATGCCGGGCGGTTCGCCCGAAGCATGGCCGCATGTGAAGCCCATTCTGCAGGGTATTGCTGCCAAGGTGGATGGGCAGCCCTGCTGCGACTGGGTAGGTGAAGACGGCGCAGGCCACTTTGTTAAAATGGTGCATAACGGCATCGAATANNTGGACAGCTATCTCATCGAAATTACCGCGGATATCCTGAAAACCAAGGACGAGGACGGTTTGCCGCTGGTGGACAAGATTTTGGACACTGCCGGGCAGAAGGGCACGGGCAAGTGGACAGCAACGGCGGCGCTGGATCAGGGCGTACCGCTGACGCTGATCGGCGAAGCCGTGTTTGCGCGGTATCTGTCGGCTGATAAGGACGGCCGCGTCAAGGCGTCACAGAAGCTCAAAAACAAGGGCGTGCAGTTTACGGGCGACAAGGAACTATTTGTTGAATCCATCCGCCGCGCATTGTACGCCGCGAAAATCATTTCTTACACGCAGGGCTATCTGTTGATGGCTTCCGCCGCCAAAGAATATGGCTGGAATCTCAATTTTGGCGGTATCGCGCTGATGTGGCGCGGCGGCTGCATCATACGCAGCGCTTTCCTGGGCAAGATCACCGATGCGTTCAAAGAGGAGCCGAACCTTGAGAACCTCCTCTTCGCCCCTTACTTTGGGCAAGCGGTGGAGGAAGCGCTGCCCGGCTGGCGGTCAGTGTGTGCGGAGGCCCTCAATCAAGGCATTCCGCTGCCGGCTATGACCAGCGCGCTGAGCTACTATGACGGCCTTCGCCTGGCACGCGGCAGTGCCAACCTCCTGCAGGCACAGCGTGATTATTTTGGCGCGCATACCTATGAAAGGGTCGATCATGAGCGCGGCGAATTCTTCCACACAAATTGGACCGGAAAAGGCGGCGACACGTCTTCTTCCACATACAATGCATAATAATATGAAACCGAAAACGTTGTACGCAAAGGACGCGCACGGGCTTGATGAAAAGCAGATTGCTCAGGCGCTTCAGGAATACTTGAAAGAGAAAAAGCAGTGCCTTAGGAAGGTGCTGCTCATTCCGCCGGACTTTACGCGGTATCATTCGAATGCCGGGCTCATCGTGCAAGTGCTTTACGGTATTCTGGCACCCAACGTGCAGGTGGACATTCTGCCTGCCCTGGGCACGCACGTGCCGGTCAGCCCATCTGAATGGGCGTGTATGTTTGGTTCGGTACCCTACGACAGGATGCTGGTGCACAATTGGCGCACCGATGTGGACGAGATCGGCGAAGTGCCCGGTGAACTGGTCAAGGATGTGTCCGAAGGCCTCATGGATGCGCCCATTCCGGTGGAGATCAACAGGCGTTTGCTGGAACCTGCCTACGATCTGATCCTGTCCATCGGGCAGGTCGTGCCGCATGAAGTGGTTGGCATGGCCAATTACTCCAAGAATATCTTCGTGGGTTGCGGCGGCTCCCGCATGATCAGCTCCTCCCATATGCTGGGCGCATTTTATGGTCTGGAGCGCATTATGGGCAAGGACAAAACGCCGGTGCGCCGGGTTTTGGATTATGCCGAAGAGCATTTTATTCAGCATTTGCCGCTGGAGTACATCCTCACGGTGACAGACGCGCCCGGCGGGCATATTCGTACGCACGGACTGTTCATGGGCCGGCAACGGAAGCTCTTTGAAGAGGCTGTCGCCCTGGCCCAGAAGAAGAACATCATCGCGTTGGAGAAACCCATCAAAAGAGCTGTAGTACTGCTTGACGAAAAGGAATTCAAATCTACATGGCTGGGCAATAAAGCGGTGTATCGTACCCGCATGGCCATTAAAGACGACGGGGACCTGATCGTTTTGGCGCCGGGCGTCGACAAGTTCGGCGAAGATAAAGAAGTGGACAAGTTGATACGCAAATATGGGTACAAGGGCCGCGAGTATGTCCTAAAGCAAGTGAACGAGCAGGATGATCTCCAGTGCAATCTGTCCGCCGCCGCGCATTTGATACACGGCAGCAGCGACGGCAGGTTTTCCATCACCTATTGCACCCGCGGCTTACCAAAAAATGAAGTGGAAAGCGTCGGATACGGCCATATGCCCTATGACGAAGCCATCAAGCGCTACTCTCCGGATACGCTCACAGAAGGTTACAATACGCTGGCGGACGGCGAAGAAATCTTCTACATTTCCAACCCTGCACTTGGTTTGTGGATGGACAAAAGCAGACTGGGATAAACGTCCCTGGTTCAAAGTCGCTCATAAAATGCCCTGCCTATCATCATGGGATGACCGGCAGGGCATTTTGTGTTGAATAGCGGATTGGATATCAGCTTAATACTTTCCCGTTTTTGACCGCCATTTTGCCGGCGACAAAAACCGTTTGCACTCGCATGTTGTTATCGATCAGCAACAGATCCGCGTCAAAACCGGGCTGCAAGCTGCCCTTGTTCTCCTGCAACTTGAGTGCCCGCGCAGGATTTACAGTCATCATCTTCAGTGCTTCCGCGAGGGTCAATCCCGTTTTCTCCACCATGGTGCGCACGCACCCCATAGCCGAGACCACGCTTCCCGCGTAACAGCTTCTGTCCGGCATGTAAGCTACGCCGCCGTCAACGACGGCTTTGCGTCCGTTCTTTTTGCTGCCCAATACTATTTCACTTCCGTCAGGCAATCCCATGCCGCCTAAGGCGTCGGTTACCAGGATGATCTTGTCATGCGCCTTGCACTTGAGGATGAGGCGAAGCAGTTCCGGCGGCAAATGAATACCGTCCGCGATGATCTCTACCGTCAGTTCGTCTATGAGATAGGCGCTTTCCACCACACCCAGTACCCGCCTGGCGCCCACCCGGTGCAGGCTGCTCATGCCGCTGTACAAGTGCGTGACATGTGTGTAGCCGTGTTCCGCGGCGGACAGCACCTCGTCATAATCGGCATTGGAGTGGCCGATGGCGGCCAGAATGCCCTTTTCCTTGAGATAATCGCCCAGTTCAAGCGCCCCCGGCAGTTCCACAGCCACGCTCATGCGCGCCACATCGCCCGCTTTTTCCAGGAGTCGCTTGAACCTTTCGGGAGACGGGATCGTGATATATTCAGGGTCCTGCGCACCGGCTTGTTCCTTTGAAAAGTATGGCCCTTCCAGGTGCAGTCCTGGCATGTGGGGCAGGAGCGCACCACTTGTTTTGGCGGATGACAAGGCGAGCGCCAATTGATGCACCTCATCATCCGAAGAGCACACCGTGGTGGGCAACAGCGTGGTGGTGCCTCCCATAAGGTGAGCCTGGGCCGCACCGATCACGGTTTCCGTCGTCGCGTCCATAAAGTCGTATCCGCCGCCCCCGTGCACGTGCAGGTCGATAAGTCCGGGGCACAGCGTTGCACCCGCTGCATCTACTGTGATGTCGCAATCAAATGCGCTTTCCGAAAGGGCCGCAATGAGCCCGTTCTCCACCAGCAAGTGTTGCCCGTCGCGCCAAGTGTCTGCAATCAGCATGCGGGCATTGATTATCGCCGTTCTCACAAGTTAGTCAGCAGCGATGCCGCCTCCTTATCCAGGTACAGCGATGCCTCGGGGTGGCGCCTCAAAATAGACGCCGGGCATTCCTCGGTGATGTCTTCTTCCACCACTTTGACTATCGCCCGCGCTTTGTTCCTTCCCGGCACGGTACAGACAATGGCCTTGCACCCCATCAGCGTGGGAATAGTCAATGTGACGGCGTGGGTGGGCACTTGTTCCAGGGAGGCAAAATTGCCTTCATTCACTTGCTGCATACGGCACGCATAGTCCAGTTCAACGCGTTTGACGGGCAAGGGATCGTCAAAGTGCGCGTTGATGGGGTCATTAAAAGCGATGTGCCCGTTTTCGCCGATACCCATGAAGCATACGTCCGGCGGGAATTGTTTCAGGATAGCGGCATACTGTTCCGCCGAATCCCCCTGATTGCCCATGGTGTGAATCGACCTAAACGGAAGCTTGCGGAAAAGTCTGATCCTGAGGAAATTGGAGAATTGCTGCGGGGCAGAATCCGGCAGCGCGATGTAGTTATCCATGTGCAGCGCGTTTACCCGTCCCCAGTCGATGTCTTCTTCGTTGATGAGTGCCGCCATCATTTCCTCCTGGGAAGGGGCGGCGGCGAATATAACATTCACCTCATCTTGCGTTTTCAGAAGGCCGCGCAGGTGCTTGGCGCCGGCTTGCGCCGCAGCCTTGCCCATGATCTCTCTGTTAGGAAGAATGAAGACCTCCAAGTTGTCAACTTTATGTGTAAGCATCATGCAAAATCCCTCAAACTAATGGACTTGCCTTCCTTGGATGACGCATAAATGGCAAGGATGATCTCCAGGGGCTCACGGCCGGCCCTGAAATCCGCCAGAATGGGTTCATCATAGAGGATCGCCCGCGTGAAATTGATGTAGTGTTTAGTGTGCCCCACCGACGAAATAGCCATAGGGTCACTGGACGCAACATTCTGCGCCGGTGTACCTACGGTAAGCGTACACGGGATGGGAAGATCCCATCTGAGGATGGCATCCTCCTCCAGCACCACGCTGCCTTTGTCGCCGCATATTTCAATGCGTCTGGGATAGCCCGGGAAACAGGTGGTGGAGCCTTCAATCGTGCCCACTGCGCCGGAGTGGAATTCTACAATGGCGACGGCGGAATCCTCTACTTCAATGGCATGCGTTTGCGTGCGCGCATAGCCCGTCAGTTGCTTGGGTGCGCCCATGAGTGTGCGGAAAATGTCGATGCCGTGGATGCCCTGATTCATCAGCGCGCCGCCGCCGTCCATCTCCCACGTGCCGCGCCATGCGCCCGATGCGTAGTATTCCTTGGAACGGTAATACTTCATCTGGAGGCTGCCGGAAACAACGTTGCCGAAAGCGCCAAGGGCAAGCGCCCTTTTGATCTCTTCCACCGCCGGGGTGAAACGATACTGGGAGATGACGCTGCCTTTACGCCCCGTTTCTTGCTGCGTGGCGATAAGGTCGTCCGCTTCTTTGAGCGTCAGGCTCATGGGTTTTTCTGTCAGGACATGTTTGCCCATGCGCATGGCTTGCAGCGCTTGCGGCGTGTGCAGCCCGCTGGGCGTGCACAGGGCCACCGCGTCCACGTCCGGCGATGCCAGCACTTCCTCATATGTTTGAAAGATCCTTGCACGGTGCTTCGCGGCAAACTGCTCCGCGCCGACCATGGAATACCCGCCCGCGAGCTCCGCGCCGGGGGTATTTTTGATTGCCTCGGCATGCTTCTCAGCGATGCTGCCAAGACCGATGATTGCGTATCTTACAGTATCCATAATCTTCTCCTATTGCGCGCTTTCACGCCAGCGCCATTTCTTGTCGAGCCGCTCAAGGTAGGCCCGCGTCGCTTCTTCGCCGCCCAATGAGAACGCGGACCCTTGCGGGTGGACAATTGAATCGTGCGATAGATCCTCTTTAATGCGATAATGCGTTTCCACTGAACAGTAGCCGGGGAATTCCCTTTTGAGGAAAGGGATCAGACCGTCAAAGTCCACCGCGCCCTCGCCAATCATCACCGGCAGAAACTCTTTCTCCTTGGGCAAGATGTCCTTGATATGCACATGGCGGATCCACGGGCTCAGCGCCGCCCAGCCATCGGGGTAGGCGGGGAGCGACAAGGGGTCACATTCCTCATTGGCGGGGTCGTACAGCGCCATCAAGGCGGGGTCGTTCACCATTTCCAACAGATCTATGAGTATTTTGAAGTTGGTGGTGGTGACATGCGGCTCTGATTCCATTACAAAAGTGAATCCCTCCCCGTGCGCGATGCGTAAGGGCTCCAAGTAGCTTTCCGCAACCTGCTCCAGCGTGGGCTGAGTTGAAGAGTTCTTCATGAAGGAGAATCCGCGGATAAGATCCGTGCCCCATATTTTCATGAACTCAGCGGTACGCTTGAGCGCAGACAAATGCTCCTCCCGCGCTGCCATATCCGCATAGTCGATTTTGAAAAGCGGAGACGCCGCGCAGCAGATCTTAAGATCAAACTCATCGGCAACACGCTTGATGTCCAGCGCGTCCTCGCGGGTCATTTGGAATGGGTTGCGCTCAGACACGGACCGAATTTCTATGGCGTCCAGCTTGTATTGCTGCGCCATTTGGGCGGCACGGCGCACATCCTGCGAAATTTCATCGGTGATAACGGCGGTCTTGTACACTGTAGCACCTCCTGCTTAGTATTCCATGAGTTCGACGATGGCGCCGTCTTCGGTCTCAAAAAAGCCGACCACGTGCCCCGCCACGGAAGAAAAGGGCGCGATTAGAACTTTGAGTCCCTCCGATTCCCTTTCAATGCTGTCGACTCGCCATGCCACATGGCACGCGTCCCTCATTTTCCCGGGTACGGGGCTGTCCTCTTCATACCGCAGCCATTCAATTTTGAAAGGATGCATTTGCGGGTCCGTTACCCAAACTTTGGTACTGACGACATAGCGTTCGTTTGGGTGGACCGATTCCGTAGTCATGCCGATGTGATCAAACGTTCTCATCCCTTTTTCTTCCTTGAAAAGAGGTTTTTGACCGGCGCCATCAATTTACGGAAGGAAGCAAATTGCGGGAGCACCAGCGCTAGAATAAATACGATGAAGAACAAGCTGATGGGCCGTGTAAAGAAAGGCATTATGCTGCCATCGTGCAATATTAGCGCGCGGCGCAGGTTTTCATCCGCCATATTGCCCAGGATAACACCCAGCAGGAACGGTGCTGACGGGTATTTCATATAGCTCATTGCTACACCGATAAGGCCGAAAAAGAACATCAGCTTGACATCGAAAATACGGTTGTTGACAACAAAAGCGCCTATGACACAGGCGATGAAGATGGCGGGCATGAGGACGCGCTGATCCACCCTGAGCACGCGGACGGTGAGTTTTGACATATTGGAAGCAAGCAGCCACATGAGGATAGAGGAAACAAGCATGAATACTACAACATAATAGAGGAATTCAGGCGTTTCCGTCATCAGCAGGGGACCCGGGCGGTAGCCGTGCATCCAGAATGCCGCCAGGAGCACCGCGGCCGGTGCGCTGCCGGGAATAGCCAGCGACAAAACAGGTATGACGGCGCCGCCGACAGCCGCATTGTTCCCTGTTTCTGCCGACACGATACCGTCGATGGCTCCCCTCCCGTACAATTCAGGGTTCTTGGCAGATCTTTTTTGCGCCCAGTAGCTGAGCCACCCGCCGGTATCTTCGCCCACGCCCGGGATAGAGCCCATGGTGGCGCCCAGGATGCTGGACCGCAGCACGTTGAACCAGTTGCGCTTCATGATGGTAAAGCCTTCCTTGGCACTGAATTTCTGTGTTGTGATCAGTGCGCGCAAGCCCGCGGAAAAAGACTGGACGATTTCGGGAAACCCAAACAGCCCGATCATGACGGGTAATAGTGAGATACCGCCTGTCAGGTTCATGACGCCGAAGGTGAAGCGGGGGAAGGAGCCCACAGTCTCCCGCCCGATCTGCGAAACCAACAAACCGGCAAATCCGGCGATCCAGCCTTTGATGGGGCGGCCGCCGCTGGTCAAGTTGCCGCAGATGACAATGCCAAATACTGACAGCAGGAACATTTCATGGGAGTTGAACTTAAGCGCCGCGCTGGTCAAAAGCGGGGTGAAGAGGATCAGGTACACAATGCTCAGGAAGGTGCCAAGGAATGACGAGGCATTGGCGACAAAAATGGCTAAACCGCCTTTACCCTCCCGGGCTAAAGGAAAGCCGTCCACCGCAGTTGCGGCGGAAGCCGGAGTGCCCGGAATGTTGAGCAATATGGCTGATTGGCTGCCGCCGGAAATAGCGCCGATGTAAATGCCCAGCAGCACCATGACGGCAATGGGGCCGCTAAGCGAATATGTCAGGCCGGTCAGCAGCGCCACGGCCATGGTGGCGGTGAGACCGGGCAACATACCGAAAACCAGCCCCAAAAGCACCGACGCCGCCAGCGCGATGAAGTTGAGCGGCGTAAAAACCACAGCAAAAGCCTGTGAAATATATTCCCAAACCATTTCTCTTTCCTCCTTACGGCATCGGGACGTTGAACGCGTACTGGAACAAAAGGACTATGCCTGCCACGCACAGTGCGGCAATCAAGAGCATTTTGAGCACCGTTTTCAGCGTCTTGTCAAAGCGTACAAATATGAGCACCGCGCTTAGCGCCAGAAAGCTTGCCAGCCAAAATGGCATTTTGCCCAGCATGAAAAAAACGTACACCCCGAAGATGGCAAGGCCGATAATGGAGCGGTGGACGATATTACTTTTGACGGAAGCGATGGCGCCCTTTTTTATCCTGGCCAGCATATTTTTCGTTGAATCGGACTGCAGGGATTCCCGTAACAGGCGGATGCACATAATAAGCAGTCCGCTCGAAAAAAGGACAGGGACAAAGCCGGCCGACGCATAAAATGTGACATTCTGTTTTTTCCAGTAGCCCAGGCTTACGATGATGACTGTGATGGAGACAACCATCAGGATGACAGCGGTCAGAAAATCCTGGTGCGCTGTCTTGGTGTTATCCACCACTTCAAAACCATAGGCATCGCGCTCAATTTCCGTCACGGCCGCTTCCGGCACCTCTTCTTGCGCGCGTTTTTCCACGGCTTTCGTGTTTTCTTCTGACAATCAGATCGCATCCTTTCAAAAAGAGGACGGGGAGCGGGGCAAAGCCCGCTTCCCCGTCCGGTTATGCAGGGATCATATTATCCCGCTCCTTTTAGGGACGGGGAATGTTGAATTGTTCTGGGGATACGGGGGCGGCACCGTTGTCATACAGGATCCACGTGACTCTGGATGTGGTGGCATCGCGCAGCGCATTTGACTCTTCGAGGTTCAGGCCCTGAAGGATGACGCCCTTTTCGTTGGCGAATGCTTTGGCGGCGTCTGTCTCAGTGGCCTTCAGGTACGCGGCTTCCAGGGCATCCTTGGCTTCCTGGGGAACATCGGAGGGGAACATCAGGCCAAACGCGTCGCCCAGGGGCAAAACGCTTTCCACCTCAGGCAAGAACGTCTTGATGGAGGGGATGGTGTAATCAAGGCCCTCAAGGGTCAGGTCTTCTGCTGTCAGGGCAGCCAGCGCCACGAGGTCGCCGGAGCGCAGCAGGTCGATCATTTCATTGGACAGTTGGGGCGTGAAGTCCACTTCGCCCGCCAGGGTGGCCGTAACAGCTGCCGCGCCGCCCGTGTAGGAGATGGATTTGTAGTTGCCAAATGCGGGATCCACAGACTTCAAGACTTCCATGTTGACATAGCCGGTGGAACCGACGCCTGCCGTACCACCGGTGACTGTGTCGGGGTTGTTTTTGAGTGCTTGGTACAAATCGTCAAACGTTTTGTATTCGCTGTCCTTGTTGACAGCGATGATGCCGGGCACGTAATACGCGGCGAAGAAATCCCAGTCGTAAGGTGCCCAGTCGGCCATACCCTGCACGCCGTGGCCGTAAGGCGTGGCATTTGCAATAAGCGTGTAGCCGTCGTGGGGGGCTAAGAATGCGTCGTTCATGCCGATGGTGCCGGTGGCACCGGGGGTATTGACGACGGAAATCCTGACGCCCATCGTTTGTTCCATATCGGCAACCAACAGGCGGCCGATAAGGTCGGAAGAGCCGCCCGCGTTCCACGGGACGATCAGGGTAATGCCCTTCTCGGGATAACCCGCAGCCAGGGCAGGGGCGGCCAGCATGCTGGCGACCAGAAGGAATACCAATAGTTTCTTCATGAAGAGACCTCCTTTTAATTGGGGCAGTTTAAAAATGGTACTGCAGAATGAGAATTCTCATTCGATGTGGATATTATACCCTGTCATTTCGGGACGAACAAGATATTATCAAAGCGCCAAGATCGGAAAATATTGTATTGCGAGGAAGATTCGCATGTGGTAAAATACCTGCCAGATATCACGAGCAGCCGGCCGCGAGGCATCCAAGAGCGCTCGCCTCGGTAATATAGCAGCGCAGCAGCCCCGTCAGCTCATTTTTGCCCTGCACATTGCACAGTGCGTACAGGCGTTTGAGGCGGTTGTTTACCGTGCCTTGTGACACAAACAGTTTTTCCGCGAGCGAGGCGACGCTGCTGCCTTGATGGACCCCCCCCAATATGCTGATATCCAGCGCGTCCCCGGCGATCAGGCAGCCTTCCAGCCTGTCAAGACACCCGCCGGCGCTTTCAGTCTCCATATCGATTGGAGCGTAGCGGACCTCATGTGCACTTTCCTTTTTGTCTGAAGCCGGAAAGCATGCCGTGCTTTCCCTGATGATAAGCTCACAGGGCAAGGAAACCTGGAACCTGTCCGCATCCGGATAACGCTGCATGAGGCGCCAAATGTCGATGGCCAGAACGCCCAGTTGGAAATAGTCCAGCGTCGTGGTAGTAAGACTGGGCGTTACCACCTGTCCCAGGCGCGAGTTGCCTGAGCCCGCAACATACAGCCGCTCGGGTACTCCGATGCCCCTTTCCCGCGATTGCCTCATCAATTCAACCGCTGCCATGTCGTTAACGCATATCGCGCCATCATACTTGGCGATATTGTCCAAAAAGCGGCCGACGCAGGCAACAAGATCGTCATCCGCCCTGTAAATATCGTTGGCAGAAATCGACAGCCCCAGGGCTTCACCCACCGCAACGAAAGCTTGTCCGCGCACCTGATCGTTGATATCGTGGGTCTGGTTGCCTACGCTTGCGATGCGCGTTCTTCCCGCCAAAACGAAGTATTCCAAAAGGCGTCTGACAAGATTGGCGCGGTTGAGAAGCGGACCCGAAAAATCCAAGCCCAACGCCTCAGAATCTGCACCTACCAGGATCACTTTGTGGCCCCATTGCTTCAGCAGCGTGGCGGCACGCCGCGTCCATCCCTGGCTGACCGAAACGACGAAGACGATCAGCGGATCCCGCGTTTCGAAGCATCGTAAGTCATTATGATAGCATACTGTTTGGTGCTTGAGCCCCGCGCCGAATTCAAGACCGGTCATGCTTCGCATGATCAGCGCGTTGTGTGTGCCGGCGGGTTCCAGCAAAATATCAATCGCGGTTTTGTTCAAAATTCGCCTCTCTTTGCGCAATGTGCCTCCGGCGCTGACCACCTTGCGGTGGTGATCCCATTA
>LFTR01000148.1:0-5584 GCA_001513425.1 Clostridiales bacterium DTU024
GGAGTCAATCATGTATCTTGAGGAACTGCGTCTTGATTGCGCGATAAAGCAGAAGAGTGGCTTGCACTTTATTTTGGCCTCCATAGCGATTTGGTGCGCATAGGTAATTGTGCATTGGTCTGACCTTCCCATTTTGACAAAAAACCTGTTGACCTTTTGTTGTACGGCGCCGTTGATGCCGCTGGCGTATTTCGTTTCAAAACTCATTAAAGTGGATTTTTAGAACAAGGGGAATCCGCTTACAAATTTGGGGATACTGTTTTCTGTCAACCAAATTCTGTACTTATTGATTGCCATGTGGGTCTATGGCACTGTTCCTGAAAAAATGCTGATGGTAATCGCCATGATATTTGGCGCACACCTGTTGCCATACGGGTGGCTGTATAAATCAAAGGTATATATGTTCTTTTCTGTCGTGATCCCGATCTCGGCTTTGATCGTTGGGATCACCTTGGAAGCGTATGTATTAGCCATCATGATGGTAGGGATAGAGATACTGTTCAGCGTCTGCCTTGTGTTTGAGAACAGGCTCAAAATCAAGAAGCTTGCGTCATAGGTGCTTTGTCCCGGATATGGTCAAGCCAAGTAACGAACCTCATAGACCATCACAATACGGAGACAGACATTTGTGGGTCCGCTTGAGACACATTGCTGCAAAACCTGTTGGGTGCGTAACTACTTGCGCGCCATTCCCTCAATACACTCAAGGAAAAAAGCTTGTATTTGATCCATCAATTCCCGATCAATTTCCTGGGCGAGAAAGCGATCTATCCCGGAATAAAAATCTTGATCGACTTCATGTGGGATGTTGTGTTCATACCGATCATAGAGTTCAAGATAAGCAGCATTGATTTCTTCAACATATTTTGTAGCAGCGTCCGAACGAAACAGATTACTGTGACCGCTGTGTCCGGGCTCGCTTAAGGATAATGCCCTGGCATGCGGGTTGGTGATCGCATTCATTTTCGAGATGATCGAGCTGCCGTCATAGGCTACCAGGTCATCTTCTGTGCCGTGAACAATAAGGACCGGAATATCCGTGCGATTGATGGCATCGACCGCGATCAGGGATGCTGCTTCGCCGAAAAGTATCCTTTGATATAGCAGTAAATATGGGTATTGTATGTCGATGAAGCCACCCATCATGCTCCGACCCTGCTCCATAATCATTTCCATGGCGCTATTTGGACCTGACACCGCAGCGACACCCGCGATATCATGATCATAGTGCAATATGTTAGCCACCGCATAAGCGCCCCAGCTGTGACCAAACAAGAGAACCGGCAAGGCAGCGAGCTCCTTTTGTGCCGCAATATACGTTAAGGCGGCATCCAAATCAATCAGCGCTTGCGGAAAGCCCTTTGTTGTTTTGCCTTCACTGTCAAAGCTTCCGGTCGAATCATAGGAAAAAACACGCCACCCCTGATCAACAAAAAACGCAATTTGCGGCAGATAGCTGTCCGCGCCTCCGCCAAGGCCATGAGCTACGACCACGAGCCCCTTCGCTTGGTTCGAGTCATACACATATGCCTGCAAGCGATTATTGCCTGATTCAAAGTTGACCAAACGCCTTGTATAGCGCGCTTGAATATCCCCGTAGTTCAAAGAGGCAGAAACCGTCTTATCCGGCCTGTCATATCTGGGGAATTGTCCATTGTATACGAACGCAACAATGATCATGGAAATGAGCGAGAAAATGACAATGAACCCTGCAACGCTCAGGCCGATGACTTTCAGTGTCTTCTTCTTTTTTCGTTGTTCATTTTCCATATTGGCCTCCGTTACATTCCAATTCCTTCAATGCACGATAATCTTCATACATGCTGATTCTGATACATTTTGCGCACCGCCGAACGCAACCACATGAAAGACTATCGCCTTTGATGCAATGAGCATTTCGGCATCATACAAAAACACTGCATTCCAATGATACTCGTTAGAGTACCACGTATTCGGCAATCTGACCATCATGACACGGTTGTTCTTCCTTATCGAGCCATTCACGTAAGGCGCCACGTCAAATGCATCGCATTGATGCTCCGCGTGTTGTGTATGGAAAACAGGCCTGAAGCGGTACGGCTTGGAGCGGTGGCATCCGAAGTCTCAATACCTTGCCCTGATACGATTTTACGCATCATGTTCATCAGTCAAAAAGTGAGCAAAATCAAAGGCTCGGAATGCCCATCAATAGATGGGTCCCTTTTGAAGGAGATGCGGGTTGGCGGAGGAAGGGAGCGGAAAACAAAATATCCACAGAATGTTGTGGATAAAATTCGGCAGAGGGCAAGCGTCAGCGCATACGGCTTTTGCCAAAAAGGGATAACAGTGTTCAAAGCTGACACAGGCACATAGGCCGCGCCCTTTGACACTGCTGATCCGATTTCCCTTTGACGGTCATTAGGTGAAACTTTCGTAGAGCGTGCGGATAGCGGGTATGAAGTCGCAATCCATGACGCCGATGATAATGTTGATTTCATCAGAACCCTGCTCGATCAAACGGATGTTGATCCCATGATCCCCAAGTGTCCCGAATATTTTGCCGGAAACGCCCTTGGTCGATTGCATGCGACGGCCTACGACCGCAACCAGGCTGACTTCATCGCACACCTTTATGCTGTCGGGCTGACATTCCTTCTGGATATCAGCCACAAACGCATGAACGCAGCGATAAAGGCTTTTTGTCGCTATGACCAATGAAAAACTATCGATGCTGCTGGGGATATGTTCGACATGAAGATCATATCTTTCGGAGATCTCCAGGACGCGGCGTATAAAGGAGATATCATCCGTCATGCGATTCTTGCTTACCGTAATGATCGAATAGTGCTTTTTTCCGGCAATGCCTGTGATGAACCTCGCGCGCTCCTCCTCACTCTCGTCCGTGAAGCTCTCCATGATAAGCGTTCCTGCCGAGGAAGGGCTTTTTGTATTTTTGATGTAAAGGGGAATATTGGCCTGGCGAACCGGAAAAACCGTATCCTCGTGCAGCACCTCCGCTCCCATGAATGACAACTCACGAAGCTCATTGAAAGTTACGCGGCGGATGAGCTTTGGGTTTCTGACGATCTTTGGGTCAGCCATCAGTATTCCGTTCACATCCGTCCAATTTTCATAGCATTCGGCGCTGAGTGCCGCCGCCGCGATAGCGCCGGTGACATCTGAACCGCCACGCGAAAACACATGCAGACTGCCGTCCGGCATAACGCCATAAAAGCCCGGCAATACCATGTGTGTATGTACTTTTGCCAGCTCTCTGAGGGCAGCGTATGTCTTTTTATAATCAACTGTTCCGTCATAGTTGAAGAAAAGCCATTGCGCGGCGTCCACAAAATCATATCCAAGGTGTTCGGCCATCAGCAGCGCGTTAAGGTACTCACCGCGCGACACGATATCATCTTCACTGGATGCACTTGTCATGGACGATCTCACGCTATTTAGACTATCCTTTATGCCCTCAGACAGACCGCACGCAGACGCTATTTCCAGGTAACGTTCGCAAATATTGTTCCATATGTCATCATATCCCACTTTGTAGCGGATATGGGCGTGGCAAATATAGAGAAGATCCGTCACCTTGTTGTCGTTGGCAGTACGTTTTCCGGGTGCGGAAACGACAACGACACGCCGCGACGGATCCGAATCGACTATCTCTTTCACCTTGCGGTAATTCTCTCCGCAAGACAGTGAGGATCCACCGAATTTCGCTACTTTCATTTTTCACCTTGTCCTTCGCTGTAGTATCATGACTATGATAACGCGCATCCTTTTTTAGTTGCCCTATCTTAACATGGATATGTAGAAAACTCAAAAGAAACCAGCATGAAGATGGTGTCAAAATGCTGCAGGCTCAGCCGGCGGTGCATTCCCGGCATCAAAAGACTCTTGACGGCTTGCCACTTGTATCTGCAAGGCGGTTCTTCGCAATTCTACCCCCTGAGTCACTCTGTTTTGTGTTATACTGTATAGCACATATCGAGGAGCCGCAGTGGATCGCAGGCGACAAAACAGAACACGAATTGACAGGCATCTTTATAAATCCAGCAGTAGCATGTTATTCAAGGGGGTGAGTAAGTGGAATGGACGGAGTCGCTGAAGTTGGCAGTAAGCTTCATCGAAAACCATCTGATGGAGGATATCCGGGCAGAGGACGCGGCCGCGGCGGTCAACATGTCGGTGTTTTATCTGCACAAAGGTTTCAGTATGGTGACGGGCTACACCCTCAAAGAGTACATCAGAAGCCGTAGGCTCTACCTTGCGGCGTTGGATGTGTTGAAGGGTGAAGAAAAAATCATCGACTTGGCTTACAAATACGGCTATGAAACGCCGGAGAGCTTCACTAAGGCATTCGGCCGTTTCCACGGTGTACCCCCTCAACAGTTAAGAAAGGATGCGCGAAAAATACGGCCGTTTCTGCCGCTTCGCATCAGCATCCGCATACAAGGAGGAAATGACATGGATTACGTTGTGGAAAAGATGCCCGGGTTCGAGGTGATTGGGTTTGAGAGAACCTTCACCTACGAAGATGCCTATCGGGAGATCCCCGTTTTCTGGGAGGAGTTTATGCAAAAGTACGCCCCTATAATGACGCAGAATGCCAAACCCACGAACGAGTTGGAAAGGGCTGTTTTGGAAAACATGCTGGGCGAATTCGGCGTGTGCATCGAAGACAGCGGCCCGGAAGATTCCTTCCGCTACCTTATCGCCGGCCGCCACATCGGGGGCGATGCGCCTGCTGGTATGGTGACATATCGCTTCCCGGATCTGCTTTGGGCGAAGTTTCGCTGCGTTGGCGCGCTGCCCGGGGCTCTGCAGGCAGTTAATACCGCCATCTACAGTGAATGGCTGCCCGGAAACTCCCAATACAAGATTGCCCTGGGCGCTAACATTGAGTGGTACTCCTGCGGTGACACTACCATAGCAGACTACGAAAGCGCCATATGGATGCCGGTGGAGAAGCAAGCGTAGAGATTTGTGTACAGAAAAAGCAGGGGTGCGGCAAGCAATTGTCTCAGCCCTTGTTTTTTGTGCTTGCAGTTGGTGGGACGCTGCCTGCGATCTATCTGGTATTGCTCAGCCCCGTGAATGCCGTTGCGCTTATCCCTATTGGTTGCCAGAAGCGCGTTTGCTTTTCTTGCCTTTGCGAAACAGAGTAAGGCCGCCAAAGCCGCTGATGATCGCCATGTAATAGCCCAGGTCATACCAAAACCCGGTGTTATTCACCTCGTAGATGCCGATGTTTTGATTAAACACAGACCAGACGAGCGATATGGGGGCGATCCATCCATGCCAGACACCCCAAAGGAACCCGGCGGGCTTTACGGCGGAATTCGCGCCGTCGCCGGGCGCGCAGCCGCTCAACAGCAGCATTGTTGTAACCAGCATGATACCCAGCAGCAGTATTTTTTTGCCTTTCATAATTGCACCTCATTTCTTATTTTGCGCTGATAAGGTTAATTGACCTTGATCTATTCGCGTGTTCGAGAGGCATGGCCGGAATCAGCATGGTCCGGCATCGCAGGAGAAATTTGGATGTTCCTCATTCTATTCGGATGTTAGGCTTCTTGTCAATAATCCCCGCGGAATT
>LFTR01000148.1:5825-7300 GCA_001513425.1 Clostridiales bacterium DTU024
TTTGTTGACCGGGCTTTTTCCTATTACTTTTTTTCGCGCCACATCATTTACAATTGGCTCATTATGGTGGGATTGGTGTTTCTTTTCCGCCTTATCTTTCACATTTATAAGCAAATGTGGCGCTATGCCAATACGGGCGTTTATTTGCTGATGCTGGTGAGCGACCTGTGCGCGGGCATCGCGTACCTTTTGGTGGACAGAACTATGCTGCGTTTGCACCTTCCCATTGCCAACGCGGTGGCCGCCATCGGTACCGGCCTGTTAGCCACACTTTCCTCGCGCTTCATTTACCAGTCCATGCGAAAATTCCCCCTTGTGTTGGGCAAAAAGGCCCGGGCGTTCAAGCGCGATGAAGAAAACAAGATCAAGATCGGCATAGTGGGCGCGGGGGAGTTGGGTGTGCTGCTGGCGGAGGAGCTGCGGGCTAACCGCAGCGCACGCTACGCGCCCTATTGCTTTTTTGACAATAATTCCCGCAAGATAGGCAGTACGGTGGCGGGCCTGCCGGTCTACGGGCCGGATAAAGACGTTGTTGAGCAGGTCAAAAAATTACCCATTCAGGAAATTATTATCGCCCTGCCCAATATGGACGCCCAAACCCAGCGGCAGGTGTTCAATACTTACAAGGAAACCGGCCTCAAAGTTAAAATATACGATTACCCCTTGGAGAGAGCATTGCCCGGCGAGGGCAAGCGCACCATCCGCGAAGTCAATATAGAAGACCTTTTATTCCGTGAGAGCGTGCGTTTTGACGGCGCGGGCACCAACTATTATCGCGGCAAAACGGTGCTTATCACGGGCGCCGGCGGATCTATCGGCAGCGAACTAAGCAGGCAAATTGCCCACACACAGCCGGAGCGCTTGGTGCTTCTTGATATCTATGAAAACGGTGTATACGATATTCAGCAGGAACTGGTGCGTGCCTACCGTGAAAAACTGGATGTGCGTGTCGTTATTGCGTCCATTTGTGATGAGCCGCGCCTGCGCGAAGTGTTTGACGACTATCACCCCGACGTGGTCTTCCACGCCGCAGCGCACAAGCACGTGCCGCTGATGGAATACAACTGCGCGGAGGCCGTTCGCAATAACGTCTTTGGCTCCCTTAATGTGATAAACCTTGCGGAAGAATCCGGCGTGCAGCGCTTTGTCATGATATCGACCGACAAAGCGGTCAACCCCACCAATATCATGGGTGCCACCAAGCGGTTGTGTGAGATGATCATCCAGAGTCGCAAGGACTCCGGGACCGATTTTGTTGCTGTCCGCTTTGGAAACGTACTGGGCTCAAACGGTTCGGTCGTGCCCTTGTTCAAACGCCAGATCGCCGAGGGCGGGCCTGTCACAATCACCGACAAGCGCATTATCCGCTATTTCATGACCATACCCGAAGCCGTTCAGTTGGTGCTGCGCACGGGCCGCCGCGCAGAAAAATCCGAGATCTACGTGCTGGACATGGGCGAACCCGTCAAGATCCT
>LFTR01000021.1:0-162 GCA_001513425.1 Clostridiales bacterium DTU024
GGGCGCCCGGAACCTCGTCGTTCTCTCAGGCGATAATCAGGGCACGGTGGACCTGGTCGCCGGGGAACTGGGTCTCACCGAAGCCCACGGCCACATGCTCCCCGAAGACAAATCCGCCTTTATTGAAAAGCTCATGGCGCAGGGCCGCATCGTCGCCTTCGT
>LFTR01000021.1:261-620 GCA_001513425.1 Clostridiales bacterium DTU024
GAAACCAGCGACGTGGTCCTGATGAACTCGGATTTCAGCCGCCTGCCCCACGCCCTGGGCCTGGTGAAGGCCACCGCGCGCAATATGCTGCAGAACATCGTCATCGCCGTGGGCGTCGTGATGGTCCTCTTGGCGGGTGTGTTCTTTTCCTCCCGGATGAACATGTCCATCGGCATGCTGGTGCACGAAGCGAGCATCCTGGTCGTCATCCTCAACGGGATGCGCCTTCTCAAATACAAACTGCGATAACAAAAAGGAGAGATCATCATGAAAAAAGCCACCATCCAACTGGAGACCCTCACTTGCCCTTCCTGCCTGCTGAAGATCGAAAACGCCCTGAAGCAGCTCACCGGCATCGA
>LFTR01000021.1:630-3501 GCA_001513425.1 Clostridiales bacterium DTU024
ATCGAAAAGAGCATCACCGACCTGGGCTACGTCGTCATGAAGACGCAGGTGAAAGACCTGTAAACGGGCTTACGCAAAAAGCCGGTCCTGCGCGATCCTTGCGGATCACACGGGGCCGGCTTTTTACGTGGCGGAAAGGGGGAAGGAGGACGGAAATCGCGAAGCGCGCATTGAGTGTCCCGTACGATTGGAAGAAGCTGACAAAATGATCATATTTTCCTTCGGCAGATGCCCTCAGAAACACGTTTCATGATGAATGAAACATGTTAAGTCGAATGAAACATGTTTATGCTGTATCATTTGGAATTCACTGATGGACGATAACCGGGAAATGGCGCCAAGAGCGCGAGAAATTCCTGATATCTTCTCTTGAGGCATACTTTCGTAATACTCTCAGCAAGTTGAAAAAGCTGATCGGACACGATTGCTTTATTCACTTGGATAGATGCTCTCGTACATATCAAGCATTGCATTCTGCTCTGATGCGGCAGCTGAAGGGGCTTGTGCGGCGATCATTGCCCCCATTCTTCCAATAAATCGGCGAATGTCGCCAAAGACGGCAGCGGGCACCGCTAATTTGGTGTCCTGACTTAGCAGTTGATACAATCTGAACACATCAAGGCGATGTTTTCTCAGATCTCGATCATTGACATGAGATCCGGCTGCCTTTTGATCTGTCAGATCCAGCCATGCTTTCATCTTGAGAACAATCAGATGAAGAGCGTCAAGAACGACGATGTCTTCAACGATTGTGCGTCCCTTCAACAGGAAACGATAATAGTCATCATTCAGCAGGATCGCCGATAAGCTCAGCACACCATCATCGACATGCAGAGGTGTCAGGTGTCCGCTGTATTGCAGTCGGACACCGCTGCCGGGCCGTGAGAAAAGTTCGATCATCTTCGGATAGGCCGCATTGGCGGGTTTCTCAAATCGGTAGAATTCAGGGTCTCCGGATCTATTTGCAGCACTGCGGTATCCGCCATCGTCGATGAAGCGCCAGAAAGCGCCTGCAAATTCCACTGTCAACGCCTCAACAATAAGTACCATATCAATGTCTTTTGTCGCCCTAAAGTCAAGTCCGGCATCCGAAAACAGCAAGTCGCAAGCCATTCCGCCTATGATTGCATATTGCTCCGAAAAGTCCTTAAAATGAGTTTTGAAAACCATCATTTCTTCCAACACGTGAAAATCTCCTGTTCTTTGCAAATAGCTTTTTTCAGCATAGCTGCGGTGCTATAGTGGCACTTGCTCTTCAGCGACCAGGCCATGCTTCGTTCGAATTTCGTCAAGCGCCTTCTGCACGCGCTCGTTTGTATGGTCCATCAGGCTCAAAAGCAGGGAAATATCATCCACACTGCCAGCCGGGGACAGCAGTTGCGGGGGATAGCTCCAAACCTCAATGATACGTCCGCCAAAATCATGAAAAGCGTCTTCATCCATTATGCTTTTCTCCGGTATGGCGCGGCTTCCTTTTCTGTCTGTCACGAAGCTTCCGTCACTCTCTTTCGCCCCCAGCATCGTCATCTGTGATAAGGCGCGAATGCCGCCTGTTAACAGCGGACGATCCGCAGGGAGATCAGTCACGTAAAGAACTCTTTCGACCGGCGATTTCATGAGGGGCATTGCTCTTGCCAGCATGTCTTGCTTGTCAAAGGGCGCCATTATCCATTTGCGGTAACCATCAGAATGCACGCGAATGACACCCTGTGCCGACAGCGCTTCTATTGAGCGCGTTACAGTAGCCTTTGAGATGTTCAGCTTTTTTGAAAGCTCGGTGACGGTGTACTTTTCATCACTGTTCTGATAGTACAGATACAGCGTTATGAGCTGCGCAGCCGGGGCCAAATCGCCGACGGTCAACTTCTTCTTGAAGTTCTCACTGAACAGGCTTCCCCAGAAAGGAAGATAGATCTGCTGCCGGTCGGAGATAAAAGGGACTTGGCTTTCGATCAGGTTCTTTCTCTGCAGACTTGTCATTTGGTCCAGCGCGAGGGCGCAAGGCATGCCGCTTAAGACGGCGAGGGTTTGCAAATGCTTCTTGAGTGCCGGTAACCTTATAGATGCATCATTGGGGCGGAGCACAAGACACGCACTTTGATGCCACAACAGCTTGTTGACGGTGTAATTATCCCGTATGTAAAACGGCGTACCGGAAGGCAGGGAAGCAGGCGAGAGATGAATATCCCCGCCAAAGACTGTCTTTAGGTAGTCCAGCATCCAAACAACCTCCTTCGCGGACATCTGTCATCCCTAAGTGATGATCTTGTCGTAACGCTGCCGCCATCGACAGCATCTTGAAACTCAAAACATGTTTTGTCTGATTTGTAATATACCATAAGCAGTGAAACATGTAAAGTCGAGTGAAACATGTTGCGGATGCAACCCCTATGGTTTGCGATAGAGGCTCCGGTACCCCCAAACCACACAAGCCATACGTACCATCCCCATACGCATTTTTCGCGATTCTTTGCAGTTGCGTAACCCTGCCACCGATAAGGCACGCTTTAGTCTCCACAACAGCAGCATACACATCGGCCGCCATCCACTCCTCCGGGATAATTGACAGCCGCGGCGTTTCATGGGAAAATGGTACCTCTAAAGGTGCATGTGTCATACACTTCAAAGGCATCAGGGACGATCCAATCATCTGATGCTGATGGTGGCATATCGGGCAATGATCAAATGGCAACACGATATCACGCGGCTGTGAACTGGCCTGTTAACCGTACCGTGAAGCATGCGCATTTCTGCATCGAAGTTCCATTGTGACCTGGGAAGGATGAGGTATCGGATATGATAACGATCCTGGTAGTCGATGATTCCAGCACTGACAGGGCTATCATCAGCAGTATGCTCAGTGACTACAAT
>LFTR01000233.1 GCA_001513425.1 Clostridiales bacterium DTU024
GGATAGGCGAGCCCAGATCATCCATGATGTGCTTGATCTCGCACTCGGCCTCATCGATCTGGGCATCATAATCCCGGATCAAATCAATGGTATGCTTGAGTTCCAATGACTTGGCAGGCATGACAGTGCCAATGGAGTTGCGCGCGGCGTTTCTGATTTCAATGGCCTTATCCCTTCCGTAGTGTCCCTTGGATGCGGCCTGCAGCATGTTGGTCAGGCGTGTCAGATAGAGTACAATAATGTTCGCAACTTTGCCCAGGAGATACGGTATGGGCAAGCCACTGGGACTCCGATACAATGGATGTTGCCACTACATTCAAAGGAGGAGAACCCAATGGCTCAACAGAAAGATACCACGAACCTGAGCGGAATGCTATTACAATTCATGGGCAGCAAGGACCCGATGCTCAACATGCTGGATTGGCTGTGTAGTCAGATGATGGAAGCGGAGATTTCCAACCAGATCGGTGCGGAGAAGCATGAGCAAAGCCAGGAAAGGACCAGCCACCGCTGCGGCTTCAGGACACGCCGACTGGATACCCGGATGGGCACGATGTACCTCCTGGTACCCAAGGTAAGAAACGGCGGCTACATCCCCTTCTTTGTCACCGAGCGCAAGCGCAGCGAAGCGGCCCTGGTACAAGTGGTGCAGGAGGCGTTTGTAAACGGCGTATCCACGAGGAAGATGGATAAGCTTGCGAAAAGCCTGGGCATTGAAGGCATTTCCCGCAGCCAGGTCAGCGAGATGACCAAGGGACTCAACGAACAGGCCGAGGAGTTCCGCAATCGCCCTCTGACGTCTGGCGCTTACCCGGTATTGTGGGTGGATGCGCTGTATGAGAAAGTGCGTTACGGCGGTCGCGTGGTCAGCATGGCCATCCTGCTCGTTTGCGGCGTGAACGAAGAGGGCAAGCGCGAAGTGCTCGCGATTGAGTCGATGCTGGAGGAGTCCAGAGAAAGCTACAAACAGTTGTTTGAGAAGCTGAAAGAACGCGGGTTGACCAAGCCTTCCCTGATCGTCTCAGACGCACACAAGGGCCTGGTAGCGGCTATTGGTGAATGTTTCCCGGGAGCGAGCTGGCAGCGATGCAAGGTACACTTCATGCGAAATATCCTGGTACATGTTCCCCACAAGGAGAAGGAGCGATTCGCCGGATTGCTCAAGGGTATCTGGCTGACGACAGACCTGGAAACAGCAAAGCGGCGCGCTCAGGAACTGGCGGATCAGTACAAAGAAAAGTGTCCCAAGGCGATCGAAACGTTGGAAGAAGGCCTTGAGGATGCGCTGACTTTCCTGGCATTTCCTAAATTGGATGCCAGAAAAGTCAGCTCCAACAACATGTTGGAACGACTCAACAAGGAGATCCGTAGGCGAACCAGAGCGGTTGGCATCTTTCCCAATCCAGAATCCTACTTGCGACTCGTCACGGTGTACTTGATGGAATACTCGGAGGACTGGTCAGTCACACGGTCTTACCTGAGTGAAGAGTCGCTCAAATCACTTGACAACCAAGCAGCTTAACATGGGTAACGGAGTCCAAAGTTGCGAACTTAAATTGACAGTACCGCAGCATGATACTGAAAATCAACAACGGTACTTAACAGGCATCCGAGCCCGGATTATGTATTCGGGTTCGGATGCCTCTCTTTACTCTTGCAGGCGTCAAGCTGCCTCTGCATCGATAGATCATCGGCGCTTTCGGACGTAGGGCTTGACTGATTTTCTTCCGGATGCATCAGAAGGACAAGGTCCGCCGCATATTCGCGCCGCGCGGGGAAATGCCCCCCAGCTGCGCGTCACAATTAGCAGACGAAAGCGACCCCGTTCCCGCTCCCACCGGAGCGTCAACGGGGCCTTTTTCTTTTCTTCTGCTTCAGCCGTGTCTTGCGCGCAAAAAAACTAAAATCACGCAGCCAACCGGCTGTCTCAGTTCTCCGTGTACCGGTCGCCGCCGGGGACGGGCAGCCTTTCGCCTGTCTGGCGCAGTACGCTGACGGCGCCCGAAGCGTGGCGGTAGCTGGTCTTGTACGTGGGGCGGGCTTCCACCTCAAGGTAGTAGACGCCGGGATCGCGGGGAACAAACTGGTACTCTTTCCCGGTGATGGCATCATAGGTGGTTTGGTCTTCGCAGACCACTTCCCCCGTCAAGGCGTTGACGACGTTAATGTACAGGTTGCTGTTGTCGCGGATGCCGCACATGTAAATGTTGTAGCGGATGGGCGTTCCCAGCGCGGTTTTGCTTGAGACCGGTACGGCGTTCAGGTCGGGTCTGTTGATGTAGATCCTTACGCTGTTTTCTGTCCATTCAGTTTTGCCGTCGCGCGCGCTGACCCGCAAATAGTAAGTACCGTTGGTCAAGTCCGGCAATTCGGCAGACACGGTGATGTTGGGGTCGCTCTGCCAATCCCAGGAGCGCATCACTAC
>LFTR01000258.1 GCA_001513425.1 Clostridiales bacterium DTU024
TCTACCACCTTCATAAAAACCATTGCTGTCGCGATCGTCAGGATGGTGTCGATATAGGAAAATGTCCCCTCCACCAGATGACGGACCGGGATCCCCTGTCCGCCCACAAGCGCGCCGACAATGGAGGCGAGCAGCATGGATACGCTGACGGGGAGCTTGGCGGCAAAACAACCGACCATAAAGGTGCCGACCATAGCGATGAAGACAATCAGTTCTATGCTCATTTAATAGCTCCTTAAGTTAAGCGGGCGCAGCAATTGTTGCCGCGCCTGCTTTTTTTCAGTGCAGGATGTCCTTGAGTGCCGTAGCACCGTCGCTTTTCTTTTGAATCAATGTCATGGGTACTTCGTATTTCTCGCCCAGTTCGCCAAATAGATCGTCGCTTAAGTTTGCTTCCTCAACGACGATGCAGGCTTGGGCAACGGCCACGACCGGCTCGATGAATTTGTCGGACAGCTCGCCGCGGCGCGCAGCGCCGCCAATGTGCATGGCAAGGATCGGGATCTCTTTTTCGGCAGCGTATTTCACAACACTGTCGATGCGCTCGAGTTCCTGCTCGGCATCAATGCCTGCGGCGCCAAGGCCTTTGGAGCTGCCACCGATAACAATGATGATCGTGCCCACGCCTTCGGGCATCGTTTCGGGTTTGAGCAGGGCGTCTTCAGTGAAGTTCTCGACCTTGTTCATTTTCAGCATGGTTTTTACCATCTGAAAGTCAGCGCTTTGGCCGGCAGAGGTCAAAACGTAGGGGCCGACAAAGCTTGGCGCCTCTTGGGTCGCGGGCGCATCCGCCACGGGTGCCGCGGTTTCAGCGAACATGGCGCTCGTGCCCGGCATGAGGATGAGGGCGAGCAAAATGGAGATCAATTTACGCATCTTGTAATTCCTTCCTTTGTTGTAGGTTAAATATGCAAACCCGGCGGGCGGAATAGCCCGCCGGGAAAGAGAATATCAGAAGCCAACGGCCTTGCCGTCACGGCGCGGGTCTGCCCCGCCGTGCAGGGTGCCGTCTTCACGGTATACAATGCCCTGGGCGCCGCCGAAATAGAGGTTCCATTCGCCCTTGTCGACCATTTCGTGGCCCATGTCCTGCAGCGCTTTGACGGTCTCGGGTTTCAGGCCGTTTTCGCCCGATTCGTAGTTGATCTTGTTGCCGGAGTTATCAAAGATACGCGGGGCATCAATGGCTTGCTGGATGGTCATGCCATGGTCGATGACATGTGATATGATCTGCGCGACGGTCGGGAAAATGC
>LFTR01000150.1 GCA_001513425.1 Clostridiales bacterium DTU024
TACCGGCACATCCAGATAGCGCAGGAAGCCACGCTGGAGGAACTGAGCAGCGTGATCCTGCAAGCCTTCGCATTTGATGATGATCACATGCACGCCTTCTTTATGGACAATGTGGCGTGGAGCGAGGTTGATAGCTATTACATGGCCCCAATGGATGAAGAAGAGGACGATAATGAACGGCACACCTGTGACTATATGCTTCGCCAGGTGATGCAGACAGGCAGCAAATATAAGTATGTGTTTGACTTTGGTGATAACTGGCAGTTTCAGTGTAAAGTGCTGAGCGAAAAAACCTGGGATGCCCCATCTCCCGGAGACGCGTTGCTGGACAGCTACGCCCTGGTCCTTCGCGACGTAGGCGAAGCCCCAGTGCAATATGGGGAAGAGGAGTAGCACTACAAATAGAAGCACTCACCGCTTCAAGAACAAAGGGCAAAGAACATCTGCCGGCAAGCGGCGCAATATCCTTGCTCGCTTATTCATCCACATGACAACACGACGCTCGGCTCGCTCTTGAGCACCTCGCCGGCCTGTATTACGATGTGGCCAAGCCAAAGAAAGAGTGCTTGTACCTATGAACGATCTTTACTGAATTGCCAACGGTTACAAAGACTGAGGGCATAACACGTGCGTGCGTATATTATTGCTTTGTGATTCAAGGCTCAACTAACTTGAAATTATATTCCTTGACTCTGAGGTCGTTCTCCTTTGTGAAAGAAATAGTGATTTGGTAGCCATTGAACAGCTTTGCTTCAAGAACAGGGTTCCATTCGGATGACCCGACGCCCAAATCCCACGCGCTGGCAAACATGGAGGGATAAATAAGGTGGTCGAACTGCCCTGCAGTCAGATAGAGGTCCTTGTACCGCATCAAACCGCTGTTGTTATCCGACCCGCTAAGCGCGTAAAGGGCACGCTTGATACTGACGGGAGAAGAATCGGCAGTGGTTTCATACTGCTCATTGGCAGGGATATAGCGCACTGTAACACTTTGCACGATGCCGTCGAGCAGAAGTCCCTTGACTTCCACTTTTATTCGCTTATTGTCGGAAACCATTGTAAACGGGACTCTGCCCTGCCCGTCGGCTTTGCCTTTTTTCACTGGGAAAGCTTTGAACGTGGTGCTTTCTATGTTGGCATAGGAGGTAAAGCCTTCAAAATTCCACCTCTTTGCAAAGCCATCCAGGTCAACCGGAATAGTGCCTCCCGCCGCCGTGTCAGGCGCGTCCTGCACGGTTCCTGGCGTGTACTGAAAGGATACTTTCTTGGCTAGCCCGCTTTTTGTTTTATCAAGAATTTTGCCTTTGAAGTTCTCAAGTCGGAACTCCCCTTGTGCGTCAGGGTTGAATTTCATATAGGCTTCTTCAACTTTGGTGTTGGGGTCCTTTTCTTCCGACTGTACGTCGGAAGTCAGGGCATGGATAGCCCCCAGCACTGGAAATGCACTCCCCGGGTACTTCAGAGTAATTGTGAAACTGTCTACCCAGCCTTCGAAATGCGACCCCGCGATTGCCTCGGTCCCTGGAACTCTCACCAGCAAGCCTTCCAGCGTACCCTCTTTGCCCTTAATAGAAAAGGGAATCGTGCCATCCTTCTTTTCTCTCTTTAAGTTGCCTTCTGCCGCTTTTCTACTATACACTGCAGACCACTCAAAGGAAGTGTAATTTTCCAAAAAATCGGTATAGAGAACACGGTTTTCGCCATTAGAAGAAGCGGCTAATACCTGTGCGCTCCCGAAAGAAGAAACCAGCACAAGCACAAGAAGAATAATCATCCGTCGGTTCATTTTTTGGCCCTCCCGTTGATTGCTTATTTACTATCTAATACTATTTTGAAGTGTACCTTTTGTCAATGGTTCGGCTTTTGCGCTCAACTTGACATGCGACACTCCGGGACTACTTTACATAGGACCCGCTGAAAAAGACAACTCCGTTTCATAAGCTCCCTTACCCAACCACTTGCAAGGTCAGCAGAGATTTTCAAACCCATCTCGTTTCAATCCGCATGTGCGAATAATGCCTCACTCAGAAGGATTACAGCGGATACGCTGCGTTCATCGCTCGGAAAATAAACGCCACTTGCGCCTTTCCGGGCTCAGTCATGCAGGCCACAATCCGATCCAACCCGTAACTGCGCTTACCGATCCCATAGTTGCTTTTATCCGCGTTCAGGGTAGGGCTTCGCAGGAGCTTGACCTGAGCTATTCACGAGTTTTCCGCAAACCTATAACTATTGAGTGTCCATATCCGGGATTTTCTTCAAGTCCATCGCAATCTCAAATACATTGAAAACACTGTGAAGTGTACCCCAAAGTGTGGACACTTATAAGTGTGTAAACTGTACAGGTGATGAAATCTTGTCGTCTTCGCGTATAATGATAGTTGCTTTTACCCGCGTTCAGGATAGGGCAACGCAGGAGTGCGACCTGAGCGGGTCGCCGGGCTTCCGGGGAAATATACCACTGAGTGTCTATTCTAGGGGTTTGCATACCTTTGAGTGTCCATAATCGGTGTATAGCTGCAGACTATTAACTTGGAAAATACATTGAAAACACTGAATAAATCGTACTCCCGCACGTCAAACCCGACACTCGCGCACGCCAAACCCGATACTCGCGCACGCGACACCTGAGGGGGTTGCATTTTTAACGAATAGTTCGTGTTATGAGCGTTTGAGTAGACGAAAACAGCTCCTGGCTCGGCTATTTGGACGTCTCAGAGAAGTGCGAGACCTTCAAAATAGTGAGT
>LFTR01000264.1 GCA_001513425.1 Clostridiales bacterium DTU024
CCTGAATATGCAGGCCCGTTATGGCACCGGCATCTATGTGGTTCGTCTGAATCTGGCTCGCGCCGATATTCCCGGCGAGTATTTTCATGGCCTCAACTTCGCCAGCGTAGAGGTTGTCAGAGGTAATCCTGTCTGCCTGGATTTCACCGGAGTAGAGTTTGTCAGAGGTAATGGTGCCAGCCTTGACATGGTCTGCGTTAATCTGTCCGGCATCGATATGTTTTGCCTTAATGGCGTTGGCGTCTATGTGGTTGGCGTTAATCTGGTCAGCCCCAATGTTGGCCGCCTGGATTTTGTTGGCCTCAATCTCTCCCGCGTAGATTAGGTCGCCGGTGATGGTCCCCGCTTCAATAAGGTCGCCCGTCAGGCTCCCTGTCTGGATATGGGTGCCGGAGATTGTGCCGCCTACGATATTGTTTCCCGTAATGGTTTCACCGGCGATGTTAGTGCCGGTAATGCTTTGACCGGCTATGTTTTCGCCCGTAATAGTCAATCCGGCAATCTTATCGCCTGTGATGGTCCCTCCAGCTATATGATCGGCAGTTATCGACTCGGCCGCGATGCGTTCGGCATCGATGGTTCCAGCCGTTATCTTGTCGGCGCTAAGGTCGTAGATTTTCGCGTTGGTGATCGAGCCGTCGATAATATGTGCCGCTACAATACTCGCATCTTGAATGTTGGCGGTCCCGATGGCTGCCAGGTCAATCTTCGCATTTGTGATGGCAGCGTCGCCAATCTTTGCCGTCGTAATAGCCGCATCTTCGATTTTGGCACTGGTAATCGCCGCATCACCAATCTTTGCATTTGTAATGGCGGCGTCAATGATCTTGGCGCTGTCAATCGCAGCGTCCTTGATGTTGGCGGTATCAATGGCGGCCATTCCTATCTTGGCATTGACAATCGCCGCATCCTGGATGTGTGCCGTATCGATCGCAGCGTCCTGGATGTGTGCCGAGCCAATGGCTGCGGCCTTCACCTGAAGGGAGCCAATGGACATGGTCTGCAGATGCCCGGTGCCAACGGAGGCCATGGCGAGCTTCATGCCCTTGATGCCGCCGGCCGGGATTTGGCGAGGTGAGATCATGCTCCCTGCCATTGTCTCCGATGCCGAACCCAGGGTCATTTTTGTATACCGCTTGAGCAGGCAATCGTAGCTATACTCGGTCATCCGAAGGGCAACTTCCAATCCGAGCTTCTGTACAATCACGCGTACGCTGTCACCCAGGAAGATGTCCGTCAGGGGCTTGTACTCCGCGTACTCCTGGGTATCCGCAACGTTGATAAAGTCAACATCGATGGATATATCCGGCAGATCACAGCCCTTGTCATACTCAGCCTGTGTCGCTTGCAGGAGCTTGGCTTTGGCCTGAGCGACCGTCATGTCGTCACTGACCTTCGCTTCACTCACCGGCAGGTGAATCCAGCGCGGCCTCGGGTAATCCTCAATATGCGGGCTGTCAACATACTTCGGTTCCAGGTACAGAAGCTCCCCATCTTCTGTCTCCCCGGTAGGAACGATGCGGGTCACAACATTGGAGTCATCCACGTCATAGCTGATACCCAGCAGGTTCTTGCCCTGGCGGATCTGGATGTCAGTGTCGTTGCCGACGCGTTTGACAACATAGAAGTCAAACCAGTCACGCGCCAGCTCAGCGCCCGCCTTTTCCACCAGCCCCCCCTCGCCCAGGAGCGCCTCCATGGGGTTGGTGTTCTCAAAGCTGAGATCCTCGACCCCCGTTGTGATATCTGAATACATCTGAAAGCTGTGCGCGGTCTGGCAATTGCTGAGGATGCCCGCAGCCACAGCCGCACCAGCAGCCCCTTTTACCGGCTTATACTGATAGATCATATTGTCCAAGAGGTCATAGGACAGATGGCGCGCATAGACTGTGACCTGGGTAAGCTCAGGCACGACACGGTAGATACGGAAGGGCTGGTCACGAAGCTGCCTGGGCTGAACTACAGCACCAGTGGCCTGGGCTACCGTTGGCTCTGACCGGACGAAAGCTAAGTAGTTGCTGGCCATGTAACCGCGTTTCCCATCAGGCGCGATGACCTCATAGAAGTCTGGGTTCGCCTTGCTGATAACCTGAACCTCAAGGCCCAGCTTGTATCTGGCAAGGCTGGGATAGCTGCGGGAGGGCCCGGACCAGAGGTTCAACAAACCACCGGTTGTGTTGGTGCGGTAGATATCCTTGCCTTCGCTTGTCTGCTGGATGAGCTTTACACGAGGAGTCATGGCAGCTGGCACTGGCGCTTTGATGATGCGACCTACCTGCAGCCAGGCCCATTTATCCTGATCGTCCAGGGGGTGAACCATCTGCAGCTCCCATTCCCCATTTAGTGTTTCATTGACCAGGCACGAGATGGGGGAGAGGGCACACAGCCCATTGCTGCTGAAGTCTGTCGCGTCAGCGGGGAAGATGGAGATCATGTGTGCCTTCCTTTCCTAGAGCGTG
Source organism: Clostridiales bacterium DTU024 (assembly GCA_001513425.1). Classification (GTDB taxonomy): domain Bacteria; phylum Bacillota; class Clostridia; order Christensenellales; family Aristaeellaceae; genus DTU024. Next base: position 2,460 of record LFTR01000264.1, read on the forward strand.
CGCCAATTGGGCGTGAT
>LFTR01000273.1 GCA_001513425.1 Clostridiales bacterium DTU024
CACGATGAACGAAATGCATAGAAGCGCCATGTTGTCATTACCCGATACACCAGTTTCATTGGATAGTGAAAACCAATTTCCATCAACAGAGGAGTTTTTACTAGCGCTGCTTACCGGCACTAAAGATTTCGACATCATTTTTTTTGAAAGCGACAAGCTCGATGCCAGAAGAATAATGGAAAAGGGCTATGCACAGGATCTTTCAGCATCACCATCTATCTATCGGTTTGTTCAGGAACTGTTTGCGCAGTTTCGGCCTGCATGTATGCTCGATAATAAAATAATGTTGGTTCCCGTCAATGTCTCCGCAGAAACGCTTGGCATTCGTCCGGCCATTTTGCGTGAGATAGGCCTTAAAGCACCTGAATCGATCAATGAGTTCGTTGATCTATACCAGGATGTGAGACGATTCAATGACCGGCACGAATTCGCTCTATGGCACTCAATCAATGACAGAAAAGAGTTAGTCCAGCTTGCGATTACGCTTTTTGCTGATCAGATGGCAAGCAGGGATGAAGTCTTTAGTTTCACGGA
>LFTR01000229.1 GCA_001513425.1 Clostridiales bacterium DTU024
CTCAGAATTAACTGTCGTTGTTCGCTTCTCTTCTCTGTATCGTTTTCAAGGTTCCCGCTCCCCGCTTCAGTCCCGTCTCTCAGGCCGCTTGCGCTGCCTTCCCGCCGGTCCCGCCGCTTGGGGTGCCTGAATAGATTACCACCCGAATCCCCTCGTGTCAAGCGCTTTTTCGAACTTATTTTCAAAAAAAATGCGGCAGTCGCCGTGATGTCCGCCTCTGCCATTGTTCCTCAGGGGTCGGAAAAGGGGTGATATCACCCATTCCGCGCCACGCTGGCACAGGTTGAAATGCTCTCTATCCTCAGGTAGTACAAGGGATCCGACAGATAATGCCGCCATCTCGATACGCCGCTTCTGCCTTTGTAAGGCATTGGAAATCCACTGCCCGCGAGATTGACGATTAGGGCAAACCGAATACAGCGCGTCGCTTACAAGCCTCACGGCCATCGAGATCTCTACTCATTCTGCATCAATCTCAGCCTTCCTTGAGCCTCTTCAATAAATTGATCCAGGCCTATTACGTTTCTGATATATCTATCGATCAGATCATTCATCTGAGGTTGTTCCAGGAAGACGCGAAAGTCTCCAAAGCTCCTTACATAGCTTTGAGCAAGCATTGACTGATAAAGGCTCAAGGCAGACTCACCAACCAGGTAGCGAAGCCGAATCCTGTCTTTGTCATACTCTTGTGAGTAATACTCATAAAGCAACTCCAAGTTGAGGCGCTCCGCCCCTGTTGTTGTCTCAAGGTATGAGAGCCGCTGAGCGAGCGCATCATCCCGTGCTTTGATCTCCTCTTCATATAAAGGATCTTCAATAGGCTTGCTTGAAGATGGCTGCAGCATGGCAAGCGTTTCTTTGTCCAAATGCAGCAAATAGCTTTCAATATACTTGATAGCAGCGTCTGCGCGATCCGAATTGGGGTTAATTGCCGCGAATGTCAGCGTGATAGGCAGAACTGGCGCCTGCCCAATTTCCGTGGACAAAAGCAAAGGGGTCATTTGGCTGATGTCCACTTCTTTATCAACAATCGTTGCATCGTATGGATAAACCGGTTCTATTGATTGGTGAAGATACCGCAAATTCAGGTCAAACCCGAGGGATATGAGCTCTGGTAAACTGTAGGCTTCATAGCTTGAAACAGCATCAATTGATTGATCTATGCTTAGGTGCTCGATTTTTTGCAAACTTTGAATCAGCCCGGGATCCGTGAAACTAAAGACTTCATCCCTGCTTGCCATCTGATCAGCAAAAAGCGTAATCGCAAG
>LFTR01000267.1:0-4681 GCA_001513425.1 Clostridiales bacterium DTU024
CCCCCCTCCCGTCGCATCACCATACTTCCTCACTGCGAAAACCGCGTCCCGCGGTTCTTTCAGGACTTTTTTGAACCCAAAACATGAAAAATGTCTGAAAACATAAGCGTTTTCAGACAAAATGTGGTGCGCCATCAGGGACTCGAACCCGGGACACCCTGATTAAGAGTCAGGTGCTCTACCAACTGAGCTAATGGCGCGAAGGGGAAAATGGAGCGGGTGATGGGAATCGAACCCACGTGATCAGCTTGGAAGGCTGGAGCTCTACCATTGAGCTACACCCGCGCGGGGATCCCTTGGGAGGCAACTGGATAGCTGTCTCTCGCGTCCTACGTGCCTCGTCCTCCGTCCCATCCGGCAAAAAGCCTGCTTTTTGACGTCAAGGAGGAATCCTGCAGTGGCGGCCTCCGCTATGCTTGCATAGCGGAAACAGAACGTAAGGCATTCCGACGCGCGCGGCGGAAACGGAACGTAGGGCATTCCGACGTTGGAGCGGTAGACGAGGCTCGGACTCGCGACCTCCACCTTGGCAAGGTGGCGCTCTACCAACTGAGCTACTACCGCATAAAATGGGGGCTGGTGCGGACGAAGAGACTTGAACTCTTACGCCGTTAGGCACCAGATCCTAAGTCTGGCGCGTCTGCCATTCCGCCACGCCCGCACGGTCCCGCAAAACCCCACAGGGGGGGATGGTGACCCATCCGCGACTCGAACGCGGGACACCTTGATTAAAAGTCAAGTGCTCTGCCGACTGAGCTAATGGGTCATGGATAACCTGCTGGGCTTTGCTTTTCAGGTCTGCAGCACTTGATCGCCGACCGTTTAGTGGCAAAATAACACGTCTTCACCCAAAAGTGAACAACTGGTATTATATGTGGCGGCGTCACGCCTGTCAAGCTTTTATTTGGAGGCAGGAACGTGCGGCATCGGCCATTCCTCACTCTTGCAGCACCCGTGTGCGGAACCGGGACAGGGACACAAGAACGCCGACATGCCGCCCACGCCTCATGTCGGGGCCCCTTGAGTGCCCGGCATCTATCCTAATTGTGCGTCAAGCACGCCGTGCGCGCCGTCGCTAATAAGCCTTCTTAAGAATTGCCTTCAAATTTCTTGCGCTTCATCTCTCCCCAGGTGCTTTTTCCTTTGCGGTACTTCAACAGACCTATCAGGCGGATAACGGTGTTGAACTGACGAAAACCAAAGTTGTCAAGCAGCGCATAGCCTGCCAGACTCATCATCTGCCCCGCTTTGGGAAACCGGCGCATTGTGTAGCTTTCCTGAATGAGCGCGCCAAGGGACAATATCAGCCCGACAAGGATGACGAGCATAAAATAAAGCACGGCAAATTGCCAGTTGAGGATGCCGAACCACCATGAGAGCGGAACGGTAATATAACCCAGAGACTCAAATACCGGACCGATAAACTCGAAGATCCAGTAGTACGGCAGCATGAGCATGCCGGTCTTGCCGTACTTGGGGTTAAATGCCATATCCCTATGGCGGAGCAACACATTGATCAATCCGATCTGCCAGCGTTTGCGCTGCTTATACAGATCCCGCAGATTATCCGGCGGCTGTGTCCAGCAAATGGGGTCCGGAAGAAAACTGATTTTGTACGGTCTCCCCGCCAGACGCATGGCACGGTGGATCTTCACCACGACTTCCATATCTTCCCCGATGCAGTCGGCTGTATACCCGCCCACCGCGATCAACGCTTCTTTACGGAAAGCGCCAAAGGCACCTGAAATGATCAGCAGCATTTCCATGGCAGCAGCGCCGATGCGGCCGGTAAAAAAGGAGCGGAGGTATTCTACCGTCTGCAGCCTGCCCAGCCAGGTGGCCGGGAGGCCAATCTCCTTTATGTCGCCGTCCTCGATAACGCATCCGCTTGATATGCGCACGACGCCGCCCACGGCAACAACAGAATTGTCTTTCATGAAGGGCAGCAGGATGCGGATCAGCGCATCTTTCTCCAGTACGGAATCCGCATCCATGGAGACGACAACAGGATAGCGCGAAAAGTTGATGCCCGCGTTCAAAGCGTCCGCTTTGCCGCCATTTTCCTTGTCAAGCACAATCAGATGGCGGTGCTTTGGTGTGCGGTAAACCGTGCGGATCGGTTTATTTTCGACGGACCTTTTGTAGGGCTGCCGGATGGGGACCATGGCAAAATGGTCGATCAGCAATTGCAGGGTTTGGTCTTTGGAGCCGTCATTGACGACGATGATCTCGTACTCCGCGTAATCCAGCTTGAGCAAATTCATAATGGTTTGGATGATGGTTGCTTCTTCGTTATACGCCGGCACGATAAGCGTCACCGGCAGCATATTGGGCGAATCGATATATCTGCGGTAATCGGAAAAACGCAAATACTTCACATAATTGTCCAGCGCTTTGCTTGACAAAAGCAACTGCACAAAGTAGGTCAGCGTAATGCCCATCATGTACACCAGGGCAAGGTTGTTTATGATCATCAAAATGGCACGAATGATATCCCTCATGTGTCTGCCTCGCTCTGTTTCATTAACGTGTTTTCTTCCATGGCATAAACCAGCGTTTCCGCAGCAAACCTGTCGTTAAGCAGGGGTATTGCCTCTTCCAGTTTTTGCGCGGGAAAACGGCGGCTTAATTCACGGGAACTGTTGCAGCGCACCCACCACTCCTTGTCCTTAAGTCCCTGCAAAAGCAGGGACCAATACAATGGCGCATCAATGGAGGCGAGGGCTGTCACTGCGGTACTCCGCTCCACCCAGTTCTGACTGCCAAACGCGTGCACGATCGCACTGCCGGCCGGCGCGTAACCCAGCTGTCCCAATGTGCGGATCAGGTCGCAGCGCAAATTAATGTCGTCGGTCTTCAGCATCGGCATCAGGCGGCCGGCAAGTTCGTGGATCCTCTCATCGCCTATACTCTTGACAACGATGCGGCGGAGGTACACATCCTCAGCATACAAAAGATCCTTATACAAAAGCGCTTTATTTCCTGTGTATGCCTTCAAGATCTCCTTCAGACTCCGAAAAGCAAGCATTTTGGTAGCTTCAGGACGCATAAGCTGTTTCACCAGGCTGCCGCGGATACCCATGATGGACAGGGCAAGAAAGCCCGAATACTGCAGCTCGACGTTGTCAAGATGGTTTTCCATCACCGACAGAACATCATCCTTCAGGCGATTGAGACGCAGCAAGCCAACCAAACGGATCGCCAGGATCTTGACCATGACATCTTTTGAACGCATATGACGTCGCAGGCATTTTATTTGCCGCTCCCCGCTGAGCACCTTCAGCAGCGTGGTTTTGTTTTCGCCGGTAGGCTTTTCCAAGAGAAACAGGCTCAGCATTTCCATGCCCTTGGGGGTGCACATGTAGTGCGTATGGAGCTTTCGCTCAATCGCTTTGCCAGGAAGGCTCATGATCGAGCGCAGATGCTGCGTTTCGCGTTCGCGCTTGATTGCGGCTGCGCTCATGCGCAGGTTGATTACGACCAGAAAAAGATACAGGTACAGGACCAGCAGCAAAGAAAAAGCCAGCAAATATATCAGCAGATCGACGTGTGGCAGCCTCTGTTCAAAGCGAATGAGATTTAGCCGGGTGTCGCGCATTCGCAAGGCGGAGTCCCGCTGCTCATCCGGTATGACGGGATAGGTCGCGTAACGCGGAAGTGTATCGCGCAGTATGTCATAAGATCGCTTCAGCCTTTGGCTGTATTCAAACCCGCTCCATGCCGGAAGTTCATAAGGATGCATCCGGATGAACTGACCATCCTCTGCTTTTCCCAAGCCAACATAGATCTCCCGAATGGTCGTATGTGTGATCTCCTCCTGCTTTTGGAAGCTGTCCAGTATTTTGCCGGAGGAAGGATCCGCAAAATTCAGCAGCATCCACGGGATTCGAATCTCCACAAAGCCATCGCCCGCGCAAAAATCCGCGCGGGAATCATAATTCTCATCTTGGGGATCTGCGTTGCCATACATCATTTTTCCGGTATCCCAGAACTGCGCGGGGACCTCCTGCCCCGTCAGCGGCATGGTCAGTTCGTTGCTAACGACCTGCCGCACCAAAATGAAGACGCCGGTGCCCGTCACCCGAGAAGACTTGAGTTCTTCTTCATTAAACATTTTTGAACCGAGCAATTTATAGTTTGGCTCGTAATAAGGGTCGATCAGCAACTGTGTCTCGTTTTTTCCGTCAAGCACCAACACGAAGTCGGCCGCGCGCTCAAATGCCGCATCGCCCGAAAAAGCGCTGCCCTGGCCAACAATGGTGTCGATGGGTATGAAGTACCTTTGATGTTCAAAGTCATCCACATCAAGATGAAGATAGAGCAACGATTCGTCCCAGTCTGCATGGAGGCGTCGATCCTTATCCAGCGCTTTGGCTTCAGCCCAATCGTCATCCCGACCGTCGATGCGTATGGATGGAAACGCCCGGAAACTGACAAGGCCGAAGTTTACCTCGCTGGATTGGGCGTTGAGCCATTTAGGCCTGGCGTCAGGATCATCAAAATCCATTGTATTCCAGGATTTTTTGAACCATTCGTCCATCCACGCAAATACGATGCCGCCCATGGAGCCGGAGCGATGAATGTCATCCAGCATGCTTACCAGGCCTTGACCCTGCTGTTGCTCCGAATGGCCGCCCTGATCAAGACCCGTGAGATGGTTGATGTGCGTCACCCCGCGGGA
>LFTR01000267.1:4727-5732 GCA_001513425.1 Clostridiales bacterium DTU024
GGGATCTCCGCTTGGGAAATTGAGAAACTCAGGATAATAGGGGTAGACATGATAGGAAGCGAAGAAGCCGGGAACAAAGGATTCCTTGGCCAAAATGTGCTCTACATTTATGCTTACAAGGTCCTCATCCTCAAAGGGTTCATTGGGGTGATTCAAGGGGTCTGTGGTTGGCCAGTTGCTGAATGCGACAGGCCGCTGAAATCGATAGTGTTCTGTTTCGTAAGCGATGGCCAGTTCCTTCATCTGAGCAATGAATACCTCAAAAGGAGAGGCATTCTGTGTATAAAGGTAGTCGCCTTCAAAGGACGTGATCTCGGGGTGCGCGTTGTTTGTCCCCTCTACCAAAAATGTCTCGCACTCGATACCCAAGATCCAGCCGATGACATACTTGGACACATCCCAGCGGTAGACGCCCGAAGCCTTGCCGCGCTCCGGGGCAACCGTCGCGTTGCCGTGGATCATATTGATGCAATCGATGATATCCTTGCGCATATCCCGGATGGCAATGGAATCGGGCGCAAACACATCACCATATTCGAGTATATCGCTTTCATCCATATACACGCCCTGCAAAAGATAAAGCGGCGTAAGTGCCAGGCCGTTGTAATCATACAAAGCGCGGTAGAAATCGGGGCTCTGTGGCGTATAGACACGGATACTGTTGGCACCCATCTCACCTATCTGAGTAAACCAATTAAAATACGTCTCGTAGCCGATGGCAAATTCACCGGGGAACGACCCCGGCGCACCCAGGCCGATATTGACGCCGGTCAGGAAGCTTTCCTGCCACTGTCCATGCGTGTCCAGCACAAAAAAAGAATTCTTTTCGACTTTCGAAACAAAGGACACGCCCGTGTCAGCCGTGAATACGGGCTGGACAAAGCGATCTGAGTATGAATAGCTTTTGAAGCCAACATATACGAGGGACAAAAGAACCAGAAACGCAAAAAAACCGCCGATGACCTTCTTCAAACCCAAATTCCTTTCAACCACGGCCGGTGGTCA
>LFTR01000267.1:5755-6664 GCA_001513425.1 Clostridiales bacterium DTU024
TCATAATGGATCAAAAAGACAACGGGATGCAAAGCATCGGCGTAAGCACAACACGTTATGACAAGGCGGTGACCAAAGCCCCCGATCCTCTTTTGGGAGGGCCGGGGGCTTTTGATCGCCTTACAGGCGTGATGGCTGGGGTGGCAGGGTTCGAACCTACGAATACAAGAGTCAAAGTCTTGTGCCTTACCACTTGGCCACACCCCAACGCGCAGGCGACGCACAAAAAAAGAAAATGGGGTGGGTAGTGGGGGTCGAACCCACGATATCCAGAGCCACAATCTGGCGCTCTAACCACTGAACTATACCCACCACAAGGTTGGCGCGCCTGAAGGGATTCGAACCCCTGACCCTCGGCTTAGAAGGCCGATGCTCTATCCGACTGAGCTACAGGCGCAAGCCGTCGGGGCAGCGCTTGGAAGAGTATCCAAGTAAAACTTCCTGCTGACAATATCGGATGATAGCATAAAGGATAAACAGTGTCAATATTGTTTTTGCCGCCTTTCTTACAAACAATGCGGAAATGCCTGCTCTTATTCCCCCTTCCCTTGGAGACGACGCAGGTACGGCAAATCAGTACCGAACACCCGGCCTTTTCCCTTACCGATATGCTGCCGTAAGCACCATAAACACCGCCAGGGTGATCAGCGTCAATGCTGACAAGGCGGAAGACACATCCGCGCGCTCCTCCCCCACGTCGGCAAATACGGGCAGCACATAGGGAGGCGGAAGTGTAAACATCATAACCAGTGCGCCTCTGTGAACCATTCCGCCCAGCAAAAAGTGATCGATCAGCAATGCCGTCCCCAGCCCGACACCGGAAACAGCCAGCCTGAGCATGACCAGTTTGGTCGTCTTGCGCCAGCGGATCTCACCCGAAACCAGGTCATAACCGATGGTCAGCAGGAT
>LFTR01000232.1:0-468 GCA_001513425.1 Clostridiales bacterium DTU024
ACGGGCACCTTTATTGTGTCCCGCGCGGCAGGGCGTATCATGATCGACCGCGGGATCAGGGGCAATATCGTTAACATGGCGTCGATGTCCGGTTCCATTGTCAACATTCCCCAGTGGCAGTGCAGCTACAACGCGTCAAAAGCCGGCGTCATCCATTTGACCAAATCCCTTGCGATGGAATGGGTCGGGCACGGCATCCGCGTCAACAGCATCAGTCCGGGTTACATTGCCACGCCTATGTCCACCGAGAATCCGTCCGAGATGAACGAAGCCTTCATCAAACTCATTCCCATGCACCGCATGGGTGAAGCCCGGGAGCTTGTGCCCACCATACTCAGTATGGTGTCTGACGCATCGGGCTACACAACGGGCAGCGATTTCATTGTGGATGGCGGCTATACGTGTCTGTAAAATCATATCGGAGGAAGAACCAATGCTTCAGCAGGTGATGACATCCCCGGGAATAAT
>LFTR01000232.1:504-3250 GCA_001513425.1 Clostridiales bacterium DTU024
GGATCCGATGTGCATGTGTATCATGGCAAACATCCCTTCACCAAGTATCCTGTAACGCAGGGACATGAAGTGTCAGGCGTTATTGAGTCACTGGGCAAAGACGTTAGCGGTCTGCACGTGGGCCAAAAAGTGACCATTGAGCCGCAGATCGTCTGCGGCACGTGTCATCCCTGCCGCCACGGGAAATACAACCTGTGCGAGGAGCTTAAGGTCATGGGATTCCAGGCGCCCGGCACTGCCAGTCACTTTTTTGCCGTGGACGCGGCCAAGCTCACACCGCTGCCTGAAGGCTTTTCTCTGGACGACGGCGCCATGATCGAGCCGACGGCCGTTGCCGTGCACGCGGTGAAACGAGCCGGAGACGTTTTGGGCAAGGATATTGTCGTTATCGGCGCAGGCCCTATCGGCAACCTTGTGGCACAGACGGCAAAAGGCATGGGCGCGCGCAAGGTGATGATCACCGATGTGAATGGCTATAGGCTGCTTGTCGCCAAAGAGTGCGGCGTTGACGCGTGCGTGAACACCAATATTGAACCCTTCGGCGACGCGATGCTCAGGGTCTTCGGACCTGATAAAGCAGACCTGATATACGACTGCGCCGGCAACAATACCACCATGGGACAGGCGATCGCCCATGCCCGCAAAGGATCCTCGATCATTCTGGTCGCCGTTTTTGATGGAATGGCAACAATTGATCTGGCCGTTGCCAACGACCATGAACTGGATTTGACGAGTACAATGATGTACCGGCATGAGGACTATCTGGACGCGATCAAATTGGTTGACGCGAAACGCGTTTTCCTCCGCCCTTTGGTCAGCAAGCGCTTTCCCTTTCGTGAATACCTCAACGCCTACCGGTATATCGATGAACATCGTGAGGAGACCATGAAGGTCATCATCAATGTTCAGGAGTGATGATCCCGGCGTTTCCCCGAACCCCTTGAAACTGCAGCCAAAACAGCTCAAAAAAATATTTTCAACTCTTCTGGCAAAAGTATTGACAGATAGTCCATGCTATGATACCCTATAGATGGAACCAGAGGAAGGATTAGACGCAAGAGCCAAAAAGAAGTTTGATAGTGAGGAGGGCTCTTGACCACCAAAGTAAGTAGAAAGGGGGCGATTTCGTCGTACCAAGAAGATCCGATTTTCAACCATGGCGCTCGCTTCGCCCGTATCTTGAAACTAACATAGGGGTCGCGCGTTTAGATTCGCGTCAACAAAATTCGATCCACCATTATTGATTGGTCAACTATCGGGATAAGGCAGAGACGGGCGCCAAGCCGAAAAACTGAATAGTGCGGGAAATCAGGGTAATCACCCTAAAATCGGTACCACTTTCCATATAGAACCCGCACGCGCTCCGGAAACTAACCGAAAGGACTGCAAAAGGATTTTATCAAGCTTAGTTAACTGGACCTGACCGCCGGGAGACGTTTTCCCGGCGGTCGTTCTATGGGCTGCGCACGTTGATTCGCTCCTTTCCCTGTGATATGATGACACGCGGGGGTGATCCATTTTGAAGCGGTTCTTGGTATTTCTGCTCAGTATATCGTTGGCGGCTGCGCCTGTGTTGGCGGAAGAAACAGTGCACTTGGGCGGCCTTAAGGGTCCAACCACCATGGGCCTGGTCAAACTCCTGGACGATAACGAACAGCGCTCAACGCGGGGCGTATACGATTTTACCATGGCCGCGACGGCTGACGAACTGACACCCGGGCTGCTGCGCGGTGACCTGGATATTTTGGCCGTGCCCGCCAATTTGGGCGCGGTTTTGTATAACGCGACAAAGGGCGGGGTGCGCATGGCAGCCATCGGCGCGCTGGGCGTTCTTTATATCGCGCAGAAGGGCGGCGAACCCATAACAAAGATCAGTGAACTCAAACACCAAACGATTTATTCTTCCGGCAAGGGCACCACGCCCGAAATGGCGCTCAGGCATCTAATGGTATTAAGCGGAATGGATATCGACGCTGATACGGACATGCGCTGGACAAGCGAACCCGCCGAGACCATCGCGCGGCTGAATGCCCAAGAAGGGGGATTCGCCCTGCTGCCTGAGCCCTTCCTGACTGTGGCGCTGCAAAAAACGCCGGGGCTCCAAAGGGTATTGAGTCTATCCCAACAATGGGACAACGCGCCGGGCGACAGCCGTTTGGTGACCGCCGCCATCGTCGTGAGCGCCGAATTCGCCAGGGATAATCCCGCCGCGTTGGATGATTTCCTCAAGGACTATTCAGACAGCGTCACCTGGGTCAATCAAAATCGCCCCGAGGCAGGACTGCTCATCGAAAAATACGGCATTGTCGCCGCGGCGGTCGCCGAAGACGCGCTGCCGGGCTGCAATCTCACCGCTATTATAGGAGCAGAAATGAAAATGGCGGCGGAAGGTTATCTTCAGGCGCTTTATGACCAGAATCCCCGGTCCGTCGGCGGTCTAATGCCCGGGGATGACTTTTACTATGCTCCGGCACAGCCGTAGGTTCCCCAAAGCGTTGGCGTTGCTCTTTGCCCTGACGCTTTGGCAGGCGGCTGCCATGGCGCTGGGCCAGCCGTTGCTGTTGCCCTCGCCCATCGATGTCATCGGCAGGCTCCTCACCATTTGGGAAGAGCCCGGCTTTTTTGTGTCCGTCGTCAACAGCTTTTTGCGCATCGTGCTGGGGTTCCTGTTGGGATTGTGCGCGGGTGTCCTGTTGGCGCTGCCCGCGTCGCGCCTCAAATGGCTGGAAACGCTTTTGTGGCCTTA
>LFTR01000142.1 GCA_001513425.1 Clostridiales bacterium DTU024
TTTGGCCATTTCGGCAACGACGGGGCGAACCGACGTGTCCGTTCCGCCGCCTGCGCCGTAGCCAACGTATACGGTGGGAGTGCCGTTTGGCCACACTTCCGCAATTGCGGCAGCGCTTCCAAGCACAAGAGCCAGTGAGAGAACCAGGGCGAGCAGTTTTTTCATAGTCTATTCCTCCTTATATTTTTCAGCACGAACATTCATTCATGCCAAAATACTCTCTTCTTGAAATTTGCGATTCCATACTGCTTAGTATGTTTCAGGTGGAGCGCAAACTGATGCGGCGTGAGGTTACAGGTACCAAACGTGATGCGTTATTTGCGTTCCGTATCGGGTAAGCCAACAAAGCGCATTGTGTGGGAACGTCGCCGGAAGCACGTCTGGTTTGGCCCGGATCCGCCGATCTGCCCTTTTGTCAAACATAAGCACACCGGGCAAAATCACTTTGTCATCGAGGCGGATCCCCCGGCTTGGCTGCCTGTCGACGCTGTCGTTGCCGCACGCGTCGCGGCGTTACAGTCACTTAGCAGTGATATTCATCTCGGCGGATGCGGACAACTGTCCCGCAATTGTCGGATTTTTCGGTCCCCAAAAATGTTCGCCCCTCCCGGGAATGGATCCTGCGATATCGTGTATACCAGTATACCGTTCTGAGTTCAATTTATCACGCACATCGGCCTTTGTCAATAAAACGACCAAAAAAATCTCAGAGCAATGATCTACACGTTAAGGCGCGGGAATGCTGCGGTGAAAATCCGCGCGCTATTTTGACAGATAAGACGATGTGACTGCGAACAATTGCCGAAAATACAGCAAGACCCGCTTCACTATGAAGCAAGCCTTGCTGTGTACCCCTCAAAAGTCCCGTGAGGCGGATATCTGCCCCGCCAAAAGCCCATTGATTTCCTTGTCAAAGCCGACAACGGTCACATATCGGACGGTATTCTGTTTTGTCCGTTCTTCTTGACTCTGTAGAGGCTCATATCCATCGCGTGAACAAGTTCGGTGATGGTTTCATCCTGATACTTCGCCACCCCGCCGCTGACAGTGGCCTTTGGTCCCGCGAAGAGTTGCTGTTTTCTATCGCTTC
>LFTR01000256.1:0-179 GCA_001513425.1 Clostridiales bacterium DTU024
GTTTTCCATCGTGCCAAGCTCATCCATAACAATCAGATCCGCTTCTTCAGAGTGTGCTAGTATAACGACGCCTTCACGATCAAAAACCTCCGGTTTGGCGGTGCGCTGTCCTGCCCCAAGTCTGATTCCCACGAGATTGCAAGCGGTGCAGGGGGCATCGGACTTGCCCGCCGGCAGCA
>LFTR01000256.1:410-734 GCA_001513425.1 Clostridiales bacterium DTU024
GTCAAGTACCTCAAGGTCAAGTGGGCTGAATTCATCGAGGAAACGGATATGGCCGATACCATCGAAGAAATCAAGGGCGTGAGCGAAGACCTCAAATCAACCATGCGCGAAGTAGATCCCAGCGTCGAACTGCGCAAGACAAAAAATGAGCTGGACAAAACCATGGGCGACATCAAAAAGGCGGTCAAAATCAAGAAGCCGCCGGTCGATCGATAAGGGAGGCATATACATGCGCATTGGTGTAACGGAAATCATCCTCATCCTCATTTTGGCTCTCGTCCTCTTTGGCGGCAAAAAACTTGCCGGTGTGGGCAAAGCGATGGG
>LFTR01000256.1:809-1045 GCA_001513425.1 Clostridiales bacterium DTU024
GGCGAACATCTGCTGGCCATGCGCCGTACAGTCGTCATGATTACCATTGCCATATTTTCGAGCTTTATTGCTATTTTTTATCTGCTGTCCCAGCCCCTGGTCGACTTTATTCTGCAGCCGGTTGTGGCGCGCGGCGTTGCCGTAATCTCCATCCGGGTGTCCGAATCCCTGATGATGCGGATGAAAACCTGTCTGGTTGCTTCCATCGTTATCAGCATGCCTTTTATTATTTGGCA
>LFTR01000256.1:1150-1401 GCA_001513425.1 Clostridiales bacterium DTU024
GCGATCGACCTGTTCTATGAGGCCAGTGAAGGGGTGGCAACACCCATGTGGTCTGTGGAAGGATACTTTAACTTCGTCCTTTCCTTTATTTTGCCCTTTGGACTGATGTTTGAAATGCCGGTGGTGATCTATGTCCTCGCACGCAAGGGCATGGTGACAAGCGAGGCGCTTTCTAAAAACCGCAAGTATTTTATTCTTGGCGCATCGGTTGTGGCCGCTGTGCTGACACCGCCTGATGTTGTCTCTCAAAC
>LFTR01000011.1 GCA_001513425.1 Clostridiales bacterium DTU024
GCTGACTGATCCCCGGGGCATACGCTCCGTTTGTCGGTTGGCTGCGTCCGGACGGTTCGGGAGTGGATCGCTGTGAAGCGTTTTGGCTGCGCTCATCATGCGCTGCGGAAGGGATGGATTGCGAAAACGGAAAACTGAGTATGGTCAGCGAACGGACTTCTGACGCCCAAGCGGTCAGAAAAGCAAGGTATCATCAGAGAAACACGGTGATGCGTCCCCTGTGTTCCCCTGTTAATATAACATTGTTGCGCGGTCAGTCTACTCGATAAACAGGAATATGTTATTTTGATGCAAAGAATTGCCTTGCTCATTCGTTAGTATGATAGACATTCATAAGGAGGTTTTGTTTGTGAAGAGATTTCGTGTTTTTGTCCTGGCTCTTTTCTTGATGTGTACAATTGCTTCAGCATTTGCTCAGGGTAATGCCAACGCAAATGATAATCTACCTGACTGTTACCACTATTTGTTGGAAGGCCGGGGATTCATTTACGGCGATGAGCCTTTGACCGTATATGCTGAACAGATTCCTGCCAGCGATCCCTATGGTACCGTACAGCCCGGTCAGCATGTTCATGTCGAAAAAGTCGATAGACAAAATCGATTAGCATATATCTACTTTTATGACAATGACACGCAGGAATACTGGAACTTTGATTCAGACTGCAAAAAGGGATGGATTGATTTATATCAGGTCATCAACAGAGGCACCGATCATTCTTATACCGTTTCCAATGATAAGGCCGGTGAAAGGCTGAATCTGCGCTCCCAACCTTCTTCTGGTTCGCCGTCTTTAGGCAAGTATTACTCAGGAACAGTAGCAACATCGCTGGAAGAACCAAGAAACGGATATGTAAAAGTGCGCATCGGTCATATGGCAGGCTACATGGATACGAATTATCTTGTACCCGGATTGACATGTGATGCTCCTGAATTGCCTAATCTTATGATCACCAATGCTTCCGGATTGGGCGTGAATATTCGAAAAATGCCGCAGTCGGGTTCTGAAATTATCAAGACCGTTCAAAATGATGCGGTGATTACAGTGCTTGGCATTCGGAACGATAACTGGTATCACGTTATGTATGAAGGTGAAATAGGGTTTGCAAAGGCTGATAAAATGATCCCGAAACTGAGTTACAGCGCACCAACAACAGGCAACAGTGGCTCAGTAGGAACGCATAGAGTGATGTCAGTTGAGAACCCTGATCCGTCAGATCGTTTAAACCTGCGTGAAAAGCCATCTTCCGATGCCAAATCCCTCGGAAAGTTTTATAACGGAACGCCGGTAACGGTTAACAAAATCAGCAATGGATGGGCCAATGTTACCATTGGTGTTCAGTCCGGCTGGATGGACATTGTTTTTTTGAAAGAATTGACCTATGCCACTGACGCATCCGTACCCGTCCAAACGCTTGCCAATGTAGCTTTTACAGAAAAGCCATCCAATGAGAGCATAAGCACAACGGGATTTCCGGCAGGAATCATCATCAAAATCTATGGCGATCTGAATGATGGCTGGCATTATGCTTATTATAAAGGGAACTGGGGATATATTCAGGAAGGGGGTATTGAACGCGACCTAAAAAAAGATTTGACGGAAGATAATTCGGCTGCAGGTTAATGAAAAATCCGATAGTCTGACTCCCAAAAAGTGCCAACCTCAAATTTGAGGATGGTGCTTTTTTCATGCCCTTAAGAACAACACACGGGACGCATCACAGTGTTCGCCTAGACAACAGTCTTTCGCACCAACGCCGAACTGACACCGGTGAGACGGACGATTTGCCGCAGGGACGCCCCGGCGTCGTGCATCCGCACGATCGTGTCCGACCTGCGCTTGTCCGGCAGCGGCAAGAAGGCTTCCAGGTTCGCCACGCCTGACGCCTTGCGCATCACCTGCACCGCCTTTTCGTCACTGATGCGCACCTGTTTGGCCTGTTCATCAACATCCAGGCACTTGGCCTTGTCATCCCGTTCCAGCCAGGCGGCGATCTCCGCCCTTGGTATCGATGCGAGCAGCTTTTGCGTGTCCACCGGCAAAGACGCGCTTTCCGAGAGATAAGCGGCGTAGCTGCTGTACGGGTACAACGCGGGAGATGCAACCAGGCCCGCTTTCACCGGATTGCGGTGGATATAGCGCACAACCGTCATGAAATAATCGTCCCTGTCCACTGCTTCGCTTTTGTACCGGCCTTCAAACAGGGGCCCGCTGCGCTCATATCGGATGTTGTAGCGGAAGACATACCACACGCCCAGCCTGCGCATGATCTTGTCCACCGGCTCGTTTTCAAGGCCCTCGCGCAGCAGCAAATGCAGGTGGTTGGGCATCAGGCAGTAGGCGTACAACTCAAATTGGCACAGCTCGCGGTACTTGCGCAGGCCTTCCAGGAAGGTTGCGTAATCCTCCGCATCAT
>LFTR01000085.1 GCA_001513425.1 Clostridiales bacterium DTU024
GGTGTCCTGTTGGCGCTGCCCGCGTCGCGCCTCAAATGGCTGGAAACGCTTTTGTGGCCTTATGTTCAGTTCATCAAAAGCACGCCGGTAGCGTCTTTCGTCATCCTGGCGCTGATATGGCTGAGCAGCGCAAGGTTGTCCACCTTCATTTCCATGCTGATGGTGTTCCCCGTGGTGTATTTGAATGCCTTGAAAGGCTTTGGCTCTGTGCCGCCGCAGATGGCGGAAATGGCGGCGCTGTATGCTGTGCCTTTTTCGCGGCGCCTTAAGTATCTGTATGTGCCTGCTTTGCGGCCTTCGCTCCTGAGCGCCTCCTCGATCGCGCTGGGATTGTGCTTCAAGGCGGGAATCGCCGCAGAACTTATCGGCGTACCACAGAACACCATCGGGGAAAGGCTCTATGAAGCGAAGATATACCTCAACACGGTGGACGTGTTTGCGTGGACGGCGGTCATTATCGTGATCAGTGCGCTGTTTGAAAAAGCCTTCCTGCGCGTTTTGCAGAGGCTGCTGAAAAGAGGGACCAAAGCGTGACGGACATTGTTTTCAACGGTGTCAGCAAGCGCTTTGACGGGCAGGACGTCCTCAAAGACGTGAACCTCGTGTTCCCCGGCGGAGCGCTCTCCTGCCTGATGGGGCCCTCGGGTATCGGCAAAACGACGCTGCTGAACCTCATGATGGGGTTTGCGCAGCCGGATGCCGGGCAGATATTGGGCGCGCCTCATAAAATCGCTGCCGTGTTTCAGGAGGACCGTCTTTGCGAGGATTTTTCCGCCGTGCAGAATGTGCGGTTTATCACCGGCGGCAGGGTGACGCCTGCAACGATCCGCGAACACCTCTCCAAGGTACACTTGCCGCAGGAGAGCCTCGACAAACCCGCGTGCCTGCTGTCGGGCGGCATGCGGCGGAGGGTCGCCATCGTGCGGGCAGTGCTGCACGATGCGGAACTGCTCATTCTGGATGAAGCTTTTAAAGGCCTGGATGACGTGACGCGTCAAGCGACCATCGATTACATTCTGGAAAACACCAAGGGCAAGACCGTCATCGCCGTGACGCATGAAAGCCGGGAAACCGAGCTGCTCAAAGGGAAGATCATCCGTTTGGAGGACACTATGCAGAAAACCCATGAAGAATCCACGTGCGATGTGCGCGGCCAATTACCGTTAAAAGTGACCGGCGTGGTCATCGGTGGCAAGAAAATAGGGCGGCGTTTGGGATTTCCCACCGCCAATTTGTCTTTTCCCTTCGGCGGGTGCGACGTGGATAACGGCGTCTACATTGCGCGTATTTGCCTGCCCGATGGGCGCTTCCTGCCGGCAGTGCTCAACCATGGGCATCACCCCACCATCCCTGAGGGGCCTCCCGCGGTGGAAGTGCATATTCTTGATTTTGATGAAGAGATCTATGGTCAGAAGGTCACGGTGGAATACCTCAGGTTCACGCGGCCGGAGATCAAATTCGCTTCTGAAGAAGTTATGCGGCAGCGCGTGATGCAGGACATCAGTGAAGCGCGGGCGTGGTTCTTGAACCCGTCGGTGTAACGGTTTTTTGCTTAATAAGGCTTCCAGCTTTTTGGACCCGGGACAGTGAAGATCACGCTTTCCAGAGTGCCCCACACAGTGATCTCAGAGGGGGTCAGTTCAATACGCATTTCTTCTGACAGCGCGATGCGGCCGAGCGGAACATAGGCGCTGTACACTTCATTGAAAAGGGTCACGTTCAGGTATTCCGCGTTTTTCTTCGGCCGCGTGAGCAATACAAATTGGTCTGTCGTGCCGCCCGCGTCCCAGAACTGGCCGTCCACCAGCTCTGTGAGCTGTCCGTCCGCGACCGGGCCGCAGCCGTTTTCAAAGGCGGCCCAAACGCCCCGGCCGAAGGACCAGACAAAATTCATCTCCTTCTTGGGAGAGAAAATCGTTTCTTCCTGTCCGTCCTTCCATTTGAGAAGCCGGTTGTTGTACAGATCGTTCACCAGCACGCTGTTGTCCTCAAGAACAGCGACCACCACGCCGCTTAAGGTGCCTATAAGCTCATCCTGCCCGCCATAAAGGTATCGGCGCAGCTCGTTGTTTTCATCTTCCAAAGCAACAGTGTACCAGATACCGTTTTCATCCGCGTAAAAGGCCCAGGCGTCTTCCGGCAGGGGCAGCTTTTCCTGTGTCCAGCCCAGGCGGCTGCTTTCGGGGCTTTCTTCCGATGCGGCTTGCGCACCTGCGATATCCATGATAGTGCCCCATGCGCCGCTGCTATCGCTGCCCAAGTAGAAAATGCGGTCCCCCGCAGGGATGAAGCCGTACAGGCTGTCAGACGCGAGCGCGATACGCCTTGTCGCGTCCGGGGTCAGTCCCGTGATGTGGTAGCCTTCTTCAAAGTAACCGATATTGACCTGCCAATCATTGATGAAGGCCAGATTTACAAGATTGCCGTAGGGGAGGCAGGTCAGTGAACTGATCCCAAAGTCGAACCTGGGGCTCGTATCTCCGACCAAGGCAAAAGCGACGTATGTGTCCTGAGCCCAGGTTTCAGCGGCTGAACCGGGATACACGATCACTTCCACAAGGCTGCTGCTTTCAAATGCGTTGCGGCCGATCGACCCAAGGGACCGCGGCAGCATCGGAAATGCAAGCCCTGCTTCCAAAAAGGCAAATTCACCGATATTCTCCAGCCCCTCGGGAAAAGTGACTTCCTTGAGGTTCCCGCAGTACGCAAAAGCATAATCTCCGATAGCCTTTACGCTGCCGCTCACGGTGTATTGGGAATTTTCGGACGCAAACGGATAGGATATGAGCATTCTTTTCTGTTCGTCTGTCAGCACGCCGCCATCCACCTTAAGGAACGGATGACTTTCGGGTACTGAGACCGCTGCCGGGCAGCGCACGAAAGGGTTCATGCCGATCGATTCAAGGCTTTTGGGAAGATCGACTGAGACGAGCGTCGAACACTCCGAAAAGGCATAATCACCCAGTTTGGCGAGGCCCTCCGGCAAAAAGACGGCAGTCAGCGCGAAGCATTCGCCGAAAGCCCACCCGCCGATTTCCTTCACGGTGGCGGGCAGGGTGATGTCCGTAAGTTTGACGCAGCGAATGAAAGCCTCGTCCTCGATGGAAAAAAGGCCATCGGGCAAGCCTATTCGGATGAGGCGGGTGCACTGGTCAAACGCGCGGGCGCCGATGATCTCCGTGCCGGCGGGCACCGTCCAGGCCGTTCGTTCATCACCATAGGGGTAGGAGACCAGCTTGCGCTGTGTCTTGTCAAGCACGGCGCCACTCTCCACTTCAAACACAGGGTTCTCAGCGGATATCCTGACCTTTGCCGGGCAAAGGTTGAAGGGATTGTCGCCCATCGAAGTGACGGTGGCGGGAATAAAGATCTCCTTCAGGCTCTCGCACTCGAAAAAGGCGAGGGAACCAATATCGACAAGGCCGTCAGGCAGCGTGAGGCTTTCGAGCTCGTAGAGGGAGCTGAACGCCGCGGGACCAAGCCCGGTGACTGCGTGCCCTTCCAGCGTTTGCGGCACAATGATCCGGGCCGTATCCCATTCTCCCTCAAAGCCGGTGATGGTAACCGTGTTGTTGCTATTGACGGTGTAATCAAAAACCCCGCTGACATGCTCTTCCGCCACCGCCCCGGGCGCGAAGAGAGAGGGTGTGAGGAGCAGGCACGATGCGAGGATGACGGCTGTCAAACGTTTCATGAAAAGCGCTCCTTTATGGAAATCGATTCAGTATTTGCGATATAGGCTTATTCGCCGCGCGGGTCGACAATTCCTGTCCGGAAAACAAAAAAACCATGGCTTGAATGCCATGGCTGTGAAGGGTTCAGCGCGCGCCCGCAGTTTTTCTCTTGCCCACCAGTATTTTAAGGTCCACCGTGATCGCGGGGATATCGGGCAAGGCGTCGCCTTTTGCCACACCCCACATGAGCGGGGTCATGGCGATGATATCGGGCAGCAGATCCGCCTCCACCGGGAAAGTATAGCGCACATCATGCGTTTCCGCCGACAAGAGATGCTCGGAAAAATAATCCGCCACCCGTTCACCGGAATACTCTTTCTGAGGACACAATGCCTGCCGCAGTTCGCCCAGGTAATCCTTGCCGGGGATCACCTTGATCACCATGCCGTCTCTGGACAGCAGCCTGTCAAATTCGGGGTAATTGGCGGGCGAGAGGATATTGAGGATAACATCGATGGTGCTGTCCCTGAAGGGCAGCCGCGTCAGGTCCGCCACCGTCCAGATGATGTCTTCCCCGGCGGCCGCGATGTGGATGCCCTCTTTGGCGATATCCGCGCCGATCATGGTGAAGCGGTCGCGCTTGGAGAGCATAGAGCGCAGCAAATGAAGGTGCGA
>LFTR01000009.1 GCA_001513425.1 Clostridiales bacterium DTU024
AGAGCCGCCGGAGGCGCCGGGACACGCTTCCCGCGCCGATCCTGTAGAGCAATCCCCTGCAGTAGCCGTTCACGGGGGTGCGTCACCTCGTATTTTCATTTGTTCGGTTGACGATTACGGGCGACGATTACGGCATACGAGGAAACATCGAGCAATCGTCCATCGTAATCGTCGCCCGTAATCGTTAACCGATTTCCAAGTTTGCATAACATGACCTTCATGAGCGCTCAAGACCGGTGCGGGATGGCGTGCCGTCGGATCGGGTTCAGCCCGGCGTCCCTGCGGCGGGGGCACCGGGCCTATCAGCCCAAGGCGGGTAACAGGGAGGGTGCGGGTTCGCCCCGGAAGTGCGCCCGCACCGCCGCGAGGATGAACTCGAAGGCGGACCGGCCCTGCATCGCGCAGGTGCCGACCACGGTCCAGAGCCGTTCGCAGGTTTCGCGGCCCTTGAGGCTGCGCGTGCCTTGCGTGATGCGCCGGTCGATGACGACGAAGCGCACGGCTTGCTCGGCGAGGTTGTTGGTGGGGCCGATGCCGGGCGTGGTGATGAACTCGAAGTAGGCCTTGCCGTTCTCGCGGAATCGTTTGGCCATGTTGGCGGCTTCGCGCTTGAGTTCCTTGCCGTTGGCGTCCAGGCGGGAGGGAACCTCGCCCAGCGCCACCTCCAGGATGCGGTCGCGGGCCTGTTCGAGCGCGAGTTGGAAGGCGACCGGGTCGGTCTCGTCATGGCGGTGGATGACCTTGAACATCGCCTTGACCGCGGCCAGCAGCTTCTTGCCGTAGGCG
Source organism: Clostridiales bacterium DTU024 (assembly GCA_001513425.1). GTDB lineage: Bacteria > Bacillota > Clostridia > Christensenellales > Aristaeellaceae > DTU024. Next base: position 787 of record LFTR01000009.1, read on the forward strand.
CACGTGTCGGCGTCCTTCAGCCCGGTGAGGAACTTGATGTCGCGGATCAGGTGGGCGATGCAGAACTGCACCGTGATGTTGAAGTCCTTCATGTACTTGTGGTAGGCGGAGAAGTAGTCGCAGCCGAGCACGCCGTTGAACGCCTCGCCGAGCACATCGAGCAGCACCTTCGAGCCGCGGGTCTTGTCGATCTTGAAGAGCACGTACAGTTCGGCTCGGAACACCCAGGTCCAGAACTTCTCGCCGTTGTCCTTGTGGCCGGTCTCGTCCACGTTCAGCGCCTGCTCCAGGGGCAGCCGTTTGAGCAGTTCCTCATAGGGCGCCTCCAGCGCGGCGGAGGCCTTCTCGACGACCTTGCGCAGGTAGCCGCGCGAGACGTTTTCGCCCAGCACGTCGCGCACGAACTTGCGGATCGTCGAGAAGGAGGCGTGGTCGACGGACTTCATGTAGGCGACCAGCGCGGTGAGCCGCTCCTTGAACAGGCCTTCCTTGACGACCGCCTCCGGGAAGGGGTGGTAGTGGATTTTCCGGCAGCGCTCGCACCAGACCGGATAGGAGCGATGCTCTTCCTTGAAGACGACGACTTTCTCGATCTCCATCTGCTGAAGGACGCGCGGCGGCTGGTCCAGGAACGCGACCTCCGCGTTGCCGCACTCCGGGCAGGCGTCGAGCCGGTAGTCGTGGAAAGTCTTGATGTCCGCTTCTGGAAACGCCGGGCGCTCGTGCCGGGGATGGCCGGGTTGCGCGCCGATCTTGCGTTTGCCCCGTTGCCGTTGCTGCGGCTTGGGGCGTGTGATGTCCGACGACGGCGGCTTGCTGGAGTTGGTGGAGTTCTTCGAGATCTGCGCCACCTTGCGCTCCAGATCCTCGACCTGTCTCTGCAACAGATCGACCTGCCTCGACAACTCGCAGATGACCCTGGCCGCGGCTTCCGGAGAAATTTGGGGTCAGACCCGATTTTTTCGATTTTTTCTGCGCGCCGATTGACTCAAGGCTACCGTAAATGACCACCCTTTCGACCTACGCCCTGACGCTCACAGTTCCGGAACTGTGAGCGTATGAAGAGGATGGCGAAGGGGGAGGGCGCAGGACGTGCGAAATTCTTGGGCAATTTGGTGTCAGGCCAGGGCAGACGCATCAAAATAGGGGCCTGGCCCGAATTTTTGAGCGTCTGGAACGCGCCAAGGCGCTGCTGGCCGGGGGACTGCCCATCAAGCAGGTGGCCGAAGCGGTCGGCTACCCGGCCCCGTGCCATTTCATGCGGGTGTTCCGCCGCGTGACGGGCGCAACGGCGGGGGGCTTCGTCCGCGCCAACTCCGGGCGGTCGCCGTAGCGGCCTTGGGTGTGCGTAATCGGTCACTCGGCGGGGTTTCGGCGGATTGCGCAGCGAGGCGGGGCGTAGCCGTCCACGCAAGCCGCCAATGTGATATTGAAGATCACTTCGAGCAAAATTACAATCATGCCGGAACCGGGACGAATGAGGAGCAACGCGGAGGCGCGGGGATCGCGGAGGGAGACGAGAGTGGGTTTCAGTCAAGAAAAGACAAGACGGCATGCTCCTGCCGCCTGTCTCCGCGCTCTCCGCGTCCCCGCGATGTCATCTCGACTAAAAAGTCCGTTCAAAATTACAAAACGGGCTTTTTGCGGCGGAGCACTGCCGTGTTTTCCCAAGGCGCCCGCGCCGGGAAGCGCGGTCGAGTGCGGCTCGCCGGGACGGCGTCGCCCCACCTTTGCCCAGCGGATGCCCGCCATGACCTCAAGACGGGATTCTGTCTGCGCTCCCCACCCCGCCGACTGACCGATCACCTTTTTTTCCGGCTTCCCACGCGGCGCGCGGGTATGCTATAGTCATGCATTCGATTTTAACCCAAGGCAATTGCATGAACATCGACATTGAAACCGTTTCCCCGACCCGCAGCAAGCTGCTCTGCACCGTGACCCCGGAGGAGTTCAAGGCCGAAACCGACCAGGTGACCCGCGAATTCGTCGCCAAGGCCGTGATCCCCGGCTTCCGCAAGGGCAAGGCCCCCCGAGAGGCCGTCGATCGGCACTACGGCGCCGACATCGCCAGCGACACGATCAACCGCGTCGTCAACAAGTACTACCGCAAGGCGGTCGAGGACAAGCAGGTGAAGGTCTTCGAGCTGATCAACATCGCCGACGTGGACCGCACGGACGAGGGCGGGCTGGGCTTCGTGGCGGAGGTCGATCTGGAGCCGGAGTTCGAGCTTCCGGACTACGAGGGCGTGCCCGTGGACAGCGCCGACACCGCGACGACCGAGGAGAAGGTCGACGAGGAGCTCGAGTCCTTCCGCAAGAGCATGTCCACCTTCAAGGACTTCACGGCCGAGTCCGTGGCCGCCGAGAACGACATGCTCAACATCGCCTACGCGGCGACGGTCGACGGCAAGCCCATGGCGGAGGCGTTCCCGGAAGCCGGCGTGCTCGCCGCCCGCGAAGCCTCCTGGTGCACGATCGGCAGCAAGTACTACATGATCCCCGGCCTCACCGACGCGCTCGCCGGCGCCAAGCTCGGCGAGAAGCGCACCGTCCGCGTCGTGTTCCCGGAGGACTTCCACAACGAGAAGCTCCGCGGCGTCGCCGCCGACTACGAGGTCGTCGTGAAGGAGGGCCGGCACCTCGTCGTGCCCGAGATCGACGAGGCGTTCCTCAAGCCCCTCAACTGCGAGAGCGTCGAGGTGCTCCGCGAGCGCATCCGCGGGCATCTCGAGGGCGCCGCCCGCCAGCAGGACCGCGAGCGCCGCTTCCATCAGATCGTCGACTACCTCGTGAAGGCGGCGCCCTTCGAGCTGCCCGCCGCCGAGTTCGAGCGCCGCACCGAGGAGGCGCTCAACCGCCTCGTGCAGTACGGCATGCGCCGCGGCGCCTCCAAGGAGGAGCTGGCCGCCGAGCGCGATCGCCTCACCAGCACCGCCAGGCAGCAGGCGGACATGCAGATCCGCTCGACGATGATCCTGCGCCGGATCGCCGACAAGCTCGACATCAAGCTCGACGACGACGAATTCAAGTCCTACCTCGCGCAGACCTTCGATCGCCAGCGCCTTGCGGACGCCCAGGTGAAGGAGATCGTCAAGGACCGCGAGCGCGTCCGCGCCCTCTACGGCGAGGCGGTCGTCCACAAGACTCTCGAGGCCCTGCTCGAAAAGGCGAAGCCCACGGACACGCTCAACGCCTGAGCCCCGCCCGCCCCGCAATCCGTCATCCCAAGGTAACCCATGCAC
>LFTR01000215.1 GCA_001513425.1 Clostridiales bacterium DTU024
CGCTCGTAAAACTCCGCAATGCGGCTGGAGAGGTATGCGGGATAGCCTTCTTCGCCCGGCATTTCTTCCAGGCGGCCGCTCATTTCGCGCAGCGCTTCTGCCCAGCGGCTGGTGGAGTCCGCCATAATGGCTACCTTGTAACCCATGTCGCGGTAATATTCCGCAATGGTGATGCCCGTATAGATGGAGGCTTCGCGCGCCGCCACGGGCATATCTGACGTGTTGGCGATAAGCACCGTGCGCTTCATCAGTGTTTCACCGGTACGCGGATCGTGCAGTTCAGGGAACTCCATCAACACGTCCGTCATTTCGTTGCCGCGCTCGCCGCAGCCCACATACACGATGATATCCGCGTCCGCCCATTTGGCCAGCTGGTGCTGCACCACCGTTTTGCCCGAGCCAAACGGCCCCGGTACGGCGGCGGTACCGCCGGAAGCAAGGGGAAACAGTGTGTCAATGACCCGCTGTCCGGTGATCATGGGGGCGGTAGGTGCCAGTTTTTCCTGATACGGACGCCCGCGGCGGACCGGCCACTTTTGAATCATGGTGACGGGGACATCCTGTCCTTCTTCGTTTTGGATCACGCAGATGACGTCTTCCACTTTGGCATGGCCGTCATGGATGGATTTGACGGTGCCCGACACCCCGGAAGGCACCATGATGCGGTGCTGCACCACAACAGTCTCTTGCACAGTGCCCAAAACATCGCCGTGCGCGACGTGTGCGCCCACCTTGACTTTGGGATCAAACTGCCAAATGGTTTCACGGTTGAGGGCCGGCACCTGAATGCCCCTGGTGATCCTGTCCCCGGCAATTTCGCGTATCGCCGTCAGGGGTCGCTGAATGCCGTCAAAAATAGATTCGATCAGGCCTGGTCCCAGTTCTACCGATAGCGGCGCGCCGGTAGATTCCACCGGCTCACCGGGGCCAAGACCGGCCGTTTCCTCGTAAACCTGGATGGAAGCGCGGTCTCCCCTCAGCTCGATAATCTCACCGACCAGATGGCTGCGGCTGACGCGCACCACGTCGTACATGCGCGCATCCCCCATCCCACCGGCGATGATCAAAGGGCCGGCTACCTTGATAATGGTTCCCTGAGCCATAGTCTATTCCTCCACGTTGTTCAAAAGAATGTCCACGCCGACCGCCTTTTCCACATTGGCGTGCAGGCGTTGCATCCCCAGCCCATCCGACCCCCCCGTACCCGGGATAGGGATCAGCGAAACGAGCGGGTCTGCGCTGTAGTGATCCATAATATCGGGGATCTGCCGCGCAATATCTTCCGAAATAAAAACAACCGGCACCTTGTCTTTCACCATTTTGTGGACGGCCTGGGCTGCCTGCTGCGGTGTTCCGGCACTGATGACGCGCATGCCCAAGGTCCGAAACGCCATAACGGCATCGCTGTCGCCGATTACGCCTATCATTTGCGGTTTCTTAGCCATACAGTTCACGCAGCCTTTCGCGCAGGGCATCTTCCGGGAAATGGTTTTCCTTGCCGGCCATAATCAGCCGCACGGCGGCGCTTTCGCGCTCCCGCATCAAAAGGTATCCGATCAGCCTTTCCTTATCGGATATGGAGCGCCGGTAAGGCATAAAGAAAGTCAACAGATGATCATCCGCATTTTTTTCGAATGCAGGAAGCTTCTCGTTATCCAGAAAAGCCGCGATGGCGGCGGCATAAATTCGGGTGCCGTGGCGGTGCATGAGCAATGGCAATTTTTCCGGCTGCGTAAAAGCTCTCAGCCATTGCTTAGGGGATGTGAACCCGCCCGTGATCAGCAGATTTTCAGCAAATTTCGCAGTCTTCTCCTGATGCATCGCCCGCAGCATCATGGCACAATTGATGATATCTACCTTAGTCCTGAAATACTCTTTAGTGGTTTTCTGCGCGTCGGTCAAAATGGAAAACACCCACGCGTAGTGTGCTTTATCCAGCGTTATGTCGATATCCATGGGGTTCACTTGCATGGACAGTCTTTTTTCCAATGTGTTGAGGGGCGTTTTAAGTGGCAGGGGGAATGCGCTGTAATCGCGCTCACTGACTGCCGAACGCATTTTTTCAAGCGGGATGGTTCCGCAGGGGGACAGCATTTGCCCCTCGCTGCCAAGGCTCCGCGCTTTTAGCAGGATCTTTAGGTTGGCTATGTCGTGCACGACGAGGAACGCGTCAACCATTTTGTCATCGGTGGACAGTTTGCGAATCAGCGCGCAAGCTTGCCTGACATGCTCTGACGCGTTTTGTTCGTTGTCTCCCAAGTCCGGCCAGCCATATTCATTGAGGATACGCCGCGCGTCCTGCGCGTTCTGCGCCATTAACAAGCGCTCCAACTTAGCGCCATCAATAGCGTTTTTCTCAATAACGCTTAAGCGTCCTACCGCGTGATAAACACTGCTTTGCGGCATGCCGGCCCTCCTTTCCGCAATGGTTCAGCCAAACAGAATGCTCGCCGCCTGCGTTTCTTCTTCCTGGCGGATAGACATGATCAGGCTTTCCAGCGTGCAGTTGATTTGCGCCCCCTCCTGCTTGAGGACAAACCCCGCGCCGGGTACTGTGTCAGCCGCCAGCGTCACGTGTGCGGGTTTGCCCTGTGATTGAAGAAAGGCGTTTAGTTC
>LFTR01000272.1 GCA_001513425.1 Clostridiales bacterium DTU024
CCGTGGCGGTGCATGAGCAATGGCAATTTTTCCGGCTGCGTAAAAGCTCTCAGCCATTGCTTCGGGGATGCGAACCCGCCCGTGATCAGCAGATTCTCAGCAAATTTCGCCGTCTTCTCCTGATGCATCGCCCGCAGCATCATGGCACAATTGATGATATCCACCTTAGTCCTGAAATACTCTTTGGTGGTTTTCTGCGCATCGGTCAAAATGGAAAACACCCACGCGTAGTGTGCTTTATCCAGCGTTATGTCGATATCCATGGGGTCCACTTGCATGGACAGCCTTTTTTCCAATGTGTTGAGGGGCGTTTTAAGTGGCAGGGGGAATGCGCTGTAGTCGCGCTCACTGACTGCCGAACGCATTTTTTCAAGCGGGATGGTCCCGCAGGGGGACAGCATTTGCCCCTCGCTCCCAAGGCTCCGCGCCTTTAGCAGGATCTTAAGGTTGGCGATGTCGTGCACAACGAGGAACGCATCAACCATTTTGTCATCGGTGGACAGTTTGCGAATCAGCGCGCAAGCTTGCCTGACATGCTCTGACGCGTTTTGTTCGTTGTCTCCCAAGTCCGGCCAGCCATATTCATTGAGGATACGCCGCGCGTCCTGCGCGTCCTGCGCCATTAACAAGCGCTCCAACTTAGCGCCATCAATAGCGTTTTTCTGAATAACGCTTAAGCGTCCTACCGCGTGATAAACACTGCTTTGCGGCATGCCGGCCCTCCTTTCCGCAATGGTTCAGCCAAACAGAATGCTCGCCGCCTGCGTTTCTTCTTCCTGGCGGATAGACATGATCAGGCTTTCCAGCGTGCAGTTGATTTGCGCCCCCTCCTGCTTGAGGACAAACCCCGCGCCGGGTACGGTGTCAGCCGCCAGCGTCACGTGTGCGGGTTTGCCCTGTGATTGAAGAAAGGCGTTTAGTTC
>LFTR01000143.1:0-4375 GCA_001513425.1 Clostridiales bacterium DTU024
TATCTGGGCGGCCTGTACGCGGGCGGTGTGCTGGGCCTCAAGAGGACGCTCCCCCAAATCACGGATACTTACAAACGGCTGATCATTGTCACCGTCGGGCTTGCCGACCCGCAAAACGACGAGAATATCCGGGATATCAGTGCCTCGCTTGAAAGGCAGGTCTCAAAAGAGACCCTTGACAAATGCACAGTGTTTCACCTAAGGGGCGGGATCGACTACGGGAAGCTGAGCTTCAAGCACCGAACAATGATGCGGCTTTTGTACGAAAAAACAAAGAAACTTCCCGCCCGGAAGCAAACGCCTGAAGTAAAGGCGATGATAGAGACCTACGGCGGCCAAGTGGATTTTGTGGACTTGGGGACCCTCGACAAAATCATTGATGCCGTCGCCCCGTAAAGCAAGACGGAAGAAAGGGACAGCAATTGCTATGGAGAAAACGAAGCAACAGGTCGTGGCCCAGATCAAAGAAAAGCTGACAGCCCTGGGCTTGACCGCCCGGGACGGAAGCGATACGGATATCACCCTTGACACCACTTTTCTGGATGCCGCCTGGAGCACGGGCAGCAAAAGGATCGGCTACGAGGCGGCGATACTGGCGGATGAAGGCAAGCAGACCGTCTTTATGTATGAGAAGACGACTGAGAGCGCGCAGGGGCTCGCGTTGGGCATGGAGAGCGCTTCGTCCCGTCAAAGCGGGAGCACGCTTTACCGCAAGGTAAAAAGCACGGGATACGGCCCCGACGGCAAGGCGTATGAATATGACCTTGATTTAGGTGCGATACCCGGGGCCGCCAAGGAAACGGCGCAGCGCTTGGGCTGGAAGTTCAAGACGGTGCTCAGCAGAAAGAAAGCGTCGTACCCCGCGGGTAAGTAGAACCAAAGGAATAGGGACCGGTTTGTTCAGCAGAAACAAGGGATCCTGTCCCGGTGTTTTCGCGCTTTCCAACCGGGCGTTTTCGTCTTATTGATCCGCATACTTTCGCGCGGAACGTTTAGCACAGCTGCGCCGGGATATTTGCTTGTTTCTTCNNAGCGCTCGCACGTCTCACGGCAAGCTATCAGCATGATATGCTCGTTCCTCCAATGAGAAAAGCTTTATATGACCGTGACGTTGACCAATCCCCAAGAACTGCCTATACTGGGCAAAATCACGCTTCTTGGGAGGGCGGGCATGTCACGATCATTCATACGGGGCGCACGGGACGCGGTGCCGGTGGCGCTGGGCTATTTCGCCGTCTCCTTCACCCTGGGCCTGGTAGCGCGCCGGTCGGGGCTGACCGCCTTTGAGGCCGCCTTTGCTTCCCTCATCACCAACACGTCCGCGGGCCAGTTCGCGGGTTTTGCCGCCATCGCGGCCGGCTCCCCCTTAATGGAAACCGCGCTCACCCAGGTGGTGGTCAACCTGCGCTATGTATTGATGTCTTCCGGCCTCACCCAAAGGGTGGAACGGGATGCCACGCTGCCCCGGCGCCTGGTGATCGCTTTTGATGTGACGGACGAGCTTTTTGCCCTGGGCGTCTCTAAAGTCGGCCCCCTTGAACCCGCCTACTACTACGGCATGATGGCCGCCACCATCCCCTGCTGGGCGCTGGGCACTTTCCTGGGCGCGCTTTCCGGGGCGCTGCTGCCGCCCCTGATACTGGCGGCGGCCTCGGTGGCGCTGTACGCCATGTTTATCGCGGTGATCGCGCCGCCCGCCAAAAAGGACCTGAAGGTGCTGATGCTGTGCCTGATCGCCATGGCGCTGAGCGCGCTCCTGCGCTTTTTGCCCCCTACCGCCCATTTCTCCGGCGGGCTTCGGGTGATGCTGGTCGCGCTGCCTGTAAGCGGCGTCGCCGCCTTCCTTTTCCCCAAAGGAAAAGAGGAGGCGCGGGATGCCTGACACTCTGCGGTACATCCTGGTGATCGCCGGGGTCACTTTCCTGGTGCGGGCTTTGCCCTTCCTGTTGATCCGCCGGCCGGTCCGCAGCCCCCGCGTGCGCGCGTTCCTTGACTATGTGCCCTATGTGACCCTGGCGGCCATGGCTTTCCCGGATATGGTGCTTGCCACAGGCAACTGGTACAGCGGCCTCGCGGCTTTTGCCGCCGCGGGGATCGTGGCGTGGCGCAAGGGCGGCCTGATCCCGGTGACCGCCGCCGCTTGCCTGGCGGTGCTGGCATTGGAATTGCTGCCGGTTTAACGCAAGATTTGTGATCTCCCTGCAAAAGCACTGCCCTTCCCCCACGCCGCATGGCGATGGAGAGAAGGGCATTTTTCCGGCAAAACACAGGGGCGTTTTGTTGCGGCGATACGGTGCTTTCCAAAAAGGGAGTGTGTGCATTGCTTCTTCACACGCTCCGGGGTCGTTTCCATTCAGGTCCAAGGGATATTGCCGCTAAAGAGCCTTGAGAGCAAGCAGCTTGAGACGGTCGCGGTATTCCATGCTGCAGCCTTTTGTGATCAGGGCTACGTCCAGCTGCTTAAGCTTCCTGCTCCACCGCCTTTAGCGGGCTGCGGCAGACCCTGTCCCCGCCGGAACGCTTGGCGCGGTACATCAGCGCGTCCGCCTTGCGGATCAGCGTGTCAAGGTCGCCGTCTTTCTCCAGCCCCGTAATGCCGTAACTGCACGTCACAGCGATCGTACCCGCCAGGGGACTGGCGCCAAGGGCCTGCCGGATGCGAGCCAGCGCTTGTTCCGCCCCTTCGGGATCAATGCCGGGAAACAGGATAACGAATTCGTCCCCGCCCCAGCGGGCGATGATATCGGTATTCCTCAGGTGCTCCTTGATCAGAGCAACCAGGTCTCTTAGCACCTGGTCAGCCTTCAGGTGCCCCAGTTCATCGTTGATTTTCTTGAACTGATCCACATCAAACAGGGCCAGAGACAGCGGCTGATGGTGGCGCTTGCTGTACACGGACCAGCGATCAAAATCCGCGACCAGCTTGGTGCGGTTGCACGCGAGCGTCAGCGGATCAATGGTATTAAGCCTGATCAGTTCCTGCTTTGCCGCAAACTCATTCATACTGCGCAGATCCAGCATATAGGAGACCGCCCCGCAAAGGCCGACCGACGCTGCCATGTAAAACACCCCCGCCCAATACTCATTGGCCGGGAGAGTGCCACGCAGCTTCAGCCAGGCAGACAGGGAAAAGGCCACGACCGCGGCCACAGCCAGGCCTAACGTCACATTCCACCGGTTCGGAACGAAAAAGATGATCATCACCAGGAAGATCAACCCCAAGGTCTGTATGAGGTAATGCGGCGGATCATACTGATTAAACACAACCAGGAAAGTGGCGATGGCGGCGCATTCCAGCAGGGATACCACCCGGGACAAAAGCCGGAAAGACCCAATAGCCTCACGGATGCAGAACCAGGCGGCCGTAAAAGCAGAGACGCCGGTTGCGATCCGCATAAAAAGGACGGGGTTTTGGCCTGCGTCCCGGGGCACATGCCCCAGGTCAACCATCAGAAACGCGAGTTGCAGCAGCCCCGCGGCGAGCCCCAGAATGCCGACAAAACGCTGGTTTTGTTTAAGGTAACTGCTTTCATAGGCTTGGCGCAGGCTCGCGTCAGAGCCCGTCTCCTCTTCAGCCCTGACAAAGGTCGTAGACACACCGATCACCTCTTGATCATGCTTTCCGTCCGATCCCGTGAGCGCTCCATTGTTGTTTCCGTTATGTATTATCACAAGTAATTGGCTATTGTCAAATCTTTTTACAACTTTGATTTCCGGTAATTCAAAACAGGGGGTTCGTGGATCCATGATTGTTGTTCAACCGCAAGCCGTTTTGGGCAAAAACAGGGACCAAACAATAAGTATGGCCCCGCATAACGGCTGGTTTTCCCCGATAGCCTCGCCGGGAAGAGACGCCGGCAATTGCCAAATAACGCTTCGCCGGTTAGGCGCATTCCTGAACGACATTGTCCTGCTTACCTGCACCGGCATGGCAGGGATAAGAAAAGCGGCTGTCAGGTGATCGTAACGAATGCGTACGTCTGTATGCGCTCATCAAATGCCTATCCCCGGCGTCACTTTCGCCGGTGGCAGCGGGAGGGATCAGGACGATGTCTTCTGCAACCGTCAATCCGGAAACATGAAGTCCCAGATGACGCGGGCGTAGTCGGGGCTATCCTTGGCGACACCAAGGAACGAACCGTCCGCCGCCATTGTCCCTGCAACGTCCGATACATGGTTTCCGCCGTCGTAGTGTGCTTTGATACCGGCTTCCTTAAGCAGTTTTGTGGCGACAGAAGTCGCGCTTGGGAACGCCTCCGGCCTGGATAAGACGACGATGCTTTTTGATGCCCTTGCATAGTAATAGCCTGCGTCGTTACCTGCCTTCATGGAAAACACGACCGACAAAGTATAAGTGCCCGGCTCTTGAGGCGCG
>LFTR01000143.1:4568-5243 GCA_001513425.1 Clostridiales bacterium DTU024
ATGTTTATATCGCCTGCCAATGAAGCGAAGGATATGCCAAACAGCAGCACGACGGATATCAGCAGCACAAATGATTTTCTCATAAGATTCTCCTTTCAGTATTGAGCCGGAATGTCAGTTTTCCTGTTTGTTTGGGGGCGGCGCGCGCGTCAAAGAATGCATTGCGGAACCCGGGAAACGCGCCTCCCTCCCGCCCCAGCGCTATGAGAGAAGCGTGCGCGGCGTCTATGCGAGGCATAATGCAGTCGGCGACGCGCGAATCCCCACTTTTGCGGCCAAACAAATACATCGTCAAGCCATGTGACTGCGACAAGCGGTGCTAATCATATCTCTCAGTTGTGATCAGAAAGGAACGGTCGTACTGGGTATGTCTTCTTATGTGGGCGGAAAAGTCAAACAGGAGCGGGCCCGTTTCACGTTCTTGGTGGTAAGCTGCTGCTCGCACGCAATTGGTTCTGCATATTTCTATATTTGATTGTAACATAATTGTCCCCCGGTGGATACCCCGTGAAGGATTGCTCTGCGATGGACCGCGCGAGCAAGAGGGCCGCCATGCCGCCGCAGAACAAGGCGGCCCCCTGTTCTCTTTGCGCCCAAGAAACAAAGATGCCAAGCGAGAAAGGAACACGGGCCGGCTGCCGCAAAGAAGGCGCTTGGTGACAACCTGACGCCCGC
>LFTR01000135.1 GCA_001513425.1 Clostridiales bacterium DTU024
TCTTTCAGGTGATGCTTCCAATCTCCTATCCGGTCTTTTTGACCTCTGCATGATTCGATGCTAACTCGTTCATTCTCCTAAACGGCCTCGTGGGCCACAAAATATGCCGAACTAGTATCTATCTGTCTTCTTGCTGTTGTCTGAATTGTACAGCATGATGACTTGCTCTGCATCACCCTCCGTTACTTTTTATCATGCCTCCTAATCGTTTGTGCGCATCAGGCGGAACTGGAACGCGCTGAACAGCGCGATCAGAATGGCCAGGATGACGCCCATGGCGTTCGCGTAACCGTAACGGTACAGCTTAAAGGCTGTGTCATACAGATAGTACATCACGGTGCTGGTGCTGCCGTTGGGGCCCCCGCGGGTGAGCAGCTGGATGAGCGCGAAGCATTGGAAGGAGTTGATGGTGGTGATCACCAGAACATACAGCGTGGTCGGCAAAAGGGAAGGCCACTTGACGTGCAGGAAGGTCTGCCATTTGCTGGCGCCGTCCACCTGGGATGCCTCGATCTGGGAGTGATCCACGTTGCCCAGCGATGCTACATACAGCACGATGGGCTGGCCGATGGACGTGGTAAACAGGATGGCCAGGACGCACCAGATGGCGTATCGCGCGTCGCCCAGCCAGTTGACGCCGGTATTCAGCAGCCCAAGGCTCTTCAGCAGCCAGTTGAGGATGCCGTAATACTTATTGAACACCCACTTCCATACGACCACGACCGGGACGGAGCCCATCACCACCGGCAGGTAAAAAACACCCCGGTAAAACGAGCGGGAAAAGACGGGCATCCGGTAGATGAGGGTCGCGACCCACAGGGAGAACAGCCCGACCAGGGGAACAGACACGACCACGATGATCAGCGTGTTGAGGACGGACCTGCCAAACGTAGGATCGCTGAACAGCTCCGCGTAGTTGCCAAAGCCGATGAAATCAAAGCTGCCCATGGTATAGTTGAAAAAACTGGTGTAGATCCCCATGCCCATGGGGAATATGACAAACCCGAAAAAGAACAGGAGAGCGGGCAGCAAGAACAGATAGGATACCTTTGTCTGCTGCCGCTGCA
>LFTR01000226.1 GCA_001513425.1 Clostridiales bacterium DTU024
TTTTCAAGGTATCTGCTGCTGCCGCCGCCTGAGGATGTAAAGGGTTTATCATCCCCTTCACCTTTCAGAACGCCGTCCATTGCCCATTTCCACATAATTTCATCACAGCGCTCCGCAGTAACGCCGGCGTTTGCGGTCATTTCCACCTTGGCATAGACACGGATGGGAGATATTAGCATTTCCGCAAGATGCAGGCTGTAGTCGCTGAAACGAACATCCGGAGTTGCTTGGATATGCCTTACGCCCGGCAGGTCCTTCACTGACATGGTAAAGCTCAGTTCCTTGTTGTCAATGCTCTGCTTTCCACGGATGGGCAGGTCAACCGTGAGTGCGTCACCGACGACCATCCCAGATAGGTCATATTGAATCCAGGCGATCGTTTCGCCGTTCTGCTTGCCTGCGTTGACGCCGGCTTCACCCAGCGGATTGACGTTCTTGCCATTCACGATAGCCCAGTCCAGGCTGTTCCACCATACGCCGTCCTTTTCGGCAGCCTCAAAGCGGAAGCCCCCGTTATAAACCTTCGCGTCATCAAAGGGCGCTTGTGCATCCCGCTCTTTTGTTGAGTGCACGATCCGCAGGTATTTTCCGTCATACACGGCTTCGGTCACAGTGACATCCACATGTTCAAAGCTTGCACTTGCCAGATTCTTCTGCACGAGGTCATATGCTTCCTTTTGAACAACCGCGAATTCTGCCCTCTTTCCCTGGCCCATCAGGTCAAACAATCCAAAGCCATCCGTCAACGCGAAAGCCGTGGCAGCCACAGCAATCAGGGCGATGGCAATGATAGCAGATAATGAGATTTTTCGTTTCATAACCGGTTCCTCTTCCTTTCGTACTTGGTCCAATACGCGCCGCTTCAAAGCCTCACTCATTGTCAGGCCGGACAAGCGGGCATTCAGTGCTTCGTTCAACTTATTCTTCATCGAAATACCACCCATCCAGCTTGTTCCTCAGCTTTTCTCTGGCGCGTTTCAGGCGTGTAGATAGAGTAGATTCATTTATTGACTGAGTTTGCGCTATTTCACGCAGGCTGATTCCCTGGTAGTAGTGCAGAAGGATAACTTCACGATATTTGCGGGGCAGGTTCATCACTTCATTGATGAGTGTGTCGTCATTTGCCTTGAACTCTTCACCGGTCTCCGGCAGTTCCTCCAGGGAGCGGCCGCTCTCATAGTGGAACCATTTGCTGCGCCTGATGTCGCGGCAGCAGTTGATGGCGATGGCGCATAGCCAGCTCATCTCGCTGCAATCCCCACGGAAAGTATGGAATTTCCTGTACGCTTTCAAAAAAGTTTCTTGCACCGCATCTTGCGCCAGATGAAGATCGCCCAGATTAAGGTAGCAGAAGCGCAGCAGCCCGTCGCCATGCTGTTCCATCAGCCGGATGACGTCTACTTCCCGGGCTTTGTCCGGTACCTGACAAAGTTCCATTGCTTCGCCCCCCTTTCACCCAGTTAGACGCGTGTCAGGAGAATTATCGTTCAAACATTTAATCAGACCCGCAATATTTCTGCTTGGCAAGAATTTTGACAAGCAGACGATTATCGATAGCAGGCACGTAACCTGATAGGATTTGGTGAATCACTGAATATAGATTATCATAATACATGAGCTTGTAATAGGATTAGTCACAAGAATTTCCTATCAATGCAACCTTTCAGAGTTGTTCTGCATCTAATGGATAGAATCAGCGCTGATTCATGAAGACGGAGAGTGAGATGGACGAACAATTCTTCACAAGCGAAGTGAAAGAGATGGAGCGAACGCTCTACCGGGTGGCATACAGCTACCTGCACTCGAATGAAGACGCCGCGGACGCGGTTCAGGATGCCTTGCTCAAAGGCTGGGAAAAGAGAGGTTCTTTGCGTGAGGAGCAATACTTCCGTACCTGGCTGACGCGAATCCTGATCAACGTCTGCAACGTGCGGCATCGCAAACACCATTTTGAACTCCCATTGACAGAAGCAACCGCCTCTTCGCAGGGCGATTCACACCATGAATTCTATTTGCGGGATGCAATGGCAGACATGGACATCAAGTACCGCGTTCCCCTCATGCTGTTTTATCTGGATGGATTCTCGCTGAAAGAGACAGCGCAGATACTTGGACTTCCCAAAGGTACTGTAAAAAGTCGGATCGCCCGTGCGAAGAAACAACTCAGAGACTTGTTCAAGGATGAAGAGGTGTTTGAAGATGAAACGCTTTGACCTGGATAAAGCATTCTCCGAAACTCCGAAAGGTTTCTCAGAGCGTATTGACCAGACACTCCGGACAATCAAGGAGGAAAAACCCGTGAAAAAACTGACAGTCCGTACGATACTCATAGCTGCAGCCATTACCCTCGCCGTAGGCAGTATCGCTTACGCAGTCATCACACTTGGCCAGGAATGGTACTACAATACCCGCTTCACCGCATACCAGCAACATGAGCCTGACAAGCACCAGGCCATCATGGAAAACATGCAGACTGACATCCCGCAGGAATCAAACGGGACTGCGGCAAACCTGGTTGACGTCAAAGTCCAGGATGCCTCCTGGGCAGGAGAGAAGCAAGTATTCACATTGAGTCTCACCGCAAGTGCAAAAGACACAGGGAAATATGAACTTCACTCATTATCGGAAATGGATGGGGATGGGTTGTATGCAGCAAACATTGACGCAGGCGATCCTGATAGCAGAAACGTACACTGGCTGGGTACATCCAAGGGCTTTGGGCTACCCAAAGACGTAATGACAGACTCTGGCAAGCAACTTCTGCTCATTGACCTGGAGAAAGACCTTTACATCGGCGAAACCCAGAGTGTGCTTCCCGGTTACATGACGGATGTTTTCACAACGGAAGAAGGTCCGGTCATGGCGGTGCACGAATATGACTTGAAGCTTGCCGAAACCGCTGAGGTGGAAAAAATGTTCCAGGACATCGAAGTACCTGAAGGGATCGATGAAGCCCAGTTCATCCTGGACAACCAGCAGCAGAAAGAACGCCTGATGCTTCAAGCAGAAGCTGCAAAGCAAGCAATTATTGACAATACAGACGGAGAAGGATACCTGAGCTTACGCTTACCCTACAGTATCATTCCGTTCAGTAACAACGAGTTTGGCGAAGCAATGGAAGGCGTTGCGAATTTCAAAGTCTATATAGGAAAGTAAACTCTTTCGCATTAAGATACGTCAATACCGACAGAATGAAGAAGCCCCCT
>LFTR01000206.1 GCA_001513425.1 Clostridiales bacterium DTU024
GGCGCCGGGAGACTTTTTTTCGCACTTGGCCGCGGATGGAGCGAGGCAGCCGGACGGTTGAATCGTCCGGCTGCCCTTAATGGCATTGGCGGTCACAGCAGATAGGGATCTTTCATGGGATCGATCAGGGATTTGGGATCATAATCGGTAGTGATCTCCTCCCACCCGGCCAAAGCGCGGTTTTCGCCGGGCACATTCAGTTCCGGATGCGCATTGTTGGCGGCATGGTTGTTTTCACGCGAATTGCGGCGCGGCAGATCAAGATCCACGTCTTTCAAATCGATCGCCAGTGCTTTTGCGACCCCTTCCCCGTAGGCGGGATCCGCCAGATAGCAATTGAGGATATGACGGTGCTTGATCTGCAGGGTGCTGTCCGCCATGTTGCGGGCGGTATTTTCACAGAGGACCTGCTGCTGCTCCTTCGTCATGGCGCGGAAAAGTTCGCCGGGCTGCGTGTAATAATCGTCGTCATCTTCACGGAAATCGTAACGGAAGGCACCCTGCGCCTTTTGCATGGGCTGGAAGTTGTCGTTTTTTTCTGTCCAATTGCCATAGGAGTTGGGCTCGACATGGATCTCACCGCCCAGGTTGCCGTCCACGCGCATCTGCCCGTCGCGGTGGAAAGCGTGCGGACGCTCCACGCCCAGGGGACTGTTAACGGGGATCTGGTGGTGGTTGACGCCCAGGCGGTAGCGCTGCGCATCGCCGTAGGAGAAGAGGCGGCCCTGCAGCATCCGGTCCGGCGAAAAGCTGATGCCGGGCACGACATTGGCGGGCGTAAACGCTGCCTGTTCCACTTGCGCAAAATAGTTGTCCGGGTTGCGGTTGAGCACAAACTCGCCCACGGGATGGAGCGGATACTTGTCCTTGTGCCACATCTTCGTCAGGTCAAACGGGTTGTTCTTTTCCTGATCCGCCTGTTCCTCCGTCATGAACTGAGCATACATGGTCCACTTGGGGAATTGGCCCTGGTCGATCGCGTCATACAGGTCACGCTGATGGCTTTCGCGGTCGTTGGCGACCACCGTGCCCGCCTGCTGATCGGTGTAGTTCTGGATGCCCTGCTGCGAGCGGAAATGGAACTTGACCCAGGTGCGTTCGTTTTTGTTATTGATGAACGAGTAGGCATGGCTGGAAAACCCGTGCATGAAACGATAGGACGAGGGGATCCCCCGGTCGCTCATCACGATGGTCACCTGCAAAAGCGCTTCGGGCAGGGAAGACCAGAAATCCCAATTGGTGTTGGGGGAACGCATATTGGTGCGCGGATCGCGCTTGACAGCGTGGTTTAAGTCGATGAACTTCATCGGATCGCGGAAGAAGAACACAGGCGTGTTGTTGCCGACCATGTCCCAGTTGCCGTCCTCCGTATAGAATTTGAGGGCAAAGCCACGGATGTCGCGCTCGGCATCCGCCGCGCCCCTCTCCCCCGCCACGGTAGAAAAGCGGGCGAACATCTCGGTCTTTTTGCCCACCCGAGAAAATACCTTCGCCTTTGTGTACTTGGTGATATCATGGGTAACGGTAAACGTGCCAAAGGCGCCGGAGCCTTTGGCGTGCATGCGGCGCTCGGGGATCACTTCACGGTCAAAGTGCGCCAGTTTCTCCTGCAGCCAAACGTCCTGAAGCAGCGCCGGCCCCCGCGGTCCCGCGGTCATCGTGTCCTGGTTGTTTTCCACCGGCGCGCCGGCAGCGGTCCTCAGTTCGGTAAAGGGTCCGACCCTGTCATTGCGGCTGTGGGACCCTTGCTTAAGGCCGTTTTTCGCGGCAGGGTCCATCATCATTTCGTTTTTCATTGTATCTTCATTACTTCCTTTCGCAAAATCAGTTGATATAACATACCCTTCATTTCCCCGAACAAGACAGATGAAGGGCCGAACAAATTTGTTGGACGGGATACTGCGGCACACCCGTTTAAGTTTGCAGAGCTTTTACAATCATGTATAATGTGCAGGAAACGACGGTTCAGAAAGAAGGCGCGAACTTGAGCGAATTTGACCCTTCGCTGCCATATGACAGCGATCAGATGGAAAAAGGGCTGCACCTGATGGAATCCATTATCGGGGGCCGCTGGAATCCGATGATCCTGTTCATGCTGGAAAAGGGTGCGCAGAGTTATTCGGCGCTCAAAAACGGCATTCCCTATATAAGTGATACGGAACTTAAGCGAAAGCTAAGCGCGCTTCATGACAGCGGGCTGAT
>LFTR01000034.1 GCA_001513425.1 Clostridiales bacterium DTU024
ATGCCCATCTTTGGCACGACGCGCGCGGGCGCCACAATAACGGTACTGACGCCGCACGAGAAACTGGATGTGTCGGCAGTGGAGAGCACCGGGCGCTTCAATTTTAACGCCATATTTGAAAAGTACGGGGTGAACACCATCCGCATCCAGGCGGATTACCCCGGCAAAAACACTACCATTATTGAGTACAACGTAACGTACCTGCCCGGCCCCAACGATTACACCACCCGCGCCTGGGCAATAGCCGACGGATGGGGATACGGGGACCTGCTGGCCAACCTGGCGACGCGCGTGGCCAACACGCAGGTTTATGTGATGACGGGCACTGTTACGGATATCATCGCCGCCAAGCCGCAATTGGTGATGCTGGACGCGAGCGACGGCAAGAACGCCACGCCGCTGAATGTAATGCTGGAGAACCAATCCAAAACCACGTGGGAACTGGGCCGGCGCTACACCATCTACGCGGACGCCTACGGCCTGTACAACAGCGTGCCGCGGTTAGTGGCACGGTATACGTACACGCCCAAGGCCCCTAAGTAGGCTTCAGGCATAAACAAAACGGGAGGCAACGATGCCCCCCGTTTTTGTGTGTGCCGTGTTACGCTTTTGTCCCCTTGCTGCCTTTGGAGCC
>LFTR01000225.1 GCA_001513425.1 Clostridiales bacterium DTU024
GAACTGGGGCGCGAGGAAGAAAAGTACAACCGCGAACTGGGCGTCAACATCGCCAAAGTGGCGGATATCGTGCTGCTGGTCGGTCCCCGCCATACGGCGCCCATCCGGCAGGGCCTTCTGGAAAGCGGTTTTCACGCGGGGGATATCCATACGTTTGATACGCTTATGGATGCCAACGCGTATCTGGATACCGTCAAGCAGCAGGGGGACTATGTTCTGTACGAAAACGATCTGCCCGACCATTACAGCGAGAAAAAGAGGGCAAGGGCATGAAGAAGCTGCAGCTGGGCCTTATCTTTGGCGGCAGGTCGTGCGAGCACGAGGTGTCCGTTATCAGCGCTCTGCAACTGTCGCGCAGTGTGGACCGCGCCAAGTACGACCTGTACCCCATTTATATCTCCAAGTCCGGCGAATGGTTTTCCGGCGCCGCGCTGCTGGATCTTGGCACCTACCGCGAGCCCATTCTCTATGCCAAGCCCGGCGAATTTGAGCGCGTCACGCTGGATATCACCGCGCACTCCGGCGCCCTTACCGCCGTGCGCCCGGGCAAATGGCTGTATTCGCGGCCAAAGACGGTCATCCTGACGCACCTGGATTGCATCATCCCCGTCATGCACGGCTTGCATGGCGAGGACGGTTCGCTGCAGGGCCTGCTGGAGATGGCGGATATTCCCTATACGTCGTCAGGCGTCGTCGGCTCCGCCGCGGGCATGGACAAGATCATCATGAAGCAGGTATTCAGGGGCGCCGGCATCCCCGTGCTGGAAGATCAAGCCGTGCTGCGCTCCAAGTGGCTCTCTTCGCCCGAAAAGGTGTGCGACCGGGTCGAAAGCACGCTGGCTTATCCCGTGTTCGTCAAGCCCGCCAACCTCGGCTCCTCCATCGGCGTCAGCCGCGCCAATAACCGCGGCGAGCTTAAGGCCGCCCTGCATCTGGCGTGCGAGTACGACCGCCGCATCCTGGTGGAACAGGGGCTGGATCACCCCATCGAAGTCAACTGCTCCGTGCTGGGCTTTGATGATGATGCTGTCGCGTCCGTGCTGGAGATGCCGTCCACCGGCGGCGACGTGCTGGGCTTTTTTGAAAAGTACCTGAAGGGCAGCGGGGCCAAGGGTATGGCGTCCCTGGCGCGCACCATCCCTGCGCCTGTCGGCGACGCGCTGACACGCAAGGTCAAGGCGCTGTCGCTCAAAGTGTTTAGCCTGCTGGATTGCAAAGGCGTGGTACGCATCGACTGGATGATCGATCCCGCCACTGATGAACTTTACATCACCGAGATCAATACCATTCCCGGCTCCATGTCATTTTACCTGTGGAAGGAAAGCGAGCCGCGCCTGCGCTACCATAAGCTGATCGACAAACTGGTGGAGATGGCGCTCAAGGCGCACCAAGAGAAGACCGACAACAATTACGCGTACCGCAGCGATCTGTTTGACAAGATGTCCCTCACCGGCTCCAAAGGCAGCAAGGGGACAAAAGCGTAACACGGCACACACAAAAACGGGGGGCATCG
>LFTR01000176.1:0-4944 GCA_001513425.1 Clostridiales bacterium DTU024
ATTTCCCCTTGTTTCATGGTATAATGGAGCCGTAACATAGCAAGAAGAGGGTATACAATGGATTTAAAAAAACTCAACCCCATGCAGCGAAAAGCTGCTGAGACGCTCGAGGGCCCGCTGCTCATTATAGCAGGCGCGGGCAGCGGGAAAACGCGCACGATGACATTCCGCATCGCCAATCTCATGGCACATGGTGTGCCGCCGCGCAGCATCATGGCGCTCACCTTTACCAACAAGGCGGCGCGGGAAATGCTGGAACGCGTCGCGGAGCTGGTGGGAGAGGATGCCCAACAAGCATGGATCGGCACTTTTCATTCCATTTGTGTACGCATTTTGCGCCGCGATATCGAAAAACTGGGCTATCAGCGCTCCTTTGTCATCTACGATGAAGATGATCAGCAGCGCATTTTACGCGATATCTATAAGCAATTGGATCAAGACGAAAAGCAGCTTCCCGTCAGGGAAATGCGTGCCATCATTTCGGATGCCAAAAACCGTTTGCTGACGGCGGATGAATGGTTCAAAGAGTCACATAAGGACTTTCGCTCGCAGCGAATTCACGACATCTTTACGATGTATGATCAGCGTTTGCGTAAAGCCAACGCGCTGGATTTTGACGACATTATTTCCCACACCCTGCAGTTGCTGGTGGACCATCCGCCGGTAATGCAGTATTACCGTGACAGGTTCAAATATGTCCACGTGGATGAGTACCAGGACACGAACTTTGCGCAGTATTCTTTGGTGCGCCTTTTCACTGAAGAAAGCCGCAATTTGTGCGTTGTGGGTGATGACGATCAAAGCATCTATGGGTGGCGCGGCGCGGATGTGCGCAATATTCTCGAATTCAAGAAGGATTTCCCTGATGCCGTAGTCATTAAGCTTGAACAGAACTACCGTTCCACCTCCACCATCCTGGATGCGTCTAATCAGCTTATTGCCAACAACACCGGGCGGATGGATAAAAAGCTATGGACCGAAGATGAAGAGGGCGAGCCCATCCGTTTTTACGATGCCGTGGACGAGCGGGGCGAGGGCGCATGGGTGTGCGAGCGTATCCGGCGTTTGCGTAAGCTGGAGAAGGTTCAGTATTCCGAAATGGCCGTCCTTTATCGCATGCATGCGCAGAGCCGTGTGCTGGAAGAAATGCTGATGCGGGCAGGTATCCCTTATAGGGTATACGGCGGAACGCGCTTTTATGACCGCAAGGAAGTTCGCGATGCACTTGCTTACTTGCGTCTTCTCATCAATTCACAGGATGAAGTTGCCCTCAAGCGCATCATCAACGTGCCCAAACGTTCCATCGGCGATGCCACGGTGGCGATACTGGAAAAAGAGGCGCTGGACAAGGATGTACCGATGTTCGTCGTCTTGAGCGATATGCCCGAAGCGTTGTCTTCGCGTCCCCGCAAGTGCGTTACCGCATTTACCGATCTTATCAATAAATTGCTGGCGACCAAAGATACCATGGAGCTGGTCGAGTTCGTAGAGTTTATGCTCAAAGAAACGGGTTTGCTGGCCCAGTATGAAAACACCAACGATGAGGAACTCATCACCAAACGCGAAAACCTCTTGGAGTTCGTGGGCGCCGTGCAGGATTTCCAGAACAATTCAGATGATAAGTCGCTCGAGGCGTTCCTGGAAAACGTGTCTCTGGTTACCGATCTGGACATGCAGATGGAAGCGTCACAATTTGTCACATTGATGACGATGCACTCCGCCAAAGGGTTGGAGTTTGATGCTGTCTTTATTACCGGTATGGAGGAAGGTCTGTTTCCCTCGCACCGTTCCATGCAGGATGAAGACAAAATGGAAGAGGAACGAAGGCTCTGCTATGTGGGCATGACGCGCGCGCGCAAGTATCTGCACTTGTCTTTGGCGCGCCGCCGCTCGCTATACAACCAAATATCCTTTGGCGACCGCAGCCGGTTCATCGGCGAAATGCCCAAGAACCTTATGACGGACGTGTGGGGAAAGGCCATGCGCGAGCACTTCGGCGACGAAGAAGAACCGCGCGAAGACTATCCCCGCCATGAGCCAAAACCCCTCAAAATGGGCTTTGGCAATCCCGGGATCGGTCAGAAGCTGAAGGACATCCCCGGCGTTACCAAGGGCTTCGTGCCCTCAAAAGCGCGCGAAATGGCCGAGCCGCCTGCCATTTTCAGGACGGGAGACCGAGTGCTGCACAAGAAGTTCGGCGAAGGTACCGTGCGCGATATTGATGACGCTGCCGGGCGAATCACCATTTTCTTTACGGCGTATGGCGAAAAACAGTTTTCCCTCAGCATCGCTCCCATCGCAAAAATCGAATAGGTGACGGATATGAACGACAAGCCCCTTTCCATGCGTGATTTGGTGGACAGGCTCAATGAGACTGCCCGCGCCTATTATGTGTTCGATGATCCCCTCATACCGGATAAAGCCTGGGATGAACTCTATGACACATTGGCGCAAATGGAGAGGGAAACGGGCGTGCGTTTGCCCGATTCACCCACAAGACGCGTGGGGGGCGAACCGCTCAATGCCTTTCGTCAGCATCAGCATATTGCGCGGCTTTGGAGTATGGATAAGGTGCAGTCGGAAGAGGCGCTTGGCAAGTGGTTTGACCGCGCCGAGGCATCGGCACGAAAAATCACAGATCAGCCGTTGACATTTGGCCTGGAACACAAGCTGGACGGGCTTACCATAAATCTGACGTATCGGGGGGGTGTCCTGACGGATGCCGCCACGCGCGGTAACGGCGAAGCGGGGGAGTATGTGCTTGAGCAGGTGCGCACCATACGCGATATTCCGCTCAGCATTCCTTACAAAGGGCTCATGGAGATCCACGGTGAAGCGATGATGCGCCTGTCTGTTTTCAGACACTTGAATCGCACGATCGATGAGCCGTTCAAAAACGCTCGCAATGCGGCGGCGGGAGCACTGCGCAACCTGAATCCCCAAGTCACCCGCGATCGTCGTCTGTCCGCCTTTTTCTACGATATCGGCACGATAGAAAACCCTGCCTATACCAATCAAGGGGGCATGCTTCAATTCATCCGTGACAACGGTTTCCCCGTAGATCCCTACTATTTTGAGTCGGGCAGCCGGGAGGAAGTCAAGCAAGCCATCCGCGACATGGAAGGCAGCCGTCACAATCTGGACTACATGACCGACGGTGCCGTGATCAAGATCACCGACCTTAGTGTGCGTGCCGCACTGGGGTTTACGGATAAATTTCCGCGCTGGGCTGTCGCTTTCAAGTTTGAAGTGGAAGAAGCGACGACCACGCTGGAAAGTGTCACCTGGGAAGTAGGGCGCACGGGCAAATTAACGCCGCTGGCGCACGTATACCCGGTGGATTTTTCGGGCGTGACGGTCAAGCGCGCCACTCTCAACAACTGGGAGGATATAAATAGAAAACGCTTGTCTCTTGGCATAAGCGTGTGGATCCGCCGTTCCAATGATGTGATTCCCGAGATCATGGGGCGCGTGGAAGACGGTTCTGAGGGTGGAGCGATCAAAAAGCCCACTGTCTGCCCCGGCTGCGGCGATGACGTTGTGGAAATCGGCGCCCATCTTTTTTGTCCCAACCGCCTTAACTGTCGTCCGCAGGTGGTGGCGCGTATTGCCCATTTTGCGTCCCGAGACGCTATGGACATCGCGGGCTTGTCGGAGAAAACGGCCGAAACCCTCCATGACCGCCTAAACATCCGAGAACCGGCGGAATTATACGGCATTACCCGTGAACAGCTATTGCTTTTGCCGGGGTATAAAGACAAAAAGGCGGATAATTTGCTGGACGCGCTGGCAGGCAGCCGCGATTGCTCACTGGACGCGTTTCTGTTTGCTGTGGGCATACCCAATATCGGCCGTGTCACTGCGCGCAGCATAGCGGAACACTTTGGTACACTGGACAAAGTGCGCGCGGCGTCCACGCAGGATCTGCAGGGGATCGACGAAATAGGAGACGTCGTGGCGCAAAGTCTGTGGGATTTTTTCCGAGATCCTCTTACTGCCGGCGTCATCGATCACTTGCTGAAGGCGGGCGTCGTACCGCGCGATGCAACGGCAGCCGCACAGGGAACGGCATTGGCAGGGCGTTCGGTCGTTGTTACGGGAACGCTTCCTACTTTGTCGCGCCAACAGGCGGAACAGCTTATCCGCGAGGCGGGCGGCAACGCATCATCCGCCGTCAGCCGCAAGACGGCGTATGTCGTGGCGGGCGATAACCCCGGCAGCAAATTGTCGAAGGCGCAGTCGTTGGGTATTCCCGTTATTACCGAAGCCCGGCTGCTCGAAATCGTAAAAGGGTCATAAGATATCGCGACACAGCAGCTGCTTTAATCCATAGTGCGCACTTGGGTTCCGGCTTCACAAAAACCTATTCGCGCATACGCAAAAGGAGTCCCCTGCGGGACTCCCTTTAACAACAGATGATTACTTGATTTCGACTTTTGCGCCGACTTCTTCAAACTGCTTCTTGATCTTCTCGGCTTCGTCCTTCTGGACGCCCTCTTTGATGGTCTTGGGGGCGGACTCGACGAACTCTTTGGCTTCCTTCAGGCCCAGGCCGCTGACGACTTCGCGGACGACCTTGATAACCTTGATCTTTTCGGCGCCGACTTCGGTCAGGATGACATCAAACTCGGTTTGCTCTTCAGCGGCGACGGGGGCTGCACCTGCGGCAGGGGCGGCGGCAGCGGCGACGGGGGCGGCGGCGGAAACGCCGAATTTTTCTTCAAGGGCCTTCACCAACTCGGACAGTTCCAGAACGGTCATGCTTTCGATAGCAGACATGATTTCTTGCTGATTCATTTAAGATATCCTCCAATAATTTCGATAGATTCCGGGATTTGGGACTTTACGCGCTCTCTTTTTGCTGGCGCACGTTATCCAATACGTAAACCACGCTGCGCAATGTGGCGCTTAGTACGCCCACGAAGTTGGTGACCGGGGCATTCA
>LFTR01000176.1:5063-12387 GCA_001513425.1 Clostridiales bacterium DTU024
GCATCGCCAAAGGCGAACGCGGAGGGACCCTCCAGGAAATCATCCAAGCCCGTGATGTTAAGGTCGCCCAGCGCGCGCTTCACCAACGTGTTTTTCAGCACGCAATAATCGACCCCTGCTTCGCGGAACTTGTTGCGCAAATTGGTGATCTTCTCTACCGTGATACCGGTAAAGCTGACAATCACCATGCTTTCGTTATTCCGGATCTTTTCGGCGATTTCTCCCACTGTCAACTTCTTTGCTTCCAGGTTACTGCTCATTACTACACCCGCTTTCCGGCTAAATATAAGAAACCCTTGTGCATGGCACAAGGGCACAAATAAATCATGCTTCTCATACCTCGGCGGGCGGCATTGCCTTTGAACGCTTGCGCGTACCTGCTGTCTGTGGCACCGGCTTCTTAAGCCATACGAAATATATCACCGCGCCGCCTTTCTGTCAAGCGCTTTTTGGCGCTTGGCTGCTCCGCGGCGGCACGAACAGCCGAACCCGGCGGAAGAATTCGCGCTTCATGAGGTCCTCTCGCATTGACAACGGGACAAGGCTGATACACAAATGCGCGTTTCAATAGCCCCGATAAAGCGACGAAGGGCAAAAGAAACCCGAAAGCGAACGCTTTCGGGTGATGGTGCCGCAGACTGGACTTGAACCAGCACGCTTTTGAAGGCAATGGATTTTGAGTCCATCGTGTCTGCCATTCCACCACTGCGGCATGCGCGTCATTATAAAATAACGCTTTTGCCTTGTCAAGCCATTGCCGATTGTTTTTAGCCTTCAAACTGAATATCGATGCTGCCGTTGCTGGTGGTTGCCTGTAGCCGCTTGGGACCCCCGTCATATTGCGTGGGCAAAGAGTTGGATCCGTTGGATGTGCGGCTGGTGACAGCGTAGTCAGTCATTTGGTCCGGGAGCACCGCGCTGATGCGGGCGTTGCTGGTGGCGAAAGTGAAGTCAACGGCGCGGCACTTGGCACACTCGATGTGGGAGTTGGATGTGGTGATGCGAAGCGTCTTTTCGCTTTCAGCATGGGTGGCGGTAACACGGCCATTACTGCTTTTTAGCACTATATCGCTCCGGCTTGCGATATTCGTGACCACAAGGCTGGCGTTGGACGTTGTTATTTGCATATCCTGGGCGGATACATTTTCCACTTTTATGTTGCCGTTGCTGGTTGCGGCGGTGAGCGCGCCCCAGAATGCGATCCCGTCTATCCTGATAGGGCTGTTGGCGGTTTTGATGTCAGCCGCCGCAGCAAAATCACTGGGCACTGTCAGTTCGATTTCGTATGGTTGGCGGTAGAAGATGCGGAACGCAAACAGGTTCAGGATGTCACTTGGGCGCTGCACGAGTGACAGTAGGCCATTTTCCAGGCTGAAGTCAAACTTTGTATCGTTCTCTTCCGGGTATCTGAGGATGATCTCCTCCGTGTTGCCCACCCGCACGATAATGCGCATATTTCTCGCACGGATGTTGACGTGCTTGACCGCTTGGGGTCTGGCGGTAATTTCCTTGAGGCCGGGCAGCCCCTCGTCGTCATTCGTTGGTGTTGTTTCCGGCGCGCCGGCGGGCCTGTCTTCAAGGATGCGCTCGGCGATGGTACTGATCTTGTCCATACGGGCGACGGCAGCTTCTTGCGTAAGTCCCTCCTCCTGCATCAGGTCCTCCAGGACTTCATCAAAGTAGGTCACAGCCCCCTCCTGCTCCTCAGGCGTCAATGTGTGCAGCGCGTTTTTCAGCGCGTTCAGGAACATTTCCTTAGTCATTGGGAACATCTCCTTTGCCTGTTTCTTTATGCCTTGTTGATTCTTCCAGAATGAAGTCATACACTTTGGTGATTTCCGCCCACTCGCGCAGGAACTCCTCCATACGCCTGCGCCCGGGTGGCGTGAGCCTGTAATATTTGCGCAGGCGTCCGCTGTATTCTTTGCGGTAGACATCCACAGCGCCCGCGCTTTCCAAGCGCTTTAGGATAGGGTAGAGTGTTGATTCGGATATTTCCACTATCCCTGCTGCGTCCTGGGACAATTTGTAGCCGTAACTGTCTTCCCGGTTGAGCAGCGCCAGCACACACGCTTCCAACAATCCCCGTTTCAGTTGCACGTCCATTTGACCACTCCTTTCAGCCAATATGATACGACGCATAGTAATATGTGTCAACGGGTATTTATTAGAATTGCATTAGAAATTGGGCGGTTGACATTGTGTCGCTCGCGTTATATTCTCAAGAAACCATGAGAAAGGGAGGAGCGCCCATGATTCTGCCCCCTCGCGAAGTACGCCTAAAGGATGGCCGCATCTGCATCCTGCGCAGTGCCCAAGCGGAGGACGCACCTTTCATGCTGGATTTGATGAAAAGCACAGCGGAGGAAACACACTTTTTGATGCGATATCCCGAGGAATGTGTCATGACGCTTAAGGAGGAAGAGGCGTTTGTCAAGGCGGCGGCGGAGTCAGAGAACCGGCTCATGGTATTGCCTTTTGTGAAGGACGTTTTGATTGGTTCGTGTATGTTGGTTATCAACAGTCACATCAAAACGCGTCATCGCGCGTCGTTTGGTTTGGCGGTGCTGAAGGAATATTGGGGGCTGGGCGTGGGGGTGGCGCTGATCGACACAGTGGCTCAGGCTGCCCAAGCACGCGGCGTCCAGCTGCTGGAACTGGAAGTAATCCAGGGCAACGTGCGCGCGCAGCGCTTGTATGAGAGAATGGGATTTCGCACGGTGGGGGAACACCCAAACGCCATCAGGCTGAAGGATGGTACACTGCTCACGGAGAATTTGATGGCTATGGACTTAACGGTTAAGCCGGAAAGGTAGATCATGCGATTACAAAAATACCTTGCCCTCTCGGGGGTCGCCAGCCGCAGGCACGCGGAAGAAATGATCGCCGAAGGGCTTGTGCAGGTGAACGGCATCACCGTGCGCGAAATGGGTGTGCAGGTAGAGGAATCCGACGTGGTCGCCGTCCGCGGTCAAGTGGTACGGCCGGAGGAAGAAAAACGCTATATCCTTTATTATAAACCGGTGGGCGAAGTGACCACGGTCTCCGATCCTGAAGGCAGGCCAACTGTGATGGACCACTTCCGCGATTTTCCGGTGCGGCTGTATCCCGTTGGACGCCTCGATTTTGACAGCGAGGGCTTGCTCATTCTGACGAATGACGGGGACCTGGCCGCTTACCTTACTCACCCCAGCCATGAGGTGGAAAAAAGCTATATTGCGCGCGTTTCGCTGGAGATGACGCAGGAGGAACTGCGCCGGCTGCGCGACGGCGTGGTGCTTGACGGCCAGAAAACGTCGCCTGCCAAGGCGCGGATCCTGAGGCAGGACGCGTTCTCCACCGACATCCTTGTCACCATTCACGAGGGCCGCAACAGGCAGATCAGGCGCATGGTGGAGAAGGTCAACCACCAGGTGGTGCGCCTCAAGCGCGTCAAGTACGGCGCGGTGGAACTGGGCGATTTGCAGCGCGGTGAGTGGCGGGACTTGACTGAGGAAGAGGTTGCTGCCCTAAAACAATATGAATGATTTCCATTTGCGTTCGGCGCGTTATCTGGCCGAACAATTGTGCTTGCACGTGCTGCGCCCCGGGGACAGCGCGGTGGACGCTACCATGGGCAACGGCCATGATACCTTGCGTTTGTGCCGCTTGGTGGGGGACGAAGGCAAAGTGTACGCGTTTGATCTGCAAATCGCTGCGCTGGATAGTACCCGCGAAAGGCTGAGATTGAACGGCATGGAAGACAGGGCACAGCTGTATCACATGGGGCACGAACACATGTTGGACGTGGTGCCTCCTCCCGTGCGGCTGGTGCTGTTCAACCTGGGGTGGCTGCCCGGCGGCGATAAAGGCGTTACGACACGCACCGAAACCACCATCAACGCGCTGCAAGAGGCGCTGTCACTTTTGCAAACAGGCGGCATGGTGAGCGTCTGCGCCTATCCCGGGCATGAGGAGGGCGTAAGGGAGCAGTCGGCGGTGCTGCATTTCGCACAAAGCCTTCCGTCAAGTCAATTCACCGTGTTGTGGCACCAATTCATCAACGGAGGTGCCGGCGCTCCCGCTTGCCTGATGATCGAAAAGATCGGCTGTCAGGGAAAATAGCGGGTATACTGGGCAAAATGTTTCTGGAGGGAAAACGCATGATCATTACCACTACCCCCTCGGTGGAGGGAAGGCAGATCGCGGAATACAAGGGCATCGTATTTGGCGAAGTAATAACCGGCATCAACGTCCTCAAGGATATCGGCGCGGGTTTGCGCAACTTCTTTGGCGGCCGTTCCCAGGGCTATGAAAATGAGCTGTTGGAGGCGCGTGCGCAGTCGCTGCAGGAAATGGAGCGCCGCGCGGAGCAACTGGGCGCGGACGCTGTTGTTGCCGTCAAAATGGATTATGAGGTGCTCGGGGCCGATAACGGCATGCTGATGGTCTCCTGCTCGGGTACTGCCGTGCAGCTCAGGTAAAGGGCAAAAGACAGAGGACGCGCAAGCAGAAAACATCCCGCACCGTTATGGCGCGGGATGTTTTCTCTTGATTGCTTGTATTGGTCTGTCGGACCCTTGCTTATTCNNCCAAAGATGCCTTTCAGGGCTTGCAGGGAGCGCCAGAAGCTGAAGAACTCAGGGTCGCTTTCATAAGCTCCGGAATAGATGGCGAGTGCCTCGGCGTCCGCTTCCCCACGGATGCGCCCTGATTTGGTCACAGCTTCGGATTCTATTACCCGCGCCGCAAGGTCCGTATCGGCAACGGCCATCTGGTACTGCTGTTGGCCGTCACTGCGCAATTGCTGCGCCACTTTGGACCGGTCGGCTTTCATGCGGTCATAAGTGGTCTCCAGGTTAGCCTGTGGGAGAATGGTGCGATGCACTTGGATGTCGGTCACCTCAATGCCGCGCAGCACCATGTCTTTATTGATATTGACCAGGCCGCGCTGGAGGGCACTGTTGAGGACGCTTTTGTTGGATACAAAATCCTCCGCCAACAGGCGGTTGATGGATTGGACTATGACGGGATGGATGAGGTTATCCAACTGCACTTCCGCGTTGTATAGGCTGCCCAGTTTAAGGGAGAACAGCGCTGGGTCGGCGATGCGCCACTGCGCGTAGGTGGTGATGTTATACTGCTTCTTTTCGGCGGTATTCACCGTTTCAGAGGAAGACGTATAGTTGAACAGCCTGTCGGGGAACTTTTCCACCCGGTCGATGAAGGGCACTTTGAGGTGTACCCCCGCGCCGTACAAGATGGCAACGTCTTCGCTGCTGGTCAGTTCATCCTTAAGCAGTTCTGCGTATTTTTCATGGAAAGAGTTGTTTTCGCTGACCACGATCCTGGTGATGACGCCAAAGCGGCTGACGACCGCCTGTTCCGCCTCACCTACTATAAAGAAAGCTTCGTTCATCAGCACAAGCGCGATGACCAGCAGTACGCCCGCGATGATCAGGGGTTTCATGTGCTTTTTGAAGAACGCCTGCACTTTGGCGCTGTTGTAGTTGATGGGGCGGTTTGTATTGCTGCCGCCTGATCTGTTGCCAAAAAAATCGTTATTCACAGCGTTTCGCCCCCTTGCGTGGTAATGGTGCCGTCAGTAATATCCAGCAACTCCAGTACGTTGCTCTGGGAGTCGACGATAACGATTTTTCCTGCGCCCGCAAGCATGTTTTCCATAGTCTCTATCATCATGCGCGTACGCGATACCCCCGGCGACAGTATGTACTTTTCAAGAACAGATTTGAATTGCGCTACCTCAGACTCCGCCTTGGCGATCTCGGATGCTTTGTAAGCCAGGGCACTCTGCTCCATTTCATAGGCGCCGGAGCGCGCCAGCGGCAGTATTTCGTTTTCATATTGCTGCGCTTCATCCAGCCGCCTGGTCATTTCGTTCTTGGCATTGTTAACGTCTTCATAGCTTGCGGTAACTTCGCTGGGGACGGTGATATTCTGGATATGAACGGCGTTGATCTTGACGCCCATTTCGTAGTAGTCGATCAGCGCCTGAAAATCCGGCAGCACTTCGGCTTCGATGGAATCCTTGTTTAACAAGGCATCATCCAGCGAGCGGTTCTGGATATTGCGTCTTACGATGGATTCAAACGCCAAATGCATGGTGCGGATGGGATCTTCAACGTCAAAAACGTATTGGCGCACGTCCCTGATCGTATATTGGTAGATGGCTTCCAGCTGTACAATGCTGTTGTCATTGGTCAGCATGACACTTTCTTCCTCAACATCAGAATATGCTGCCGCGCTGCGGCTGGTGCCGCCCACGGTGGTGCGGTAGCCGTACTCCACGTTGTGGATCGTGCTCACGCTTTTGGATATGATCTGCTGCGCGAGGGGAACATGCCAATAGAGGCCGGGCCCCTTCGTATCGGTCACTTCGCCAAAGGTGATCACCAGCGCCTGTTCGCCCTGCCCCACGCGGTAGAGCCCGGTGGCAACCACAACACCGACGATAATAAGGACGGCCGCCACGATGTAGGCGGTTGTACGTGTCTTTGAGTTCATTGTCATTCCTCCTTGTCCTTGTACATTATCATACTTTGTCCACAGTGAAAAGAGAACTCACTTGCGTGTCGTTTGCCCGCCCGTTGCCTCCGTGCTATACTCAAATCCATCACGGTCCGGGAGGTTGCCATGGCGCTGCTGCACGTGCATCATTATTCGGAAACGCTCAAAATGAACATGGATATGAGCGTGATCCTGCCTGAGAAACCTAAGTGGNNAAAAGCCCGGGGGAGCAAAGGTCCTGTACCTCCTGCATGGCTTGGGCGATGACAATACGGCGTGGGAAACACAGACTTCCATTGTGCGTTATGCTGCGCAGTACCATCTGGCGATCGTCATGCCCAACGCACATACCGGCTTTTATACCGATATGGATAGGGGTTTGCCCTATTTCACCTATATTGCGCAGGAATTGTCCACGCTGTGCCCGCGGCTTTTCCCTCAGATGAGTGCGCGGCGCGAAGATACCTTCGCCGCAGGCCTGTCCATGGGCGGCTATGGGGCGCTCAAGTGCGCCCTGCGTGCGCCTGAGACGTTTTCGCAAGCAGCGTCGCTGTCAGGCGCGGTGGATGTTGTGCAGCGCACGCAAGAGACGCGATCGCACCGCAAGCGCATGTACAGGGATATCTTTGGGCCAAAGGAACAGGCGGCAGGGTCATTCAATGACTTGTATGCCGCGGCCCGGGAGGTGCCTAAGTGCCTCCGTCCCCGCCTTTATATGTGGTGCGGTACGGAAGATTTTTTGTGGCACGAGAATATCAAAATGCGCGATCACTTATACAAAGAGAACTTTGATTTGACGTGGTCAGAGTCCCCCGGC
>LFTR01000139.1 GCA_001513425.1 Clostridiales bacterium DTU024
TGAACGAGCTGCGCGGGAAGGCAAGATCAAATCTGGAGAGTGAAGAAGGACGTAAGAAACGTGCCCGGCGTTCGGTCGAAGTCGAGAGTGTATTTGGCAACATCAAGTGGAATTATGGAATGAGACGATTCCTGCTGCGCGGACTGGAAAAGGTCAAAACGGAGTGGGGCTTGCACTCCATTGCTCATGATATAAGGAAAATGGCCGAGTGTCGGGCATGAAAGCCCCGGGAATAGCCCGGTCAACTGAACATAATCGCTGGATAACAGCAACCGCGAAAAATCCCGCCCTCACGACAGTGAAGAACGGGATTTTTGCTTCCTCAACGAGGACTCTGTGAGGGCGTTTTGTTACGCCCCCCATCCACGTTAGTGTTCATTGGTTTTTTGCTAATCGATCATGCCATAAAACCGCAGGCAATGCAGCACGATGTCGATCTGGTCTTCTACCCTTTGGCTGATGGGAAAGCCGCGGAACGTTTCGACCGTCAGAACGGGGATCCCCGCGCCTTTTGCCGCTGTGCTGTTAAGGCTCCCTGCCACGCCGGGGCTTACAAAGCCAAAGGGGTACTTGCCCAGCGACTCTTTTTCGGCGCTTTCCAATAGAGAAAAGAACAGCTCTTCGATGCCGTCAAGATTGGTAAAGATGATCTTATTGCCCAGGAAATCGCTATCCTCAGCATAATAGGCGGCTTCATGAAGGTCCAGTACCAAGACGGGCTGCATCCGCGTGATGTCGTCGTAGATCGCGTGGGCCAGGTTTTGTGCAGGATCGCCGCCCTCTTCGCCGGGGTAGGAGCGGTTGAGGTCCAAAGAGCCGATAACATGCCTCCTGATTTCTTCACAGCCCAAACGGTTGGCTTGAGGCAGAATAGACAAGCTGCCCGCGTCAAGCGCGATTTGCTCCAGCAGCGAGGCTGCATACCACCCCGCACGCTCGTCTCCGTGGGTACCTGCCACGATGTAAATGGCAGGTCCGGGCTTGCCGCTGTCGATATGGTATACCGGCGTGCTTGTTTCCGTCTCCTCGGTCAAAAGATGGGAAGCGCTGTTTTTTTCCTCGGCCGCAGGGATACCGTACATTTCCGGGCGCATGTGGCCAAAGGGAACATCATCTTCGGGCTCAACCACTCTCTGGCCTTCAAATGGAAAGGACATCTCAAAGTCAGGCAGATACACTTCCAAAGCCTCCACACCGGCAAAATGAAGGGACGTGGCAAGCATAAGCAGCAGCACAAGCAGTTTTTTCAAATTGTCCTCCACACGTTTTAGCAACCTTCTTACTGACATTCCCCGCCGCGAGCGGCGGGGAATGCTGTTTCCTCAGTGCGTTATGATCAGTTCAGATAATCGCCTACGTTGGCTCCAAGCATGACATCATAGGTGGGGATGTTTTCAATCACCACGGGGGTGCCCGAAAAGTCGCTGAAGGCCGTAGTGAACGACAGGATGCCCTGCAAGTGGCGGCCGACGCGTTCCTGGATGGGATGGCCGTTTTCGTCAAAGGGCACATACAACATGCCAAGCTTTTGGGCAGACACGTAGAATTTGTCCTTGCCTTCCAGCGCGAGCGTTTCGTTGGTGGCACCGCGCAGGCGGCCTTGGGAAGCATTGGCAGTCTCCATAAGAAGCGGATACGTATCGGTGTAATCTCCCAGCTCCCGGTGGGTTAGGCCGTGAAGGTTGACGGGCGACGGTTCCAGCGCCATCTGGATACCCAGCATGTCCAGTTCGAATGAGCCATAGGCGGCTATGTCCATCGACTTTTCATGGGCGACAGTAGCGTTGATCACGGGGTATTCCGGCGAAGCCTCATGCAGGTC
>LFTR01000069.1:0-363 GCA_001513425.1 Clostridiales bacterium DTU024
TCCCGAACCGTCCGGACGCAGCCAACCGACAAACGGAGCGTATGCCCCGGGGATCAGTCAGCCGCCGAAGGGGTCGAAGGGGTCGAAGGGGTCGTTGCAGTGGTAAGATAAAACTGGACACGAAGGGGTAGAAACCGGACATAACGAAGAGTATTCTGAACAAGAAAGACTCGTTGCGGACGGGAAGCACCAAACGTAGACAGGAGGACATTACAATGAAGTACACGCGGGATAAACGCAGACTGGAGGATACTGTGAGGACCGGCAACGCCCGCAGACCCGTCGCGCTGCTGTGCTGCATTCTGGGGCTGTGGCTGGGAGGCGGGCAGGCAGCGGAAAGCGGCGCAGCCCATGTCCCTCCGG
>LFTR01000069.1:414-2044 GCA_001513425.1 Clostridiales bacterium DTU024
ATAAGGTTCCGTATTGGGTGTATCTGCCGGAGGGGTACGAAAACGGTAGCGCATATCCCGTCTGGTACGGCCTGCACAGCTACAGCGCTTCCGAAAGCATGTGGAGTGCCGGGGAGCATATCGATCAGATCGCGGAGGAAATGATTGCCGCGGGGGAGCTGGCCCCGCTGATCATGGTGTTTCCCTTCGTCCGGTACGATACCGCCAAAGAGATCAAAGCCGATATGGAGGATGGGGTTCGGGGAGAGTCCAAGTCGGCGCAATTTGTATGGCAGGAGCTTGTCCCCGCCATAGATCAAGCCTTTTCCACCGATCCACGCCCCGAGGGACGCTTTATCGGAGGTTTTTCCATGGGCGGTCTGTTCGCGCTGGAAATCGGCCTTCGGCATCCGGGGCTGTTCGGCGTCATCGGCGCGTACAGTCCCGCCCTGACTTGGCGTGATTACACGGGCGACGCTCTGCTCCGCTGGCTGTTCCCCGGGGAGCCGGGCGGGGACGGGTCCGCGGGACGTAGGTTCGATGGGCTGAAGGTACAGCTGGCCTGGGGAGAAGACGGGGATCCCTTTTCCGAGGGGACGGAATCGCTGGCGCGGGCGCTGTCCGTGCTGGGCGCGAAAGTGGCTGCCTTCCCCCATGAGGGCGGGCATTCGCTGCCGCGGAATCAGTTGAAAGAGTATCTGATGTTCTACCAAAGCCGCTGACGAGGAAACTAAGGGACGGCTCTCCGATATTCCCTTATGCAGCAACGTTTTTTGAGACCGGACTGCGGATTCTCTTCTTGCGCTTATGGGGTCTGTCGTCAGTGGCCGCGCCCTTAATGACACTTACATCAGGCCGCTATCTCAAAGCCCCGTTGCGGTTCTGCGTTTTCAAACCGTCAACCTCACCCGAATCAGCCGCATGAACCGCGTCTCGCCATACCTGATGGGGGTCAAGTGCCGAAAGTGGGGGTCAAACGCAAAAATGGGGGTGGTGCACTGGTCAACAAAAACTGGACACGAGAAATTGAAATTCCGGAATTGGAAATTTGAACACTGTACATGCTTCACCGTCACCCGCGTCACCTGCGCCACCTGCGCCACCTGCGTCACCTGCGGGATGCTCGCACGCAGCGATCCGGGTGACGCACGTTGGAATGAGTAACCATTATTTATGTATTTCCCTGCAGGGAGAGACTTGAGGCCTGTTTAGGTGACGCAGGTGGCGCAGGTGACGCACTCCCGTGGGGTACCCCTCTTTGCGTCAGGCGCGTTGGCTGACGCACTTGTGAAGCATATTCCCCGCACAGAGAAAACCTGCGTACCCGTTTAGGTGACGCAGGTGTCGCCATCGCCCGGCAGAGCCGGTCAAGAGGGTTTTCGTCGTGATTCCTCCTGATATCCACGGCAATGCAAAATGACGAGCAAAAGCCAATTCTGATTGACTACGAGCGAAGAATGACTACTGTTCAGTACCCCTCACGAGCTGCGTGTTTCGCACCGTTTTGCGGTCACATCCCGCTGAATTGCGCTTTATGGGTGTCCATCACTTACCTATGTCCTGACCGGTCAACGGTCACCCTTAATTTGGCATTCTGCATTTTGCATTTTGCATTATTCCTTTTATTGTTCCTTCACCCGTTCTCGCCGCA
>LFTR01000174.1:0-18387 GCA_001513425.1 Clostridiales bacterium DTU024
AGAATAACAAACCCGCTCACCCTTGTCAAGCCATTTTTAATTCTTTCTTTGTATACAATTGGTTATCCGCGCCCGGAGAGATGCAAAAGTGCCACGGCCTCCGCTAATCCGGAGACGGGTACCACCTGCATACCTTCCAAATCCTTAGGCGTATGGCGATCCTTGGGGCATATGACCTGGGAAAACCCAAGCCTTTTGCATTCTGCCATACGGCGCTGCATATTGGGGATGGCGCGCACTTCGCCTGCAAGCCCAACCTCCCCCATCACGACCAGATCAGAGGGCAGAGGCTTATCCGACAGCGACGACGCCACCGCCAGGCACACAGCAAGATCCGCGGCGGGTTCGCTTAGCGAAATACCGCCCGCTACATTAATGAACACGTCCTGATTGTATAGTTTGAGCCCTGCGCGCTTTTCCAGCACCGCCAATAGAAGAGCAATACGTCCAAAGTCAAATCCGTTCACAGTACGCCGGGGTGACGCGAAGAAAGACTGGGCCACCAACGCCTGGATATCCATCAGCATCGGTCGTGAACCCTCCATGCCACAAAACACAACCGACCCCGACGCACCGCGCGCACGCTGTGACAGCATGGTTTCGGACGCGTTTTCTACGGGAATCATGCCCATTGAGGTCATTTCGAAAATGCCCAGTTCATTGACAGAGCCAAAACGATTTTTGACCGCGCGCAGCAACCGGTACTCCCTTTGATAATCGCCCTCGAAATACAGAACAACATCCACCATGTGTTCCAGCACGCGGGGGCCCGCAATCGAGCCGTCCTTTGTAACATGCCCCACCAGCATGACAGCGCACCCGGTAGTCTTGGCGTACCGCATGAGAATGGAAGCGCACTCGCGTACCTGGCTGACCGAACCCGGCGCGCTTGCCATTTCAGGACGATACATGGTTTGAATGGAGTCGATCACCACGTAGTCAGGCGCAAGCTCGCTGAGTTTTTCCTCAATAGCGTCCAAAGCATTTTCCGCGAGCACCAACATGTTTTCCTTGTCAGCTTTCAGTCGCACCGCACGCATTTTGATCTGTCTCGCGCTTTCTTCGCCGCTGACATACAGGACGCGTTTGCCTTTCGCAGATAATTGCGCACAGATTTGCAGCAGCAGTGTGCTTTTCCCGACGCCGGGTTCCCCTCCGATCAGAAGCAGCGAGCCTTCCACGATACCGCCGCCAAGCACGCGATCAAATTCATCCATGCCTGTCCGGGTATGAATCTGATCTTCGGTGTCGATTTGTGAAAGCTTCAGTACTTGCGCGCCGGTGCCCCCGCGTTGTTTGTTGGGTTTGGCTTTTGCGGCCGTGCTCTCGTTCCGCAAAGTCTCTTCCATTGTATTCCATTGTTCACACCCGGGGCAACGCCCCATCCATTTGGGCGATTCGTACCCGCAGGACGAGCATACATAAAGCGATTTGACTTTTGCCATGGATTCTCCTTGGATAAGGGAAAACGGCTGTTCGCCGTTTTGTCCCTGTGATACAATGATTGTATCATAGTAATGGGGGTATTTCCATGCGCGATGGGAGCTGTTTTATTGTCGGCGCGGGAGCGTTTACCTCGCGCGGTATGCACGTAAAAAAGGGCGATCTGCTGATTGCGGCAGACGGCGGATATGAGGCACTTGCCAAACGCGGGACAAAGCCGCACTTGCTGCTGGGAGATATGGACTCTATCAGTCATATCCCAAAGAACGTACCCCGGTTGGTGTTCCCCGCGGAAAAGGATGACACGGACACCTCCCTTGCGCTGAAGTTGGCCTATGCGCGCGGATACCGGCGCTTTATTCTCTATGGCATTTCCGGCAGCAGGCCTGATCACTTCTATGCCGCGATGCAATTGATGGCTTCCTATTCCAAAAGAGGCGCCCGTATGTCTGCATATCTGCCCGAAGGCAGCATTCATTTGCTGCATCAGGGCACGCTGATCATTGATACGCTGCCTGAAGGCACCCACATATCGGTATTCTGTCCCGATGGCACGGCGACAGGTGTCAGTATCGATGGACTCAAATATCCCCTGCGCGGTGCGACACTCACCAACCTGTCTCCTTTGGGAGTCAGTAACCAGGCTATGGGCAAGAAGGCGCTTATCAGCGTAAAAACAGGTACGCTGATGATATTTATTATGGATGGGGAAATCTGATCACCTGAGGTTCTGGATATAGTCTTCCGTCATCTTTTGAAGTTCGCCTTCGCGCCGTTCCACGTCTCTGAGCAGTGCCATTTGCGCACGGGCACGGATCAGATTGTGCGTGGGTGAATTGACTTTGAAATACAAATCCCCATCGATATAGTCTGCCAGAAAGCGCATGGCCAGTTCGCAAGTCAATACCTTGATCCCAAGCGGCAGGCGAATCAATTCCGCGTCCGACAAAAAGCCGTTGGTTTCCGAAATAAAGCCCCGCGTGAAAGCGCGCGTCTTCTCCATGTCCAGCCCGATTTTTCCGGTATCTTCTTCATCTTCCGCTGCCGTGGACGCCCCAAAGCGAATCGCATCGCCGTAATCGTAGAGTACAGAACCCGGCATCACCGTATCCAGGTCGATCACGCACAAGGCTTTGCCGGTCGCGCTATCCAGCAAAACGTTGTTGGATTTCGTATCGTTATGGGTCACGCGCACTGGCAAGTCACCGGTGTCCAGCAAGTGGCCTATTTCGCCCATCATGCGGCGATGGTCAAAGAGGAACTCGATCTCATCTTCTACTTCTTTCACACGACCCGCCAAATTTTCGTCAAGAGACCGCACAAAGCGGTAAAAACGTTTGGTGGTATTGTGGAAGTTCGGGATAGTCTCATACAGACGGCTGACGTCAAAATCTGCCAACGTTTTTTGAAAATTACCGAATGCGCGACCAACTTCCTCCATTTGATCGGGGTGATTGACAATGTCCAGTGCGTCCGCTTCTTCTATAAAGGTATAAGCGCGCCAATATTCCCCGTCTTCATCGACATAAACATATTGGTTGTCGACAGACGGGATGAGTTCCAGCACGCGGCGAAGCGGGTCCTCGTTTTGTTCTACGAGCTTATTGCGAATATGCTCTGTCACGCAAACGATATTCCCCACGACCTCCATGGGATTCTTGAAAACGTATTTGTTGATATGCTGCAAAGTGTAGAGTTTGTGGAGGTTGCCCAGCGCATACTCAAGCCGATATGTATTGTTGACGTTGCCGCTGGCAATTTCGCTGGCGCGCAAATAACTCCCTTCAAACTGAAAGTGCGGGACGATCCCCTTAATTTCGTTATAAATCACGGAAAAACCCCCAACGCGTTATTTTGTGTTATTCAATCAGAAAATATGTTAACGATGCGGGCGGCTTTTGTCAATCGCTGTCAGAAAACACTCTTCAAGACATACAAAAGCAACAAGTGCCCCGGATACACTATATAGTGAAGCCACGCAGGATAGCGCAGCCTGCTGTTCGTATGGATAAGCATGAGCGGCAACGCCAGTATCGCCATGCCCTGCAGCCGGAAGAATTCACGGATCACGCCGTACGGGCGGCTCCATACAACACTGCCCGGGAACAGATCGGATCCCAGTCCAAACATGCCCGACACGTCCCCGGAAGCGGATCCCCAGTATAGGCAAAAGACAACGAACATGGCAGCTAAACCGCTGCGGCTTTTGCGGCCAAGATACATGAGGATCATCAGCAGAACGCCTTTCCAGCCGTAGTCCATGCGGAACGCAGCGGCCAAGGCAAGACAGATCAAGGGGCCCCACCACGCGCTGCCGTAAAAATTCTTTTGCATGCTGACAATAACCATCAATCCCAGCAGCAGCGTGAACATGACGTTCAGCTCATACCACTGATGGTTAAGGCCCAGCATGTAGGGGTATTGCGAGATGATTGCCCCCATCAACAGCCGAAAAGCGTATTTGCGCCAATCATGGGTGTAAAGACTGCCCAGCACAATGCCCCAGCAAAACAAGGGAAACGCGATGCGGCCGATAACGCGCATTTGCGGTATCTGCGGAAAAAAAACCACGCCCGCGTGATCCACAAACATAGTGAGGATCGCAACCGTTCGCAGCAAAGCGGAATCGGCATTAGGCGGCGTCGGCGCTTCATTTGCGCGAGAATTGACCTGCATATGTTTCACCTCCCCGGCAGTATACCGCCCCGCGCACTGCCGCGCAAGGAATTTCGGCCGTTCAGGCTCTGTCTGATTGTGTGCTGATCACTTTACGTTACCCGCGAAATATGATAATGTTTACGCTTAAGGGGGGATGGCATGGAAGCAGTGGAGGCGGCCGTTGAAGCAGTTATGCTCGCCGCACAAACGATCCTTGAAAGCAGCGGGGAAACCTATCGCGCAGAAGAAACCGCCCAACGAATGGGCGAGTCTTTTGGCTTTGTCAAAACGGAAATCCTCGCATTCCCAACGGGATTTACCATCGCTTTTCACTTGCCGGACGGCAGTGTGCAGAGCCGTGTTTTGCGCATTCGGGAGCGTGCCATGCGCCTCAATGATATCAATGAAGTGAACACCATCTCCCGAAAGGCCGCGGCTAAAGAACTGGGGCCTCTCCAGGCATTGGAAAGGCTGCATGACTTGCGCCGTGCACCGCGCATGCATCCCGCGCTACTCGTCCTTGTATTTGGGCTGTCCGCAGGTTTTTTTTGCGTGATGCTGGGCGGAGGGGGGAAAGATTTTCTTCTCGCGCTGACGACCGGCTGCTTCGTGCAGGCCTTGATGCCTCTGTATCAAAGGATGCGCGCCCCCGCGCCGCTGAAGTCGCTTTTTTCGGGTGCTGTCGCGGCCGCTGTCTCCTTGTTGCTCATCGGGTTCTTTGGCGGTAATCAGCAGGCCGTCATCTCCGGT
The DNA here is from genome assembly GCA_001513425.1 of Clostridiales bacterium DTU024. Taxonomy (GTDB): domain Bacteria; phylum Bacillota; class Clostridia; order Christensenellales; family Aristaeellaceae; genus DTU024. Next base: position 4,852 of record LFTR01000174.1, read on the forward strand.
GCTCTGATGCCCCTTTTGCCGGGATTGGCAATGACCAACGCGCTAAGGGACACGATCCATGGCGACCTCATCTCCGGTATGGCAAGGGGTGCAGACGCACTGCTCAGCGCACTGTTGCTGGCAGGCGGAGTAGCCTTCGTGCTGGGCCTATAGGATGAACATGAATTTGATCCTGGAAGCCCTCGCTTGCATGCTGGCCACGGTATCTTTTGCCGTCCTCTTGCGCCAACCCAAAGGCACACTGATTTACACCGCGATTATTTCCGTCAGCGGATACCTGTGCTTTAGTCTCTTGGGCAAGGGCATGGATGCGTACTTTGTAGGCGGCCTATTGGTGGGCCTTGCGTGTGAAATTGTCGCGCGCGTCAAAAAAGTGGCAACCACCCTATTCCTCATCAGCGGCATCATCCCCATGGTCCCCGGACTTGGCCTTTATCAAACGGCCACATTTATGGCAGCCCGGGACTATGAGCAGGCGCTGCGCACCGGCATGGATACCTTAGGAGGCTTGGCAGCCATCGCTTTGGCAGTCACCTTGACCGGCACGCTTTTCAGTGGCTTTCACGCCAAAAATCCCCTTCCCCCACCGAAAGGAGAATGATATGCACGTTCTTGTCACCAATGATGACGGCTATTTCGCAGAGGGCATCCGTACACTGGCGCGGGTTGCTATGGAAATGGGGCACAGCGTCATTATCAGCGCTCCCTTGACTGAGCAAAGCGCCACCAGCCACCAATTAACTTTGTCGCGCGCGCTGACTGCTCACCCTGTTTTTTTTGAAGGCGCGGTGGCTTATGCCATCGACGGCTCCCCCGTGGATTGTGTGCGTGTGGCCCGGTACCTGAGCGACACCCCCATCGATTTCTGCCTATCCGGTATTAACAACGGCGCCAACCTGGGCGCCGGGATCTACTACAGTGGTACTGACGCTGCCGCGCGGGAAGCCGCGATGAATTATCTGCCCGCCGTTGCTGTCTCCGTCGGCGTTGGGGCGACGGAAGAAATGCGCGAAATAGCCGCCCGAAAAGCTATCGAAATGATGACTTACATTAAGGAACATCCCATGCCTCGCATGACGTTCTGCAACATCAATGTACCCTCACTCCCTGAAAAACAGATCAAGGGCTTCAAGATGTCCACCATCTGCGAAGCTTTTTATACGGATGGCTATACCAAGCGTACCAATCCGCGCACCCTGCCCTATTTCTGGATGGATGAAGGCGGCAGTATCGAAGAAGCAAAAGAAGGCAGCGACTTGTACAACTTTCAAAAGGGATATATCACCTGCACCTTTGTGGGCGGTCTCATGGATCACAACGCAGCATATCCCGACATCCCCGGTGTGTCGTAACAAGAGGGCGAGCAAATGGAAACAATGAGCATTATTGAGAAACTGAAAAAGGGTGACGGGAGGCTCAGCAAAAGCCACCGCAAAATCGCAGCGTTTATTTCTGATCAGTACGATAAGGCTGTTTTTATGACGGCAGCGCGGTTGGGCGAAGTTCTCGACATCAGCGAAAGCACCGTCGTCCGCTTTGCGACATCCCTTGGGTACGAGGGCTATCCGCAAATGCAAAAAGCGCTGAAGGAAATTGTCCGTCACCGCTTGACCAGTGCGCAGCGCTTTGAAATTTCCGTTGATATGGCACCGGAAGACACGGTGAAAGCTGTGCTAAATACGGACATGCGCAACATCCGTACCACGCTGCAGCAGCTTAACGAACAGGTTTTCATGCAAGTAGTGGAAACCATCTCTTCCTCGCGCTCCATCTACGTATTGGGATTGCGTTCTGCCGCGCCGCTCTCCGCCTTTTTTGGTTATTACCTGCACTACATTTTTGATGATGTGCGCGTCGTTAACGCAATCAACAACGATGTGTTTGAGATTATCTCCCGCATCGGTCCTGAGGATACCCTTATCGCCATCAGCTTTCCGCGCTACTCCAGCAGAACGCTTGAGTCCATGCGCTTTGCCAACAGCCGCGGCGCCAAAGTGGTCGCCTTGACGGACGGGCCCTTGAGCCCTCTGCACGATTATTCGGATCTATGCCTGGATGCGCAAACGGAGATGGCATCCTTTGCAGACTCCATGGCCGCGCCAATGTCCTTGGTGAATGCTTTGCTGGCGGCACTGGGCGTACAAAATCAGGATAGACTAAACGACAGCTTTGAACAGCTGGAAGAAATTTGGGATAAATATCGTGTCTACGCGAACAGGGAATAGCCGCGTGATCATCATAGGCGGCGGTGCCGCCGGCATGATTGCGGCAAATTTCGCAATAAAGAATGGCGCAGCTGACGTTATGCTGCTGGAAAAAAACGAGAAATTGGGCAAAAAACTCTATATCACCGGAAAAGGGCGCTGCAATGTCACCAACGATTGTTCGGTGGATGATTTTATACGCTCTTTGCCCCATAACGGACGCTTCATGTTTTCGGCACTCAGGTTCCTGCCGCCTGCCACTCTGCGGGACATGCTGCGAGAACTTGGCTGTGACACCATGGTGGAACGTGGGCAGCGCGTCTATCCCATATCCCAAAGGGCATCAGATGTAACAAAGGCACTGACGCGCGGTATGGCAAAGGCGCAAGTGAAGCTAGGAAGCGAAGTTGACTCCCTTATCATTGAGGACGGCGCGGCAGCGGGCGTCAAACTGCGCAGCGGGGAAATCCTCCGCTGCGACGCGGTGATTGTTGCCACAGGAGGCGTCAGCTACCCCGTAACCGGTTCCACCGGCGACGGGTACCGATTCGCCCAAGCTGCGGGTCACAAGGTGTTGCCGCAGAACCCCTCGCTGGTGCCCGTAACACTAAGCGACCCATGGGCAATTATGCTGCAGGGGCTGTCCCTCAAGAACGTTACGCTTTCGCTGTTCATGAACGACAAACGCGTCTACAGTGAGCAGGGCGAACTGCTGTTTACACACTTTGGCATTTCAGGGCCTTTGACGCTAACGGCCAGCTGCCATATTGCGGGAGCGGACGCATCAAGCGTCCGGTTATCGCTGGATATGAAGCCCGCCCTCTCGCGCGAAACGCTGGAAGTGCGGCTGAAAAAAGATCTGCAGTCCAACGGGCGCAAACAGCTCTCCTCCATCATGGGGGACTATTTCCCTGCAAGCATGGCAGCACTGTTTCCCGCTATCGCGGGGGTGGATGGCACAACGCTGTGCAGCCAAGTGACTGCCAAAGAACGTGCGCAATTGCTGGATACTATGAAGGGCATTCCCATGCACTTTGTCAGCCTCAGGTCATTTCGCGAGGCTGTCGTGACACGAGGTGGGGTGGACGTGAAGGATATCGACCCCTCCACCATGGCGTCGAAAAAGGTAAGGGGATTGTACTTTGCCGGAGAGATCATTGACGTGGACGGATTCACCGGTGGATTTAACCTGCATATTGCTTTTTCTACCGGTGCCCTGGCCGGCGCGTCCGCCGCCACGTATCTCGAAAATTAGGATAGTATGAGGATTTAAGTTGCAGTACATTATTATGGACCTGGAATGGAACCAGCCGCTGAGCCACCACAGCATGCCTTTTAAACGGGTGGGCGATAAGTTGATGTTTGAGCTGATTCAAATCGGTGCCGTTAAGCTGGATGAGGAGCGCCGCCTCGTAGGCTCTTTCAACCGTCATATCATGCCCACTCATTACAAAAAACTGAACCCGCGCATTCGCCGAATAACGGGTATCCAGCAGGATGATCTGGATGGCGCGCCCTACTTTAAGGACGCGCTGGAACAGTTCGTCGCTTGGTGCTCCGAAGATTTCGTGCTGATGACCTGGGGGTGCGACGACATCTCGGTGCTGGCGCAGAATATGGCGTTTTTCGGTTTTGATGATAAGCTGCCACCGGTGTACGACCTGCAGCCTCTGTTTGGACGTATCTCGAATGCCGGAAAAAATCGGCACAGCCTGCGCAAAGCGATGGCGTATTACGGTATTCGGCCTTCCGCCGACCATGCTTTCCACAGCGCTGTGGATGACGCCTATTATACAGCCCTGGTGTTCCAGAGGCTTCCGGCGGAGGAGGATATCAAAGCATTTCCCGAAGCGCCGCGCAAACTTGGCCAAAGAGACAGGGTAAAAAAGAAGGCTGCAGAAAAAAGAGTCGCCACGGTTTTGCAGGGACTCTCATCCTCCGAGGCTATGTTTCCCGCCTGCCCTGTCTGCGCACGCAAGACTGTGGTCACTGAAGGCTATATCCCACAGAGCGAAGAAGGTTTTCACCTGGCGTTGTCGGATTGCGAACAGCACGGCCTGATCAAATCGGAGTTGCAGTTTGTGCCGCAAGAAAATGGCGGCTTTGCGATGCTCAGCCGCGTAAGCCTGTCAGAACAGCAGCACCCCGCCTATGTGCGCACCAAGCACATCCAGTGGGCACAAAAAGTTCAAGAGCTCAAGGAAAAGGAGAGTCAAGCATGCTGATCACCCTAAATGGTAAACAAAAATCCTATGCCAAGGCCATTACACTGGCGGGTGTCGTCAAAGACCTGCTGCCAGGAATGAACGGGCGAGTGCTAGGTGCTTTAACAGGCGGCCGGGTGGTGGAACTTGACAGCATCCTGCGAGAAGACCATGTGCTGCAATCCATAGACTACACGCACGAAGAAGGCCGGCGTATCTACGAACGCTCCCTGCGTTTTGTGTTTCTAATGGCTGTCAAGCGCTGTTTTCCGGAAGCGCATGTGCGCGTAGAGCATTCCATCGGCCATGGCATATACATGGTGCTGGAGAAACAGCGGCTGTACCCCAATGACGTCATTACCCTGGAAGGTGTAATGCGCGATATCGTTATGCAGGACATGCCATTTGTCAAAAAGCAGTGGTCGCGGGATGAGGCCATCGCCTACTTTTCTGCGCAGGGGGAAAGTGAAAAAGCACGATTGCTTGCCTACCGTCCCTTCGACTATTTTAACGTGTATGAATCCGGCGACATCGCTGAGTATTTTTACGGTGCCATGCTGCCCTCCACCGGTTGGGTGCCGGTATTCGCCCTCCACCCCCGCGCTCCGGGTCTGGTTATGCTTCTGCCGTCCCCGGAAAACCCCGCTGTGCCTGCCCCCTACCTGAGCCAACCCAAACATATGGCGACCTTCGCGCAGAGTAATTACTGGTGCCGCATTCTGGAATGCAGCGACGCCGCGGACCTGAATGACCTGATTAAAAGGAATCGGTTCCGCGATTTTGTTCGTGTTAATGAAGCGCTGCATGATAAGTCGTTGGCGACAATATCCGACGACATCATCGCCAGGGGTTCCCGCGCCATTTTCATCGCCGGACCTTCTTCCAGCGGAAAGACGACATTTGCAAACCGCCTCAGCATTCACTTGCGGGTAAACGGGCTCAATCCCGTCTTGATCTCTCTGGATGATTTCTACCTTGACCGCGACAGTCTTCCCCTTGAAGAGGATGGACAACCGGACCTGGAAGCGCTGGACGCGATTGATGTAAAGCTGTTTAAGCAGTGCGTTGCCAGTCTCCTGACGGGGAAAGAGACGCCTATTCCTCGCTTTAATTTTGCCCTGCAAAGACGGGATAAATCAATCCCCGTTACGATAGGACCGGATCAGCCGCTGATCATTGAGGGGATACATGGCCTGAATCCGGCACTGTACGAAGGGTTTGCGGCAAAAATGCTCTTCCGTATCTACATCAGCCAATTGACCTGCCTTAACCTGGACAACCACAACCGCATCCGCACAACCGATGCCCGCCTTTTGCGGCGCATTGTGCGAGACCATCAGTTCCGCGATACCCCGCCCACCAAAACGCTGGCCATGTGGGACAAGGTGCGGCGCGGCGAAGATAAATGGATCTTCCCATATCAGGAAAACTGTGATGTTATGTTCAATTCCGCGCTGCATTATGAACTGCCAGTGCTCAAGCTGATCGCGTACGATTTGCTGCGCGGGATTTCCAAAGACGATCCCAACTATCTAAGGTGCAGCCGGATATTGAAGATCCTCAATTATCTGTTGCCCGCGCCCCAAGAGACACTCAATGAGATCCCGCCGCTGTCCATCCTGCGCGAGTTCATCGGCGGCAACACGCTCTACCTGAGCCGTCTGGACGATCTGTAAAGGGATGAGTCAAAGCATGAAAACAGCATGGTTCATCGGCAACGCCTTTTTGGAAACCGCTTCGTTCCGCCTGATTCAGCAAGAGATGGCGTTGGCGGCGGAAAGACAAGGCCTTTCACTGCGCAAATACACCAACGCTGATTTTGTTACGTCAAAATCCCTGGATGCTTTGCCCGGTGCCGTTCTCTTTTGGGACAAGGATATAAGGTTGGCCAAACTAATGGAACTGAAGGGTGCCAGGCTGTATAACCCTGCTGAAGCCATTGCTCTGTGTGATGACAAGACGCTTACTTTTATCGCTCTCAAGGGCCTTGTCCCGATGCCCAAAACGCTGCTGTGCCCCATGACCTATGGGCGGCTCGGTTATGGAAGCATGACTTTTCTGGAGGAAGCCGCCGATGAACTGGGCGTGCCCTTCATCGTAAAGGAGGGTTATGGTTCCTACGGCAACCAAGTGTACCTGATACGCAATCTCAATGACGCCGGAGAGCTTTTGACACGCATCGGCGCGGGACCCATACTGTTTCAAAAGTTTATTCAGGAAAGCGCCGGGCGTGACGTGAGGGCTTATGTGGTAAACGGCCGTGTGGTTGCCGCCATGAAGCGTGTGAACCGCGAGGGAAATTTCAGGGCAAACATCGCCGATGGCGGCGACGGAGAAAAGTACCATTTGTCGCAGGAAGAAGAGCGGATAACGCTGGAGGCTTGTCGACTGCTTCATCTTGATTTTGCAGGCGTAGACCTGTTGTTTTCAAAATCCGGCCCGCTCCTTTGCGAAGTCAACTCCAACGCGCACTTTGAAGCCCTCAGACAAGTAACGGGTGTCAACCCGGCAGATGCCATTATCGATATGATCAAGGAAAGTTTATGAATGGCTGGCTGATTTACGATGCGCCGGAAGTGGAACGCAACCGTGTTTTCATCGACAAGTGGTTTTCCGCTGCGGTTCTGCGCCGCGTGGATCTTAGGCTTGTTTTGACCCGTGATATCGCCTATGGCATTGGCGGAGACCGGGCTTTTGTGGAAAACCAATGTACAAACACATTTCCAGATTTCGCCGTAATGCGCGCACAGCATCCGGTTTTGTCGCTTCACATGGAGAACATGGGCATCCCGGTGTTCAACAACGCTGAAATAGCCCATATATGCAACGATAAACGCCTGACGCACGAAAGACTTTGCAGATTGGTCCCGATGATGGATACTGCATTTGTGGAGGCCGGCTGCTTTATGCAGCCTTTTGCATTTCCCGTTGTAGTCAAATCATCCCACGCATCCGGCGGTCGCAAGGTATTTTTGTGCAGGGATAAAAAAGACTACGCCTCTGCGCTCGCGCTGTGCGCGCCTGACAGCGCAGTGGTGCAACCGGCTTGCGACACATTGGGCAAGGATGTGCGGGCCTATGTGCTGGGCAATCGTATCGTCAAAACCATGATGCGCTTGTCGAACGAAGGTGATTTCAGGAGCAACCTGGCGCAGGGCGGAGATGCCGTACCCTTCGTCCTCCCCACGCACGCGCGGCAAATGGTGGAAGCGATTGCGCAGCAGTTCCACTTTGGGTTGGTGGGGGTTGATTTCATTTTCCACAAGGGTGAACTGGTTTTCAACGAGATCGAAGACGCTGTCGGCACGCGCATGCTGTACATGCATACGGACATGGACATTGTCAGGGACTATTTGGACTTCATCCTGGGGGCCCTACGCGGGAGCGCGTGATCGCTGCATATTCATGGAATTGTTACAATTTTGTGAAGGCGTTGACTTGAAGATGATGGAGACATTGTATATAATGGGTTTGGTTTTGATTCCCGGCGGAAACGTGTATGGAAATTAACACACACGGCAAGAACGTCTTTCAGGCGCGCATTGCCGTGCAATCCGCCCTGAAGCGGGCGACCAACGCGGACTACCGTCTGCGCGTGGTGCACGGATATCAAAACGGCACAGCGATAAGGAATATGGTGCGCGATGAGTTTGCCCGCCACCCCCGCGTCCTTCGCATTGAAAACACTCGCAATCCCGGTGAGACTATTTTGGTGCTTCGGGAATACTGATAAGGAGAACGCCATGCGCTCAACTCCCCCAAAAAAGAGAAGTCCTCGCAAACCGCGCCAGAACGAACGGCGACTGGGCATGCTTGCTGTGTGTTTTGTATTGCTTGCCTTGTTTGTTATCCTGGGTCCAAAACAACCCGTGCAAAAAGCGCTGAATGTAAATGCGCAGGGCGAAATGGTGCTGTCACATCAGGGCCTGGTCATCAGCGAAGTAATGAGTGACAACGCTTCGGCGTTGCCTGACGAAAAGGGCAATTTTCCCGACTGGCTGGAAGTGTGGAATTCCACGTCTGAACCGATGCAGCTGGAGGGCATTACTCTATCCAATCGCTCGGACAAGGCCAAATTCGTCTTTCCCAAGATGACACTGGAAGCGGATGGACGCGTCGTAGTCTTTTGTGACGACACCAATCAAAACGATGCGGGCAAACCATTCCATGCTAAGTTCAAACTCAGTTCCATTCAAGTGTCCGCTTTTTTGTTTGACACGGGTGGTTATATCCTGTCACAGGTGGATGTTCCTACCTTGAATGCCAACGAAACTTACTATCTGGACGAAAACTTCAGCTACGTAAAAGGCGAAGACATCTTTTCCCCCGGCTTTCCCAACACAGCTGAAGGTCACGAAGCCTATATGGGTTCGTATCGCATTGAGGCGGGCACGCTATTGCTCAACGAAATTATGGCAGCTCCCCGCTCGGGCCTCAGGGATGAAGACGGCGAACTCAGCGACTGGATCGAGCTCAAGAGCTTCAGCACCGAATTGATCGATCTTAGCCATTATGCCCTAAGCGATAACGAGGGACGTCCCATCAAGTGGCCTTTCCCCGCGGGGTCTTACATCGCCCCCGGCGGCACGTTCCTGGTGTTCTGTTCCGGTAAGGACCGCGCCAATATCGGCGGATACCCGCATACCAACTTCTCAATTTCCGCCGAGGGTGAAACGATCACTCTATCCACGCTGCAAGGACAGCTGGTGGATCGTATCGTTTTTGATAATTTGCCGGCTGACACCAGCTATGGACGAAACGCCGAAACAGGCAGTTGGCAGCTTTTTACCACCGCGACCCCGGGTGCGGACAACAATGCGGCAGGTGCTGCCATGGCGGACGAGTACTTGCGCGCGATCAACCCGACCAAAGTCTATATCAGCGAAGTCATGAGCAGCAATAATTCGGTATCGCTTGGAAGCGGGCAACCCCTGTCTGACTGGGTGGAACTGGTTAATCAAAGCGACCAGGTGGTGGACATGTCCCTGTGGGGGCTGAGTGACAACATATCCTGGCCGCGCAAGTGGCAGTTTCCCGTAGGCACCAGCATTTGGCCGGGCGAACATAAAGTCGTCTTCCTGGATAAGAGCACACAGGCAGGCGTTGATGCTTCCAGCTTGCACGCGTCCTTCGCGCTGGACAGGTTGGGCGGTGAAACCGTAACGCTGTCGGATCCCACCGGACGCGTGCTGGATAAACTAACGCTGCCCGCCATCCCGGTGGATATATCCTACGGGCGTTCCTTCGGCCGTGAAGGCTTTTTTTATTTTGACGGCGCCACACCGGGCGTGCAAAATGGTACGGGCTTCCCGGGCTTCAGCTCTCCGCCGGTGTTTTCCGCGCAGGGCGGGCTGTATAGGCAGAATGTCGAAATCGCCCTGAGCGTCTCCGACCGGTCGACCATCAGATACACACTGGATGGCTCTATCCCGACATTGGAAAACAGCCTTGAGTACACGGGTCCCATTACTATTACAGATACCACAGTTTTGCGCGCGCGTTCCTTCGCCGGCGGGCTGCAACCGTCCGGTACGATTACCAACACCTACGTGCTGAAAACCTACTATACCTTGCCGGTCGTCTGTCTGACCACCGACCCGGATGAACTGTGGAACCAAGAGACGGGCATGTATGCTGCGGGCGAAGGGGTCGACCTAACCACTTTTAAGTATATCCCATTTAAGAACCCCACCCCTACCTACCGCACTTACGGCAAAGTATTCAGGCCCGGTTTTGCCGAAATGTTTGATTCTGCGACGCAGAACGTTACGTTCAGTCAAGGAGTGGAGTTTGGCCTTATCGGCCAATACTCCTTAGACATGCCGCAAAAGTCCTTCAAAGTGAAGGCAAAAGCATCCATGGGCAATCGCTACTTCAACGCGAAACTCTTTGAAGACAGACCGTTTGAACAGTACAAGTCGATCGTCTTGCGCGTGAGCGGCAATGATGCCGTCTGGACACGCATGATCGACGGCGTACAAAGCCGCCTCATCGATCAAGTGCCCGATACGACCGTTATCCACCAGGCATGGCGGCCCGTCATAGTGTACCTCAACGGGCAATATTGGGGACACTACAATATGCGCGAACGTGTGAGCCGCTATTTTGTGGCGCAGCATGAGGGGATTCCGCTGGAAAAGGCGGATGACATGACGATATTGGAAGCCAGCTGGAAAGAGTATTTTGGAAGCAATGCCGAATACCGCGCGATGATAGAGAAAATCAAGGCCGGCAACCCCGCATCCAATCCTGAAGACCTGCAATATATCCTGGACAACGTGGATGTGGATAATCTGTTTGATTTTCTTATTTACCAAATGCTCTTCAATAACACCGACTCGGGCAACATCCGCTTCTACCGCGTGCCGGAGGGCAAATGGCGCTGGATTATTTTCGATATGGACTACGGGCTCTTCCGCGCCGCAAATAACGGTGTGCGCAACATGATGAACCCCAAAGGCCACGGATCCAACGACGATATCGACAACACCATCTGGGTGAAACTGCTGGAGAACGATCAGATGCTGGACAAATTCCTGCGCCGTTTCGGGGAGCTGTTCCGCTTTTTCACTGTCGAAAAGATGCTCGCCCAGGTGGACGAATGTTACCAAACCATGCTGCCGGAAATGAACATGCATTTTGAGCGCTGGGCGGCATTCAACCTAAAAAACATATCGTCCGACCAACCGCAAACTGTGGACGGCAGCTTTCGCTATTGGAACTCCCGCATTGACAGGTTGTACAACGTCATCCGAAAACGCCCGCGCCACGCATGGGTGCAGGTGAAAGAATGGTTCAATCTGAGCGATGCACAGATGCTCGAATACTTCGGCCCAAAGCCGGAGTTCCCGGCGACCGCGATTCTTGACAAGGACGATCAGATATGAAAAATCGCCTCAGGCCTTTTTAAGTGCACCTGATTTGTAGAGCCACGCGACCATATCTGCGATGGTATCTTCAAACGGACGCGGGCTGAAACCCAAATCCAGTTTTGCTTTCTCATTACAGAAATCCGAATTGGTGGTCAGTGTATAGACGCCGTACCTGGTAAAAACGGGAGTCTCCTTCTTAAGTTTGTAAACTAGCGAGAATACCGGCAATGCCAGATAGGCCATCCAGGAAGGTACCATCCATTTGATGGATCTGACGTTCTTGCCCGCGCTTTTCTGAATAGCGTCAAAAAAGTGCCGGATGGAAACGTTGTGCCCGGCCAATATGTAGCAGCCTTGCTTATCCTTTTGAAAGCAGAGCTGCACGATCGTCTGCGCAACATCGCGCACATCCACAAAGTCATATCCGCCACGGATACCAGCCGGCAGCGTGCCGCGCAAATACTCGATCATCATTTGCGTGACGTTATTGTGCGCGGAGGCGCCCGGTCCCACGATGCCGCTGGGCATGACAATGGCTGCATCAAGACCATGATTCTGCATCGCGTCCATCACCAGCGCAGCGCCCTCCGCTTTGGTCTTGGCGTAGCAACCGGTCACCGTGCCCGGGGCGAAACAGATGGGCTCCTTTATCGTGTGCCCATGCGGCTCTTCCTTGATGGCATGCACGGAGGATACATGGATCAAGCGAAACCCTCTTGCTAAGCAGGCATCCACAACGTTCTGCGTACCGCCAAAGTTGATTGCGCGCACATCGGGGTCCATCTTCCACTTCATGGATATGAGNNNNCCATAGCAAAGGTCAACTTTTTCGGGCAATTGTTCCCCGGCCGGGTCATCAGGAAGAACCAAAGCCCGTACCTGTACGCCCCGATCGACCAGTATGCGGATAATGTGGCCACCAAGGTACCCGGCAGCGCCTGTCACCAACACTTTCACGAAATTCAACTCCTTGGGAAGAACGCCTGTGATTTTGACATTCACCTTACATTATCTTATACTGACAGGGCATTAACCACAATCAGCAAAGACGCGCATACTGTTGCGACATACACACTTTCCCAAAATCTGTTGGCAATGCCGGAGGAGTTTATGGCCGGAGAAAACCGAAAATCCAAATACACCAAGCAGGTGCTTCGCGACACGCTTCTCACAATGATGAAGCGCGATCCCATCACCGCCATCAGCGTATCGGCGTTGTGCAAAGCGGCGGACATCAACCGCAGCACTTTCTACAACCATTACCACGACGCGTATGATCTTTTGGAATCCATTGAACAGCAGTTTTACGATAGTTTTGTAGAGAAGATGAGCACCATTGATATCCTGCGGCCCGCGCAGGATACGATCGCGCTGCTGTTTCAGCAGATCTATGAAAATCGCGAGCTATGCCGCATCCTTTTGGGTGAAAACGGCGATAAAGCGTTTTTGCGCCGCGTGGTTTCGATTCGACGCGATAAACACATCGACGAGGTATCGCGGCAGATCCAGGGAAAGCCCAGAACCCTGATGGCCGACATGTACGATTTCTTTATCTTTGGGTGCATCGGCCTTACACAAAAATGGGTTGCCTCGGATTTCAAGGACTCCCCGCAGCAAATGGCGACCCTTTGCCGAAAATTGTTCATTTCCCTCGTTGATGGCATGAAAACGGCGTAAGAAAAGAACCCCCAAAACCTTGGCTCGGTCCGGAGCCTCTGTTTTCGGCCGCTATTTACGGTTTTCGAACAAGCCGCGTGTTGCGGCGACGGGTTCGACATACATGATGCCGTTGCCGGGAACATCTATATCGAGCTTTCCGGCAATGGCGTCCAGCACCTTTTGCGTGATATCCTTGGGCGTCAGGATGATCACCATATCCTTTTCAGGCTCCACCTCAATACCGAAAATCTTCCTATATTCGTGATACGAAGAGCCGCGTCCATGCAGAATGGTGCCCCCGCGCGCGCCAGCGCTTCTTGCCGCCGTCATAACGTCTTCGGCATTGCCGCGATCCACAATAACCGTAATCTTTTTATACATACATTCCTCCGTGCACAGACTGGGGTTTTCTTCAAGTACAATGCTTGTACCATTGTGCGTGCCCATGCACGCCAATACGTCGGTCAAAAAAGCTATTCCGTTTCCCGGCTCGTCCAGATCCAATTTGTCATGCAAGGCATCTAGGAATTGCCCGGCGTCCTCTTTGCGCAACACCATGGTGACGATTTCACGCCGATCACTGGTAATACCCAAGGC
>LFTR01000174.1:18540-32629 GCA_001513425.1 Clostridiales bacterium DTU024
AGTCCCAGTATTTCCAGTGCCAGAACCGGCATCATAGCAACGATGGCGATCATGCCAAAACCGTCGGTCACAATGTCCGCTGTGGGAATTTGTATGGCGATCCCTTGTACAAAAGCAAGGCTGAAAGTTGCCGTCATGGGTCCGGACGCAACCCCGCCCGCGTCAAAAGCCATCCCAACAAACAGGTCAGGCACAAAAAACGCCAGTACAACGGCGCTGCCAAAGCCCGCTAACAGATACATCCAGAGCTTGATTTCCGGTATGAGGGTGCGCAGCGTCGCCATCAGTACGGCAAGCCCCACCGCAAGGGAAAGGAAGATCAGCACCAGCGGCCGCTTGACGTGGCCCCCTGTCACTTCCTCCACTTGGTGTGTCAGTACGATAACGGCGGGTTCGGCCAGCACGGTCACCAGCCCCAGCAGAAATGATACGATCAGTACAGGCGCCATGCTGTCCATACCCGCCAGGGTGCTACCCACTTGCCGCCCGACTTGCATGAAGCCGCCGTTGACACCGGTGAGGAACAATACCAACCCTGTATACGCCATCAGTAATCCCATGATGATACCGGATACGCGCCGCTTTGATTCCTTAAAGGAAAAAATCTGAAACAAGATATAGGAAATGGCAATAGGAGCCAGAGACACCAGTATCTCCTTGGCAATCACCGGCAGCAAGCTGGAATATGCTTTCAGTACGCTCTCATTTACCGCCACGGGGGGCGGCATGGTGCCGTTAAGCTTGTCTATGCCCATCAACAGTCCTGTAACCATAACGCCGATGATGGCGCCGGTAGAGGATATTCCCACAAGACCAAAGCTGTTCGCTTCAGCCTTTTTGCTGCTTTTCTTCATCGAAGAAACGCCTGCCGCCAGCGCCAGCATAAACGGTGTGGTTAATGCGCCGGTGGTTGCGCCGGAAGCGTCAAAGGCGATGGAAAGGAAATCTTCTGACGAAAACAGGGACAAAACAAAGATAAGCCCGTAAGCCATGAGAAAAACGAACTTGAGCGGAACATTCCTGAGGATACGCAGCATCCCCAACGTCATCATTAGGGCGATGCCGATGGATACGACCGCTACCATAAGCGTGCGGCCGAACTGCCCATTAGTAACGTCCGACACCTGTACGGCTAAAATATGCAAATCGGGTTCTGCATATGAAATGAAGAAACCCAGCACCAGCCCGACTGTGACAACCAGCGCCAACTTGCCTGATTTTGTCAGCATATTGCCAATGTTTTGGCCGATGGGGTCGATGGACTGATCTACGCCAAAAAGAAAAATGGTCAGCCCGACAACCAATAGCACCCCCCCAACAAGGAATTTTGGAATCAAACCTTCACTGAGCGGCGCGATCGTCAAATGCAGCGCCAGCACGATGACAACAACGGGCAGAATCGCCTGCAGTACCTCTTTCAATTTGCTTTTAAGTGCTGACAATTCTTCACCTCTCTTCGTTTGTTGACCCAAACATTCTACCCAATAAACGGCATTTGGTCAACTAAACCAGTAGGTTCACCACATAGTAAAGTATCGGACCCAGCATGGCGGGAAGATAGTCCGCGACCTTGATTGAACGAATCTTCAGCAGATCCAGCGCCAAAGCAAATATCAGCAAATTGCCGATCGCGCTGATTTCGTTAATAACATCCGGCGTCATGAGGGGAGACAAAAGACCTGCCAGCAGGTAAACCGCACCCTGGTAGATGAATACAGCGGGACCTGACAGCAGCACACCCGGTCCGAGCATAGCGCCATAGATGAGTGAGGAAGAAAAATCAAGTACCGACTTGAAAACCAGAATGCCGGCATCGCCTTTGAGCGCGGCATTGACGGGTCCCACAATCGCCATGCTGCCTACCGCCTGGATAATGAAAACCGTGGCGAACGCTTTGCCAAAGCCCTCGTCCTTCTGCCCTGCGCGCTGCTCAAGCCAATCGCCGAAGCGCCCAAAGGCTCTGTCAATGCCCAGCCAAGTCCCCAGAACCCCTCCCAGCACCACAGAAATAAGCATGAGCAATGTGTTATCCGTCCCCAGTGCGCCCTGCAAGCCCACTATAGCGATGCACAGGTTGCCGCCAAGCAGTGCTGCAGAGAGCAATTTGGTGGATACGTTTTTTCTAAGGAGCAAACTCAGTATACCGCCCGCCTCAATGGCGAGGAAATTAAGAAAAATATACTGCATCAGTTGCTAACCATCCGCTTTTTGGGCGCAGAAATCGAGCGCAGTCTGCACTTCCAGCTTAACACCGGAAAAAAGCGTCCTCTCGTCGATGTTAAACCTGGGATGATGGTTGGCAAACCCAAACCCATCCTTCCCTTCACCACCGCCCAGCCAGACAAGGCACAAGGGCGCCAAAGTCCCAAAGCGGGAAAAGTCTTCGGACGCACTGGACAATGGAGCGTCCGAAACGTTGTGCCGCCCCAAAACCGTTTCAGCGCTTTGACGAACCATTGTCGAAAACACCGCATCATTAAATACGGCAGGGGTTATGGGATCGAATTGGAAATCACATACTGCACGGTGAGCTGCGCAGACATTACTGGCGATGCGTTCAATGGCGTCCCTCACAAGCGCACGGCTGGCGTGTGACACGGTACGAATAGCGCCTGACAGTTTGACCTGCGCGGGGATGATGTTATAAGCAGAACCGCCGTGAAAGCTTCCCACCGTCAATACATTGGTCTCCCCGGGCGGACACATGCGGCTGATGACAGTCTGAAGCGCGGTGACGATTTCGGCGCCCACTACAATAGGATCCACAGCTTTGTCAGGCATGGCACCGTGCCCGCCTGTACCTGTGACGGTTATGTAAAAGCTGTCGGAAGCCGTGGTTGCGGCACCCTCGCCGCGTATGCTGACCTGTCCGGCCGGTTTGCCGGGCTGTATATGCAGTGCCAATGCGGCGTCCACTTTTCCGAGCATAGCGGATTCCACCATAGGCAGTGCCCCGCCCTCGCGTACTTCTTCGGAGGGCTGAAAAACGAGCAAGACCTTGCCGAATATATCGTCCTCCAATAGGCGAAGCACCCGCGCCGTCTCCAGCAGCATGGCAGTGTGGGCATCGTGTCCGCAGGTATGCGCCACGTCCGCGACTTTGGAGCGATAGGGTTTCTGGATTTCATCCTGCATAGGCAGGGCGTCGATATCGGCGCGGATCAACAGCGTTTTGCCGGCGTGCGCACCTTCAATAACGGCAACCACGCCCGTAGGTACGGGTCTGAAGGCGGAAAGCCCCGCTGTTTGCAGCTGTTTTTCGATGTAATCCGCGGTGGCGAATTCCTGCCCGGATAATTCCGGATTTTGGTGGAAATGTCGTCTGTCCTTGACGATCCTGCTGTCAGAGATCAGAGGAAGCCACTCTTTCATGCGTTGCTTTCTCCCGTGTGCGCCAAAAGCTCGTCGCGCACTCGCTCCTCGTCCGCCGCCATAGCGGACAGGGTCTTTGCAAAAAGCTCGTCCAACTCCCATCCCAAAAGTTCTGCGCCCGCGATGATCACGTCGCGCGAGCAGCCGGCCGCAAACGCCCTGGACTTGAATTTCTTTCTAATGCTCTTGGTGTCCATATCCTTAACGCTTTTGCTTGGGCGCATCAGCGCCGCCGCACCGATAAGGCCCGTCAGTTCATCCACCGCGTACAGCACTTTTTCCATTTGATGTTCGGGCGCAATATCGCTGCAGGAATTGTACGCATGGCTTTGTACGGCATGGATAAAGCCATCGGAAAACCCGGCTTCCTTAAGCAGCTTCGGTGCCTTTTGACAGTGCTGCTCAGGCCAGCGTTCAAAATCGATGTCGTGCAGGAGCCCTACCTGGGCCCAAAAGTCCTTTTCGTCATTATAGCCTTGATCAAGAGCCATGTAACGCATGACGCCCTCGACAGTCAGTGCGTGCTGGATGTGAAAAGGCTCTTTGTTGTATTCCTTCAGAAGTTCAAGAGCTTTTTCACGCGAAATTTCGGCTGCCATCGGTCACCCTCCTTATGTCTCATTATCTCATAATAACACAGACCGGCGCTCAATGGGCAAGCCCCCGCGCACAGCGCGGGGGCTTGCAGCACATGTACGTTAATTTGCGGGCGCAGGTACAGTAAACGCCGGAATAACGCCGCCTTTGAAGTCCTCGTTGTTAAGGATGAAATCATAGGTCTTTTGACTCTGCAGGACACTGCGCAAAGCCTCGACAAAAAGCGCATTCTCATCTTCGGGACGAACGACCACGTAATTTGTGTAGATTTTGCCGGATTCTCCATCAGCCGCTTCCAGCAGCAAGGCGTCTTTGGCGGGGCTGAGGCCGGCGCCGATCGCGTAATTACCATTGATAACGGCAAACGCCACATCGGGCAGCGCCAGAGGGATCAGCTCGGCGTTCAATTCATCGATGACGACGTTCTTGGGATTTTCTATTATATCTTCCTTGGTAGCGGATGAATCAGCGGTAATGCTTTCATCCAGCTTGATGATGCCGGCTTCCTGCAAAAGCAGCAGAGCACGGGTTTCATTGGAAGGATCGTTGGTTACAGCAATGTGGTCGCCTTCAGCCAGTTCATCCAGATTGCTTTTGGTGCCGGCATATATGCCGTAGGGTTCATAATGCACTCCGATAACGGCCACAAGTTGCTCTTTCTCGTCTACCGAGGCGTTATATGCATTCAGATAAGGCGCATGTTGGAAGTAGTTGGCGTCCAAGTCGCCTGCGGCAGTTGCCGGATTAGGAATGGGATACTCCGTAAATTCCTGGATCTCCAATTCAAAACCCAGCGCCAGAAGATCTTCTTTGATAAACTCAAGAACGACAAGATGAGGAACGGGCGTCGCGCCGATAATGACTTTTTCGGCAGCCAGAGCGGTGGTAGATGCAAGAACAAGTGCCAGGACAAGAACCAATGCCTTCTTCAGATGTTTCATAATCTTTCTCCTTTTGTTTTATGATGGGATTACCGTTGTCTGTGGTCAAGTCTGTTTGTGGTGAGGGTACCGGACACGGTGATGATTTGAACAAGGATGACCAGCAATATACTGGCGGCATACATGACGTCCTCACGACGCAGGTTGATGCCTTTGGTGATGGCGATAGCGCCCAGGCCGCCGCCGCCCGCCGCGCTCGCCATAGCGGTATAGCCAAGAATGGTTACCATACAGATAGCGCCGCCGTTGAGGAGGGAGGGAAGCGCTTCGGGAAGCATCACTTTGAAAATGACTTCAGCGTTGCTCGAACCCATGGATTGCGCAGCCTCGATGATTCCCCGATCTACTTCCAGCAAGGAGTTTTCGATCATCCTGGCAACATATGGGAACGCACTGATGATAAGCGGGAAAATGATCGCTTTTGTACCGGTTGCGCGTCCCATGATGGCGCGTGTCACCGGAAACAGCAGTGCCAGGAGGATGATGAAGGGGATGCTTCTGAGAAAGTTGGTGAGCGCTCCGACCACTGTGTTGAAGCGAGGCGCCGGCATAATGTGATCCTTGCGTGTCACCACCAGAAGTATGCCCAGAGGCATACCGATGAGGTAGGCGAAGAACGTTGCCGGTATTGTCATGTAGAGGGTGTCGACGAGCCCTTGCCACAAGAGCGGCAGCATTTTGTCCATGCTCATTGTGCATTCACCTCCTTCACTGTCAGCCCTTGTTCCGTCAGATACCGGGTAACAAGCTGCTTTTCTTCTTCGTCCTTGGGCGTCTCTATCAGCAATTGCCCGTATGTTTTGCCGCCTATGTGCTTCATGTTGGCGGACAGGATGTTGACAAGAACGCCGTGTTGTTTGATAAGGTTCGCGATAATGGGCTTTTCGCGGGATGCACCGTCAAACACGATGCGCAGTGCCGGAATGCCGGGGTCTTCGTCGGGCGATTCGGGAAGGATACCGAACAATCGTTTGCCAGCTTGCGACTTGGTGTGCACAAACACTTCGTTGACCGGTCCCTCCTCCGCCACCTTGCCGTCATCCAGAATGGCGACCCGAGTGCAGATCTGCCGGATGACCGCCATTTCATGGGTGATGATGACGATGGTGATGCCCAAACGCATGTTGATGTCTTGCAGCAGTGACAGGATGCTTTGTGTTGTCATAGGATCAAGCGCACTTGTGGCTTCATCACACAGCAGCACATCGGGATTGGAGGCTAAGGCCCTGGCGATCGCCACCCGCTGCTTCTGGCCTCCGGACAATTGGGCGGGATAAGCGTTGATCTTGTCTTCCAGATCAACGATCTTCAGCAGTTCCGCCACACGTTCTTCCGCTTGCTCGTTGGATACACCCGCCAACTCCAGGGGATAACGCACGTTGCGACCCACCGTACGCTGCATGAACAGGTTGAACTGCTGAAAAATCATACCCATCTTACGCCTGGTTGCCAACAGCTGCTTGTTGCCCATCGTGAGGACACTATGCCCGCGATAGAGAATATCTCCCGCGGTAGGGGTGTCAAGACGGTTGATACAGCGAATCAGCGTGGATTTGCCCGCGCCGCTCATTCCTACGATGCCGTAAACCTCCCCCTCTCTCACTTCCAGGGTCACGCCGTCCAGTGCTTTGACTTCCCCGTCCGCACCCGGATAGGTCTTCTTAAGCTCCCGAATCGCTATCACAGGTACCTTCCGTTGTTCTTCCACCGGTTCGCTCCCCCTTTACGGATATAAAAATCCCGCTTCGCACTCCTGCGAAGCGGGCATTGATGAACGCATTAAAGAATTTCGATCAAGCGACGCAACAGAAGAAGCGCGGGGAAGCCTCGCACATCATCATGGACATTCGCATCATCATAGCGGTAATTTGCATTGTGAAAGCCTCCCTTCCTCTTCAATCGTTGGACGCATCATAGCATAGCGAAAAATGCTTGTCAACGGGTTTTTGCGTAAATCCGTCACTATCCTGCATTATTATGCTTCCGATTCTTTTAAGGCACATTTTGCGCCGTTTCGGCGAATGAGTCTTCATATGCCATCAGCTCCGTTTCCCGTTGCTCCCAAAGCGCGTAGGCTTGTTCCTGCGCGCTTTGCGCGCTGCGGTAATCCCTGGCGGCTTTGGCGGCGTTTTCTTCATTGGCATAGAAGTCGGGGGAAGACATCTCACGCTCGATTCGCCGCAAGTTGTTCTCCGCAAGCGCCACTTGTTTTTCAGCATCAACAACAGCAGCTTGCATAAGCTTAAGTTCTTCCTGCTCCTGCCGGTTTTTCCGCCTTTGCCTGGCCATCTGTGTGCGTGTCATGCCGGGCTGCATATCGTCATTATGCGCCTGCTTTTCCCTGTCTACAGCCTTAATATAATCGTCAAAATTGCCCTCATAAACCCTAAGTCCGCTCTGTTCCATTACAATCACTTTATTGGCAAAGCGGTTGATGAAGTATCGGTCATGCGACACAGCCAAAATGGTACCCTCAAAATCATCCAGCGCACTTTCGAGCATCTCGCGGCTGTCAGCGTCAAGATGATTGGTCGGCTCATCCAACAAGAGGAAATTGTCCTTCTTGAGCATCAGCTTGGTCAGCGCCACGCGTGCGCGCTCCCCTCCGGACAGCGTCGCGATAGGTGCAAACGCCTCATCCCCGGAAAACAGGAACAGCCCGAGTGCGCTGCGAACTTCAGTCTGCGTCAGGCGCGGGAAATCATCCCATACCTCACTGATAACGGTCTTGTCGGGGTGCAGCCGCGCCTGCTTTTGATCATAATAGCCCAAATCGGCATTAGCGCCAAATTCGGCGTAGCCCTCGTCTGCCGACTGCATGTTCATCAGACATTCCAGGAACGTCGTCTTGCCAATCCCGTTAGCGCCAATCAGCGCAGCACGGTCGCCCGACTGCAAAAAGAGATTGACGTTGTTGAACAGCGCCCGGCTGCCAAAAGACTTGCCGAGGTTCTTGACAAGCAACGCCTCTTCCCCCATACGGCGGCGCACGGAAAAGCGGAATACGATCTGCTTTTCCTCCAGCGGTTTATTCAGCCGTGCCATCTTATCCAAGCGTTTCTCACGACTTTCGGCGGCGCGAATAGACTTTTCACGGTTAAAGGAACGAAAACGCTCAATGATGGCTGTCTGCCTGGCTATTTCTTTTTGCTGCTGATCCCACGCCCGCGTGCGGCTTTCAAAACGTTCGGCGCGCTGTTCCATATAGCGCGAGTAGTTGCCCCGGTACTGTTCGCTGACGCCCATCAGCAGTTCCACCATATCGGTACAGACATGATCCAAAAAATAGCGGTCATGCGAAACCAGCATCACCGCGCCCGCATAAGATGACAGAAACTCCTCCAACCACTTAAGCGCGTCCAAATCAAGATGATTGGTAGGTTCATCCAATAGAAGGATATCCGGCTTTTGCAGCAGCAAACGGCCGAGACTCAGCCGCGTCAGTTCGCCGCCGCTTAGTTTTGCCGCTTCTTGCTGATGTTGTTCCGCCGTAAAGCCAAGTCCCGCCAATACGCCCTGTATCAGCGAGCGGCTTGCATAACCGTCCGCGCCTTCGTAACTCTGGACAGCGAGCGCGTAATCATCGCTCAGGCGATCAAGCATTTCCTCATCTTCGCAGACCGACATTTCCTTTTCCAGCCTGCGCATCTTTTTTTCCAGCGCAAAAACGCTTTCAAAGACACTCTCCAGTTCCTCGTAGACAGTTTTGCCGGCTTGAGGCTGGAAAGCCTGCGCCAAATAACCGATATGCATGCCTTTTTGCAGGGAGATGGCGCCGTCATCCTGCCTCAGATCACCCGTCAGGATACGCAGCAGCGTGCTTTTACCCGAGCCGTTAACGCCCACCAACCCCAGCCGCTGCCCTGTCTGCAGCACAAAACTGACATCCTTCAGAACTTGATTGACGCCAAACGACTTTTTGATGTGCTGTGCGCTAAGTACGATCACCCTTTACCTCCAAATGCCCGGTGCGAACCAAAAAGGCTGACGCAAAGCGCCAGCCTCCAACGTATAAAGTGCAATCAGATGAACAGCATAACCAGGCAAAGCACCACAAAAACGACAGCGGAACCCTTGGTCAACAAGGCCATTTTCCCTTGCTTGCTCTTTTCTTTGTTTTTGCCAAAGTAGCTGTCACCCGAGGATGCGCCCAGCGCGGCAAGGCCCTCTGCGTCCCCTTTTTGTAGCAACACAGAAATGATTAGGACGGCCGTAACCGCCATGAGAACAATGGTCATAACCAACTGAATGCCTGACATAGGAATCCCCCTCTTTTAAGTCAACACACGAGATGATAGCACATTTGCACATGAAGCGCAAGCGATTCCCGAAATTTACAGTGCCAAACTGAAAGTGCGATACTTGCGATAGACTTTCCCTCCGATGAGCAGCGAATTATTGATGGATGCCGCGTTGTCTTCTGCCACCACGGACCCCTCAATGCGCTGAACCCCCATATTCTGCGCATTTTGAAGTGCACGCACGATCATCGCCAAGTTGACGGCTTTGTTGTGATACTCGGGCACCACATGCTGAATGGGGCAACGCACACACTGGGCATTTTTGCCCCTAAGCGCCACCCTCAAAAGGCTCAGCAGCGTTTCGCGGCCACCCAGTGCCTGCAAATAGGGCGTATTGTCTGGAAATGCCAGCATAACGCCAATGGGCCGGCTGCCCGCATAGGCCATCACGCACAGTTCATGTCTTAACACCGGGCGCACGCTGTCAAATAGATGCAGGATGTCTTGGGCGGTGGGGCCGCTTTGGTCGTCATCGTCCGCCTCCGTCATCACTTGAGCAATGTCGCGCGCCAGACGCAGCGTTATTGAGCGGCCCGGAATCTCCTCCACGCGGAAGCCAAACCGCTGCTGCGCACGCTGCGCCAAGGAAACGACATGGTCAAGCTGCGGCGTTTCTGCCGGGATATCAAAGGCCAAATAGTCTTTTTCCTTTTTGAACCCGTAGTCTTCCAGAAGTGAGACATAGTAGGCCTTGTTGTAAGGGTTATAAAGAACAGGCGCGCCGGCAAACCCTTCCGCGAGCACGCCGATATTGAGCATGGGATTATCGGGCGAAAACGGCCCTGCGATGCGAGTCGCGCCACGTTCCCTCAAAAACGCTGCAGCGGCGTCCATCACCGCACGAACACCGTCTATATCATTGAATGTGTCAAACATGCCGAACCAGCCGAACGTTTCCCCCGTTAGAGGCTGTTTGTCCGTGCCCGCCATTACGCGCGCGATAGGCTTCTCATCCTTGTACGCCACAAAGAACCGTTGAATGCTGCCGTTGTGATCATTATCCCTGCGCAGCAACGCGGCCATCACTTTCTTCCTGATGGGCGGCNNTCAACAATCTTTACGTGCAGCATGGCTATACCTCTTTTGTTGTTCGTCTTTCTTGTGTGAGTATACCATAAAACGACTCAACGCCGCAATCAGTCCAGATGCTTGCCGAGTTCCGCAAGAAGGGCCTCGCGGCCTTCACCCGTTTGAGAAGACCACGGAGTGATTTCCCACGGCTGCACCAGAAGGGTGCGCGCCACGATCATCAGCGATCTCTGCCGCTGCGCCCTTGACAATTTGTCCGCCTTGGTGGCCGCGACAATGAAAGGAATGTGTCCGGCACGAAGAAATTCGACCATCTCTATATCGCCGGCGGAGGGTTCATGGCGGATATCCACCAGAAGCAGCATCACTTTGAGTTCGTCCGCTTTTTCGAAATAGCCCTGCATCATGCTGCCCCAGCGCTGCTGCTCCGATTTGCTTACTTTGGCGTAACCATAGCCGGGCAGGTCGATAAGATGGATAGTATCGTTGATCAAGAAGACATTTATCAACCTTGTCTTGCCGGGCGTGGAACTGGTTTTTGCCAACCCCTTAGCGCGGCACAAACCATTTATGAGCGAGCTTTTTCCCACATTGCTCTTGCCCGCGATTGCAATTTGCTTTAATCCCTTGCCCGTGAATGGCCCGTAATTGGCCAGACTAGTAACGAACTTCGCTGATTTAATCTCCATCGTGTGTCTCTTCTTCCAGGGCTATTTCCACCACCTGGCGAATGCGGCTTACGTAGCGTATGTCAAAGCGGCCGCGTATTTCTTCAGGCAATTCTTGCACATCCCTTTTGTTGTCTTCCGGCAGACAAAGCATATCGATGCCGGCTCGGAATGCGGCAAGCAGTTTTTCCTTCACGCCGCCTATGGGCAAAACGCGCCCCGCCAAGGTTATTTCGCCCGTCATCGCCAGCCCTTGCCGCACTTCGCGCTGGGTGAGAGCGGATACCAATGCCGTAGCCATAGTAACGCCCGCAGACGGCCCGTCCTTGGGCACCGCGCCTTCCGGTACATGGATATGGATGTCGTTCTTTAGCGAAAAATCATCTGCGAGGCCAAATTTCTTGGAATGCGCACGCACCCAGCTAAGCGCTGCCTGTCCGCTTTCCTTCATGACATCTCCCAACTGCCCCGTCAAACTGAACTTGCCCGTGCCGGGCATCACCACGCACTCCACCGCCAACATTTCTCCGCCTACCTCAGTGTACGCCAGACCGTTGACCACGCCGATGGCGGGCTTGTTGCCCAGCGGGTCACGGTGGAAGCGCTCAGGTCCCAAATACTTGCGAGCTTTTTCTTTGTTTACGCTGACAGTGGCAGCACCGGTATCCAGCATTTCCACGGCCGCTTTACGCACAATAGAAGCCAACGTGCGGGTCAGCGTCCTGACGCCCGCTTCTCTTGTATAACCTTCAATGACAAAGCGGAAAGAATCATTGTTCATGCGTACACTGCGCGCAGGCAGTCCGTTTTCCTTGATCTGCCGTTTTAACAGATGCTTCTTGGCGATCTGCAATTTTTCCTCTTCAGTGTAGCTGGTGACTTCGATGATTTCCATCCTGTCCAGCAGGGGAGCGGGTATCTCCCCTACGGTGTTGGCCGTTGTGACGAACATCACGCGGGACAAATCAAAGGGAATTTCCAAATAGTGGTCCCTGAAATGGTTGTTTTGTTCACTATCGAGCACCTCCAGCAT
This sequence comes from Clostridiales bacterium DTU024, assembly GCA_001513425.1. GTDB lineage: Bacteria > Bacillota > Clostridia > Christensenellales > Aristaeellaceae > DTU024. Next base: position 30,482 of record LFTR01000174.1, read on the forward strand.
GGCACTGGCGGGATCGCCCCTGAAGTCGTGTCCCATTTTATCAATTTCGTCAAACAGAAAAACAGGATTCATGGTGCCCGCCTGTTTGATGCCCGAAATGATGCGCCCGGGAATGGCGCCGATGTAGGTGCGACGATGGCCGAAAATCTCAGCCTCATCCCGCACGCCGCCCAGAGACATCTGCACAAACTTGCGATCCATGGCGCGTGCAATAGCCTTGACGATGGACGTTTTTCCCACGCCGGGAGGGCCCACAAAGCACAGTATGGATCCCTTCATGGATTGATCCGGATCATCCTTGGTGCGCATGGAGCGAACGGCGAGAAACTCAATGATACGCTCCTTCACTTTATCCATGCCATAATGGTCTTCATCCAGAATGCGGCGCGCGCGGCTCAACGCGATACGGTCCTTGGTGTATTTGCCCCAAGGCAAATCCAATATCCACTGTATGTAGTTTTCGCTGACGGTGGTTTCCGGCGTGCCGGGGGCAGTTCGCGCCAGCCGGTCCAGTTCTTTCTCCACCTTCTCGCGCGCTTCATCATTTAGGGGCGTTTTCTCCATTTTGGCGCGCATCTCATCGACTTGCTCCATATCTTCATCGCCCAGCTCCTCCTGGATCACTTTGAGCTGCTCCCGAAGATAATAGTCCTTTTGGTTCTTATCGATCTGCATTTTGACACGCAACTGCACCATCTTTTCGATTCCGGCCATCTGCGTTTCCTTAGCCAGGAACATGCACATTTTCTCCAAGCGGTTCGTGTGATCCGCTTCCGCGAGCATATCCTGCTTATCGAAAAGCTCGTTCATGACGTTGGAGGCAATGGTATCCACCAGAGTATCGGGCTCTTCGATCTGCTTCACCAATCGCAGCAGGTCCGCCGAGATGCGGCCGCTGCTCTGGGCAAAGTTCTCAAAATACTCTTTGGTCAAACGTATCAACGCCGAAATGTCCGGAGTCAACTCCGCCATGTCAAAAGCCGGAATGCTTTCCAGCTCGGCAACCCACGCGCCTTCCTCCGTTTGCAGGGATATAAGGAACCCGCGCCCGACGCCTTCCACTAATACGCGCAGATTGTTGCCGGGCAGGTGCAATACCTGCCTCACTTCAGCGATGGTGCCCGCCTCATACATATCTCCCAGCGTGGGCATTTCCACGTCAATTTCCTTTTGTGTGACCATGAAAAGCCGGCGATCCATCAGCATGGCGCGTTCCACCGCCGCAACGCTTTGTACCCGCCCCACATCAAAGTGCAGCACGGTATGGGGAAAAATCATCATCCCCCTGAGCGGCATCAGCGGCATGCGCGTCACTTGTTCTTTTTTCATACACCCTCCCGATTATAAAAACCTCTTCTCGCCGATTGAACGGGAAGAGGCAAAGCGCGTCTTTTCTGACTGCGGAGTTTTGCCTTAGGAAGCGTCTCCCGCGATCGACGTTTTGGGTTCAAGTTTGACTCTTTTTTTTGGTGCTGCACCGGGCAGCTCTTTGATGAGTTCCGGCACAGCACTCTTTTCGATGACGTCTTCAGTCACGATGCACTTTTTGTACTCTTTGTGGGAGGGCAAATCAAACATCGTGTCCATCAGGACGTTCTCTAAAATGGCGCGCAAACCGCGAGCGCCGATTTTTCGCTCGATCGCCTTGTGGGCGACAGACTTGAGGGCATCGTCGGTAAAAGTGAGTTCTACGCCGTCCAGTGCGAACAAATGCTGGTACTGCCGTACCAAGGCGTTCTTCGGCTCTGTCAAAATACGCACCAGAGCATCTTCATCCAAGGAATCAAGAGACACCACGACCGGAAGGCGGCCCACCAATTCCGGGATCAAACCGTATCGCACCAGGTCTTCCGATTGCACATGCTTGAGCGTGACTGACTCGTCGTTGACGGTTTCGTCTTTCTCGGAAGCGCCAAAACCCAGAATGCGGCTGCCCATGCGCGTTTTGATAATGCCTTCCAGGCCGTCAAAGGCGCCGCCGCAAATGAAGAGGATATTGGTCGTATCAATGTGCAGAAATTCCTGCTGAGGGTGCTTGCGCCCGCCTTGCGGCGGAACGTTGGCAATGGTGCCTTCCAGCATTTTTAGCAGCGCCTGCTGTACGCCCTCGCCGCTGACGTCCCTGGTGATGGATGTGTTTTCCGATTT
>LFTR01000174.1:32679-47126 GCA_001513425.1 Clostridiales bacterium DTU024
CCTACATAGCCGGCTTCGGTCAGGCTGGTGGCGTCGGCAATGGCAAAAGGAACGTTGAGAATGTCCGCCAATGTCTGCGCCAAATAGGTCTTGCCTGTACCCGTACGTCCCAACATAAGGATATTTGACTTTTTGAGCTCCACATCTTTACTGCGTGAACCGGAACGAATGCGCTTATAGTGATTATAAACGGCTACGCTGAGCGCCCGTTTGGCGCGATCCTGACCGATAACATATTCATCCAGGGATTTTTTTATGCTGACAGGCGTGGGCAAGTCACGCCACTTGGGAAGAGGCTTGCCGACCTTTTGCTCGCCTTCAGTCAATATGTCAGCACATAGCGTCACACACTCGTTGCAGATGAACGCGCTGGGCCCGGCTATCAGACGTTCCACCTCCGCCTGTGATTTTCCGCAGAAGCTGCAGCGGTGCAACTTGCGCGGCTCAAAGGGCTCTTTAGGCATCCTTGTCCTCCTGCTTTTTGGCCATGGGTTGATAGATCTCGTCAATAATGCCATAACTGAGTGCTTCCTCAGCACTCATAAAGTAGTCGCGCTCAATGTCATTGGCGATGCGTTCTTTTGGTTGGCCCGTCATCTCCGACATCATGCCCGTCATTTTCTTTTTTGTTTTCAGCAGCCATTCAGCGCGAATGGTGACATCTGTCGCCTGACCTTCCGCCCCGCCGGATGGCTGGTGGATCATCACTTCGCTGTTGGGCAGCGCCATGCGCTTCCCCTTGTCCCCTGCCATTAGCAGGAATGCGCCCATGGATGCGGCCATGCCGATGCAGACTGTGCGCACCGGAGCTTTTATATACTTCATAGTATCATAAATGGCCATGCCCGCTGTGACGGAACCGCCGGGGCTGTTGATGTACAGGGAAATGTCGGCGTTGGGGTTATCCATCTGCAGGAACAGGAGTTGGGCTACCACTGTATTGGCCATCGCGTCGCCAATGGGTCCGGAGAGGAAAATGATCCTGTCCTTGAGCAGTCGCGAATAAATGTCGTACGAGCGCTCACCGGCGCCACTGCGTTCGATTACATAAGGAATGAGATATTCTGCCATGTTAGACTCCTATTCGGCCCGGTCTGCCCCTTCGTCAGATGATTGTTCAGAAGGTGACTCCGCCTTGTTTTTTTTAGTCGCTGCTTTCTTGGTACTCGCGCGGGGCCTTTTGACCGGCTTTCCGCTTTCATCGGCTGCCTGCGCTGCTTCCTCCGTCTGCGCCAAGACCTCTTCAGGGTCGATGGTTTCGGGCTTTTTCTCGTTTTTCACAGTAATATCGGCATTGGCTTTGATAAGGTCGATCACTTTGCGAATAGCAGCAAGTTCAATGAAATGCTCCATCTGGTGTTCGCTCAGTGACGCCCGGTATTCTTCCACCTCGCGGCCCGTCTCCGCAGCGCGCCGTGCAACTTCTTCTTCCGCGTCTTGATCCTTGGCTTCAATGTTTTCCTGCTTGCGTATGCTTTCAATAACCAGCTGCGTCTTGACGGAATTTTTGGCATCCGCCGTAAACATGTCGCGTACGTTCTGTTCTGTCATACCGGTGTACTTGAGATAATCTTCATATTTGAGGCCCTGATACGCCATACGCAGCTGCATGTTGCGAACCTGCTGATCAATTTCGCTTTCAATCATTCTGGGCGGAATATCGCAATCCGACGCATCCACGATTAACTGAATAAGATCATTTTCCACCTCCACGTCGGCGTTCTTTTCGATGATATCGGTCATTTCCGCCGCGATGGACTCCTTATACTCCTTGAAAGTGGTGAATTCGGACACGTCAGCTGCAAACTCATCATCCAGTTCCGGGCGCAGTTCTTCCTGAATACTATGAAGCTTTACATGGAAAACAGCTTCCTTGCCCGCCAGGTCTTCCGCATGATATTCTTCTGGGAAGGTAACGGTGACATCCTTCTCTTCGCCAATATTCAGCCCCACCAGCTGTTCTTCAAACCCGGGAATGAATTGGTTGGAACCAATTTTGAGGTGATGGTTTTCTGCCGTTCCGCCTTCAAATTTGACGCCATTGACACTGCCGGAATAATCAATAATAACGTCATCTTCGGTTTTGACGGGACGATCCGCCACATCCTTAACCGTCTTGGTCTTCTCCACATCGCGGCCGATGCGCTCATCAAGCTGCTCATCGCTGACGGGCGGCACGTATTTTGTGGCTTTGAGCCCCTTGTATTCGCCCAGCGTCACATCGGGCGACACGTAGACGGTGGCAGTAAATGTTAAGTCCTTGCCGGTGCCGATGTCGCCCAAATCGATCTGCGGCTGGTCGACCGCCTCCAGGTTTTCCTTGTCCACCGCTTCATTATATACATCGGGGAAAAGTATATCAAAGGCATCGTCATAAAAAGCGGCTTCGCCAAACATATTTTCGATCAGTTTACGGGGCGCTTTGCCCTTACGGAACCCGGGCACGTTGATACGTCCCCGCTGCTTCAAATAAGCTTTTTGCATTGCAGATTCAAACTGTTCGGCGGGCACGGTGAAATTCAGCCGCACCTGATTACCGGAAATTTTCTCGAGAGTATACGCCATGGAACTTCCTCCTACTTCACTCAACTGCTGTGTGTCCTTAGATACTATACCCGGGAACACCACCAAATATCATATCATGTGATGTCAACGGTTGCAAGAATTCAATTCCGCAAAAAACCTTTGGAAATGCTGAGAGCAAATGAGCATCGGACGCGCTTGCTGCGTTTGATCCCCGAATTTACACGAACGTTGTTTCTCAATAACGGATGCAACATTCGCATTGATATGGTACAATTACTCCCGAGACTGTGAGAAGGATGATGGAAGATGGACAAATTCAAGCGCACGGAGCGCATTGCGGCCATAACACGGCTGCTGGTAGAAAGCCCCAATAGACTGTTTACGCTAACGCGATTTTGTGACAAGTTTTCCACAGCGAAATCGACGATGAGTGAAGATATTTCGATTATTGCGGATGCTATGCATAAGCACGGACTGGGCGAGATCCAGACGCTGCCCGGTGCTGCCGGCGGAGTGCGCTTCAGGCCTTCCATGTCCAGGAAGCAGGCTTACGAGGAAGTGGAGGCGATCAGCCAAGTCCTTTGCGACCCTCAGCGCGTGCTGGCGGGCGGTTTCTTGTATTGGTCGGACGTGTTGTCATCCCCTGATATCGCGCGGAAAATGGGCTGTATCATCGCCGGGGAATATTATGATGCCAAGGCGGATTTCGTCCTCACCATGGAAACCAAGGGCATCCCTGTGGCACTCATGACCGCCGAAGCGCTGGGTATCCCGCTGATCATCGCTCGGCGCTCCAGCAAGGTGTACGAGGGCAGCGCCGTCAACATCAACTATGTAACGGCACGAGGCGGCATTGAGACGATGGCGCTGGCAAGGCGGGCTGTGAAATTGGGCCAAAAAGCGCTGATCGTAGATGACTTCATTCGCGGCGGCGGAACGTCCAGAGGCATGATCTCACTGATGGCAGAATTCAACGTGGAGGTCGTAGGCTTAGCCTTTGTGCTGGCGGAGGACAACCCACCGGATAGGCATATCAGCGGTGAAAAATCGCTGATGCTGTTTACTGAAAGCAAAGACGGACACATGCATGTGCGTCCAGCCCAGTGGCTTAGGGAAAAGCGTGTGGATGGAACTGACGAATGATTTTGATCGCGGGGCTGGGCAACCCGGGCGAAAAATACGCTCATACGCGGCACAATGCCGGCTTTGACACTATTGACCGCATCGCGGACATCTGCAATATCCACGCGGCCAGGAAAAAACTACAGTCCATGATAGCGGAAGGCCGATGGAACGGTCAACGCATTGCGCTTATAAAGCCTCAAACCTATATGAATGAAAGCGGGCTTGCCATAGCACATGTTCTAAAATGGTACCATGCTGAGCCGCAGGACCTGCTGATCGTTTCGGATGATATCGATTTGCCCCCGGGCATGGTGCGAATCCGCCCGCACGGCGGCGCGGGCACACACAATGGCTGGCGCAGCATTATCGACACAACAAAAAGCGACCGTTTCCCGCGCGTGCGGATCGGCGTAGGTGCCCCGCCGCAGGGCTGGGATCTGGCGGACTGGGTGCTATCTCGCTATAAAAATTCTTTGGACGAACAAGCGATCACTTCCGCGCTGGACACGGCGGCGCAGGCCGCGCTTACGTTTGCCAAGGACGGCATTGATCTTGCCATGAATAGGTATAATACGAAAAAGAATGAAGAACCCTCTGTTTGATTCCCTAAATGATTTCCCCCTTTGGCAGGACACGCTGAAAGCCGTCCGGAAGGGGCAATCGGTCGCGCTGTATGACATGACGGAATCCCAGCGCGCATTTTTTGCGTGCGCTCTGAGCGCACACACCGGGCGGCAGGTGCTGTTCGTCGTGCCTTCCCAGCAGGCGGCGCAGCGAGCGGCGGATGATTTTTCTGCACTGACGGGGGGGGCGTCGGCAATACTGACACCCCCGGAAACACAGTTTGTGCACGGCACCGCGAGCCGCGACAATCGCTGGCAGCGAATGATGACGCTGGAAAGAGCGCTATCAGGCAGCGTACGTGTGCTGTGCACCACGGCGGAAGCATTGTTATCGCGCTTTCCTTCCCCCCGGGACGCGCGCAAGAGGACCATCCGCCTCAATATGGGCGACGATATGGACCCGCTTGAATTATCGGGCAGCTTAACCGCGTGGGGATACGAGCGCGTGGATATGGTGGAAGGCAAGGGCCAATACGCACTTCGCGGCGATATCCTGGATGTCTATCCCCCCACCGATGAGCGCGCCCTGCGCGTTGAGTTTTTTGACAGGGAAATTGATTCCATCCGCCCTTTTGATACGATTACCCAGCGCAGCGACGACCGCATGGAAACATTCACGCTGACAGGCGCCGCAGAATACCTGATTGAGTCAGGGGACCGTGAAACCGCCGCCGAAAAGATGAAATGTATCCTTAATCGTGCTATGCAAACACGGCCCACCCTTGCGGACAACCGCACCCTGTCGCCGGAAGATGACAAGACTTTTCAAAGCGCCATAGGCCTCATGCTTGGGTACAGCCGCATGATGCGTGACAGCGAACAGCTCAAAATGCAGGGCACGTTTGAAGGCATGCACTTATGGAGCCACCTGCTGATGGACAACACCGCGCCCCTGGAAGACTGGCTGGAAAACCCCATCATAGTGCTGGACACGCCTGAGCGCTGCATGACGCGTTGTGAAGACAGGTTGGCGGGATTTTATGAAGATCTGAAGCAAGCCTTGGCCCGTGAGGAAGGCGTTGCGGAACAGGCGGATCTGCTCCACACTATGGACTGCGTCAAAGAGCGCTTGTCCCAAGCGCAGGTTTTGACTATGCAGGATCTGCTAAGGGGCATGGCAGGCATAACACCGCAGCAAGTGATCCAACTCAAGGGAATCAGCGCCACGCGCTATCAAAGCCGTTTCAAGCAGTTGAGCGATGACATCAAAACTATGGCGAAGGATGGGTTCGCCCTGGCCGTGCTGACAGGCGGAACCGCCCGCAGTAAACGCATCAGCCAGGCGCTGAGCGACTTTGACTGTCCTTTGCCCCTTAAAGAAGCAAGCAATTATCATTTTGAGCGCGGCACGCCGGTATTGCTGCCGCTATTCTTTTCGCGCGGGTTCATCATGGAAGACGCCAGACTGGCGCTGATTACGGACACGGACCTGTACGGCGTCAGGCAGCGCAAAACTCGGCAAACAAAGGGCACGGGTGAGCGTCTTGAAGCGTTCACGGAGCTTAGCGAAGGCGACTTTGTGGTGCATGAGCATCACGGAATAGGCGTATATAACGGTACGGTGCGCTTACAAAGTGAAGGCGCTTGGCGCGATTATCTGTTTATCCAATACAGAGGAACGGACAAGCTTTACATACCCATTGACCAATTTGACCGGGTGCAAAAATACATCGGCGGACAAGGTGACGCGCCGCCACTCAATGATCTAAGCGGCGGCGACTGGGCAAGGCAAAAGAGCAAAGTCAAATCTTCGCTGCAAAAACTGGCGTTCAATCTTGTCAATCTGTATGCTGAGCGCCAGGCGACGCCCGGCTACGCTTTCCCCCCCGCCACACCGTGGGAGCAGCAATTTGCCGGCAATTTCCAGTACGAACTGACGGGCGATCAGGAGCAGGCCGTCAAGGACGTACTGGGAGACATGGAGAGGCCTTTCAATATGGATAGGCTGCTTTGCGGCGATGTGGGCTACGGGAAGACAGAAGTAGCCATGCGCGCTGCTTTCCGTGCCGTGATGAGCGGCAAACAGGTCGCCATGCTGGCGCCCACCACCATTTTGGTGCAGCAGCATTACAGCACGTTCCGCCAGCGCTTCAAGGGTTTCCCCGTGGAGATCGGAGTAATCAGCCGCTTCAGAAGCACCAAAGAAAATAGGGGGACGCTGTCACGGATGCACTTCGGAGATCTGGACATACTTATCGGAACGCACAGGATGCTCTCCAAGGACGTCAGGTTTAAGGATTTGGGCCTGTTGATCGTGGACGAGGAACAGCGCTTTGGTGTAGCACACAAAGAAGTCATCAAGAATATCAAGAAAACGGTGGACGTGCTGACGCTTTCTGCCACGCCCATCCCCCGCACCCTGCACATGAGTATGGTGGGTGTACGCGACATGAGCCTGCTGGAAACGCCACCTGAAGAGCGCTACCCCGTTCAAACGTATGTTGTCGACTACAATGACGGCATTATCAGGGACGCCGTGATGCGTGAACTGGCGCGCGGCGGTCAGGTGTTCTTTGTATACAACCGCGTACAGAGCATTGACGCGTTTGGCGCGCGTCTTAGGAACCTGATCCCCGAAGCACGCATCGCCATCGCTCATGGACAGATGCGTGATAACGCGCTGGAAGACGTGATGATGGACTTTGCCGGCGGCAAGTTTAATGTACTGTTATGCACGACCATCATCGAAAACGGCATCGACATCGCGCGCGCCAACACGCTCATCGTATTTGACGCGGACCGCTTTGGGTTGAGCCAGCTGTACCAATTACGCGGACGCGTCGGGCGCTCCAGCCGCGCGGCGTACGCCTATTTTACCGTGAAGGCCGACAAAGCGCTTTCGGAGACAGCGGAAAAGCGACTGGCAGCCATCAAAGAATTTACGGAGTTTGGCGCAGGCTTCCGAATAGCCATGCGCGATTTGGAGATCCGAGGGGCGGGCAACATCTTTGGGCCGGAACAGTCAGGGCAGGTCAGCGTGATCGGGTATGACATGTACGTCAGGCTTATTGAAGAGGCCGTTCGGGAAGCGAAGGGTGACTTCAGCCTCAGTCGGGCTCATGAACTGGAGACGCGTGTGGAACTGCATGTGGATGCGTTTCTGCCCGAAAGCTATGTGTCCGGACAGACGCAGCGCATCGAAATTTATAAACGGATCTCGCTTCTTCGTACGCAAGAAGACAAAATGCAGCTGACGGACGACCTGATCGACCGCTTTGGCGATGTTCCCGATCCGGTTGTCACGCTGATCGACGTGGCGCGTCTGCGAGCGTTGTCGGCCGAATTAGGCAGCGACTTGGTGACATTTATGCCGCCATACCTGACCTTCCGCCTGAAGCCCGATTTTATTGCGGATCCGGTGCTGCTGGTCAAAGCACTTCAGTCAGGAGACAAGCGCCTGACGCTCACGGGCGGCAAAAAACCGGCACTGCTGCTGCGCGTGGGCGACGTGGAGACGGTTGAAGCTTTGTCAAGAGGTATTGAGGCGTTGGAAACGCTTCAACAGGCCATCACAAACCTGTCTGAGCTGCCCGCATAACGCGCCTCAAACGCCTTGTAACACCCGAACATGGGTGTTATAATTTTGCTTGCGCACGTGCGTAATAAGGAGATACAATGCAGCAATCACTTATCATCAAGGGCGCTCGCGTCCATAACTTGAAAAACATCAGCCTGGAAATTCCGCGAAACCAGCTGGTTGTGTTTACCGGACTGTCCGGCAGCGGCAAATCATCGCTGGCCTTTGATACTATCTACGCCGAAGGGCAAAGGCGGTACGTGGAGAGCATGTCTTCGTACGCCCGACAGTTCCTGGGGCAGATGGAAAAGCCGGATGTGGATGCTATTGAGGGCTTGTCGCCCGCCATATCCATCGACCAAAAAACCACGGCGCATAATCCCCGCTCCACAGTGGGCACGGTGACGGAGATACACGACTACTTGCGCCTTTTATACGCGCGGGTCGGCATTCCTCATTGTCCCAGCTGCGGCAAGGAGATCCGCCAGCAAACGGTGGACGAAATGGTCAGTGCCTTGATGGCGCTGCCGGAAGACACCAAGCTTATGCTGATGGCGCCCATCGTGCGCAACCGCAAAGGCGAACATGCCAAGCTCCTTGAGGAAGCACGCAAGGACGGCTTTGTGCGCGCGCGCATTGACGGTGAAATCTACGATTTGGATGAGACACCGACTTTGGACAAGCAAAAGAAGCATACCATCGAAATTGTCGTGGATCGTGTATCCATAAGGGAGAACCTGGAGTCACGCCTGACCGACTCCCTGGAAACGGTACTAAGGCGCTCAGGAGGCATTGCCACCGTCAAAATCGTGGATGGCGACGATATGATGTTTTCGCAGAACTACTCTTGCCCGGACTGCGGAATCAACATTGAGGAGCTCGCGCCGCGCATGTTCTCTTTTAACAACCCTTACGGCGCTTGCCCCGCGTGCAACGGCCTGGGAAAATTCCTGTCCGTAACACCCGACCTCGTGTTCCCCGACACTACAAAGTCCCTAAACCAAGGCGCTATCACCGCGATGGGGTGGAACAGCGCGGGCGACAGCCGCAGTACTTCACACATGTTGTTTAAAGGCTTGAGCGATTACTACAAGTTCAGTATGGACACGCCTATCAATCAATTGCCGCAAAAAGTCGTGGACATGCTTCTCTACGGCTCGGGTGGCACAAAAATCCCAATAACTTTTGAATCCATCAACGGACAAGGTACCTATAAGATAACCTATGAGGGCATCATTCCTTCCATGCGCAGGCGGTACTCTGAGACAACAAGCGACAGCATGAAAGCCGCCTACGAAGAATATATGCGCGAAGAAGTTTGCAGCGTCTGCCATGGCCTGAGGCTGAAACCGGAAGCCTTGGCAGTGACACTGGGCGATATGAATATCGCTGACTACAGCAATCTGAACCTGGTGCGGGCACGGGAGTTCATCTCTCACCTGTCGCTATCCGAAACCAAAACCATGATCGCGGAAGGGATCATCCGCGAGATCAACGCACGCCTTGGCTTCCTGTGCAATGTAGGGTTGGATTATCTTACCTTGTCGCGCGCGGCTGCCAGTCTTTCGGGGGGCGAAGCGCAGCGCATCCGCCTTGCCACACAGATAGGCTCGGGCCTTATGGGCGTACTCTACATCCTGGATGAACCCAGTATAGGCCTCCACCAAAGGGACAACGCCCGTTTATTGGAAACCCTGCGCAAACTGCGAAACCTCGGCAATACCCTGATTGTGGTAGAGCACGATGAAGACACGCTGCGCGCAGCTGATTTCATTGTGGATATTGGACCCGGCGCCGGCGAAAAGGGCGGTGAAGTGGTGGCGATCGGTTCGGTGGAAGACTTGATGGCTGCCCCTCGTTCCGTAACGGGTGAATACCTAAGCGGCAAAAAAGCCATCCCCGTTCCTGAAGTGCGCCGAACGCCTACGGGCTGGCTTACGGTGGAAGGCGCCGCCGAGAACAATCTCAAGGGCATCACCGTTCGCTTCCCGCTGGGCGTTTTGTGCTGCATCAGCGGGGTATCGGGCAGCGGCAAGAGTTCTCTGGTGAACGAAATACTCTATAAAGCGCTGGCGCGCGATCTCAATCGTGCCAGAACGTATCCCGGCAAGTACACAGCCATCAAGGGTCTGGAACAGCTGGACAAAATCATCAATATTGACCAGAGCCCCATTGGCCGCACACCGCGCAGCAACCCGGCAACATACACCGGCCTTTTTGACCTTATCCGTAAAGTGTACGCACAGACCAATGAAGCCAAAACCCACGGTTACAGTGCCGGTCGGTTCTCCTTCAACGTGAAGGGCGGGAGGTGCGAGGCGTGCGCGGGAGACGGGCTTATCAAAATCGAAATGCATTTCATGGCCGACTTGTACGTGCCGTGCGAGGTATGCAAGGGAAAGCGTTACAACCGCGAGACGCTGGAAGTGAGATACCGCGGCCACAGTATTTCGGACGTGCTGGATATGACGGTGGAAGAAGCCGTACGTGTGTTTGAAAACCATCCCCAAATAATGCGCAAACTGGATACCCTCATGGCGGTGGGCTTGGGCTACATTCGCCTGGGTCAGAGCAGCACTACCCTGTCGGGCGGCGAAGCGCAAAGGGTGAAGCTGGCGACGGAGCTTAGCCGGCGGGCAACGGGCAAGACGATCATCCTGCTGGATGAGCCGACCACCGGCCTGCATATGGACGATGTGTCGCGGCTCATCAAGGTTTTGCAGGATTTGACGGATGCCGGCAATACGGTTTTGGTCATTGAACACAATCTGGACGTCCTTAAAACGGCAGACTACGTAATCGATCTTGGTCCTGAGGGCGGAGACCGCGGCGGCGAGATTATCGCTGAAGGTACGCCGGAAGTTGTAGCGGGGAAGAAAGAGAGCTACACGGGCCAGTACCTCAGAAAACATGGTATCATCGGGAAGGAAGTCCGGTAATGCGATGCGGTTGCCCGGCTTGCGGGGCATTCATGCCTCAAAGTGAAGGTGCCGTATTGCGCTGCATTTGCCCGGACTGCGGTTATTATTGCACCGCTTGCCTTGGCACCAACAGCATGCTGAGCCGGGCCGACATCCGCCGGATGAAAAGGGGCGGTATGCCCGAGATCGGCGCTTTGATCGACGCAAGCGAACGGGAAAATGACGAAATGCTATGACGGGCGAATTTCTTGATTAATGAAGGACCTTGGGCTATACTCTTGAGGATGGACACTGATAGGAGGATCTCCCTTTTGAATCAATATACAGCAAAATCCCCGCACGCAGCGGCACGGTACATCTGCAAGAACAACCTGCCCGCACTTTTGGGGCACACATTGGTTCAATTGCTCGTTCGAGCCATTGCGTTCGCGCCGTTTATTGCGACGTTTTTTGGTGTAACGTATGGCGTACAGGATAAATTGGCGTCGGCGGCGGGTTTTGGCCTTAGTTTCCCCCTGTATCTATTGATAGTATTACCGATGCGATTCATGATGCGCGGCGCACTGCTCCGCATGGCGAAAAGCGAAACAGATAAAGCACCTCTGCGTTACGCAGCATGGCTGCGCTTTGGATTAATGCGCTCTTTTAGGGCGTTGCCATGGATCCTGCCGCTGCTTATATGCATCGGCGGTTTCTATTATTTGTGGAATATTGCCGAAGCCACCTTGCTGCCCAGAGTCATCAGAGGGGCCGGTGAATTGGTGGGCGGTACCTACACGCACGGATTGATCCTGCTGGCGTTGGCATGCATTTTGTCCGCTGTTCTTTGCTTTATCGGGTGGCGCCATCACCTGGCGCTGGAGTTTTTACCCGTGCATACGCTTGCAAACAAGGACGCGTTCGTGCGCAGCCGTACGCTGATGCAATCCCAAAGGGCGCTGTTGGCCCATGCAACGCGCGTCAATTTTGTTATCGCGCTGCCTGCGGTCGTGGCTGTTTTGATCCTTCTGTCGATCGACTTGTCAGGACGTCTGACGGGCAGCCTGCAGTTTGATGCAGTCATTATTTTAGAAGCAGTCACCAAATTGAAGTTCACCCAGAACACGCTTTACCTGTGCGCGGCCGCCCTGCTGATCCTTTATGTACCACTCGTTCCCTACCGCAAGGCCGCATTGGCGGCATGCCTTGCCGTCGCAGATAAGCAGCATGGCTGAAAGCACGCGGATCGACCGCCTGATGTCCATGTTGTCTTTAGCCACTCGCAGCCAGGCAAAAAGCATGGTAAAGGATGGGCGGGTGGAGATCAATGGGCAGACAGCAACGGATAGTTCACAATATGCCCCTCCCGGGGCGGTCATTACGCTTGACGGCAATGTAATCGACGCACGGCTGGACAGGCATGTGATGATGAACAAGCCCGCAGGGCTGCTGACCGCCGCCAGGGACTCCCAGCAAAAGACGATCATGGACCTCCTGCCGCCCGTGTACACGAGTCTGCAATGCATGCCGGTGGGACGTCTGGACAAGGATACGGAAGGCCTTATCCTTTTGACAACGGACGGCCAATTGGCGCACCGATTGCTATCCCCTAAACAGGATGTGGCAAAAGTGTACCGCGCCCGTGTAACGGGGAAAATCGACGCGGGCACAGTGCAGCGGTTTCGTACGGGCATCTCTTTCAAGGAATTTGTCAGCCTGCCCGCTGAGCTGGAGATCGAAGTTATTACCGGTGAGCTGAGCGTCGCCAAGGTGACAGTTCGGGAAGGCAAGTTCCATCAAGTGAAGCGGATGTTTTCCGCTTGCGGGCACGAAGTCCTATCCCTAAGGCGCCTGTCCTTCGGGCCGCTTGAACTGGACGAGGCCCTGGCGCCGGGTGATTGGCGGGAGCTGAGTGACGAAGAGATTGACGCACTGCGGGAGACGGCAGACTATGGATAACCAGCAATATTTTTCCCCGTCGCCCCGGTCGGAAAGCAACCCCGCGATGTTTGAAGTGTTTTTCGCGGGACACACTTTTAGCTTCATGACGGATGCCGGGGTGTTTTCAAAGGGAGAACTGGATAAGGGTACACGCCTGCTTCTTTCTTCGCTCCCGCACGACTTGGAAGGGGATGTGCTGGACCTCGGCTGCGGCTGGGGCGCGGTGGGCGTGATCACGGGAAGACTGTACGCGAGCGCGCACATCACCATGGTTGATATCAACGAGCGCGCCGTACAGTTGGCTGCCGCCAATGCTGAAAGGAACCGCGTACGCGCCAATGTGGTGCAAAGCGACGGACTCATAAGCGTGCCGGGGACTTTTGACTGCATCCTCCTCAACCCGCCTATTCGCGCAGGCAAAAAAACCGTTTATCGTCTGTTTGAAGAAAGCGCGGCGAAACTCAAGGCAGGCGGCGCGATGTATGTGGTCATGCGCAAACAACAGGGTGCCCAATCCGGGATGAGGCATCTGCAAACGCTCTTCACCAAGGTGACGATCCTTGATCGCAGCGGCGGCTACCGCGTATTTAGATGTATGGGAGAGCCAAACGATGGAATATGACAAGACTTTTTTCGACAGGCGTTTTGAGCGGCGCGGCACGGACAGTGTCAAATGGGACAATCCCGAAATCATGGCGGAAGGTGGCGTGCCGCTATGGGTGGCCGATATGGATTTTGAGTGCGCTCCTCCGATACGCGAAGCCCTGCAGGAGCGGGCGGCCCACCCCTTCTACGGCTATACGATGGTCACGCAAAGTGATTATGATGCGGTCACCGGTTTTTGGCAGCGCAGGCACGGGATAACGCTGAACAGACAAGAGATAGTTTTGATGCCCTCTGTGGTGTCCGGTTTGCGTGCCTGTGTCACCGCGCTGACGCGCAAGGACGACAAGGTCCTCTTGATGACACCGGTGTATGCGCCATTTTATTTTGCTGTAAGGGACGCCGGCCGTACCGTGGTGGAGGCGCCCCTTTTGACGGATGATGCGGGACGCTATTTCGTGGATTTTGAGCGTGTTGAAACATGTCTGCGGGACGGTGCCGCCATGGTGATGGTGTGCAGTCCGCACAACCCCGTCTCCCGCCCATGGGGCGCGGAAGAACTGCGCGCGATAAGCGCTTTGTGCAGCCGATACCACGCGCGCCTGCTGGTCGATGAGATCCACTGTGATTTTGTCTACGCGCCCGAAAGCTTCACGGGCATCTTGGGACTGCCCGGCATTGACGAGGGTGTCATATCCCTGACAGCGGCAAGCAAAACATTCAATATTGCGGGCCTTAAACAATCGTACCTTTTTTGCCGCGACAAAAAAACGGTAAGCGAACTGAATGCATATTTCACCGCGGCGGGCGCAGAAAGCGGCAATATTTTCGCATTGACGGCCTCACGCGCGGCTTTCACCGCGTGCGATGAATGGCTGGATGGCTTAATGGAATACCTGTCCGAAAGCCGCGATTTGGTTTACCGGGGGATGAAAAATCTTTTGCCCGAGGCACGTGTGACACCTATTGAAGCCACGTACCTGGCGTGGGTGGACGTGCGCGCTTACGGAAAAAGCAACGACGCGCTTATGAAGTGCTGCTACCAGCACGGCGTAGCGCTCAACAACGGTGCTCTCTTCGGCGAGGAAGCCGGTGAAGGATTCATGCGCCTCAATTTCGGCTGCCCCCGCACGCAGCTGCTGGAAGGTATGGAACGCTTTGCCGCCGCCGTCAAACATCAATAAGGAGGAACTTTTCGTGAAGCAGTTGGAC
>LFTR01000164.1:0-450 GCA_001513425.1 Clostridiales bacterium DTU024
GAATTGGAAATTTGAACACTGTACATGCTTCACCGCCACCCGCGTCACCTGCGCCACCTGCGTCACCTGCGTCACCTGCGGGATGTTCGCACGCAGCGATCCGGGTGACGCACGTTGGAATGAGTAACCATTATTTAAGTATTTCCCTGCAGGGAGAGACTTGAGGCCTGTTTAGGTAACGCAGGTGGCGCTGCCAAATTCTTACCTATTATTTATATGTTTCCCTGCAGGAGAGGCTCCGGCGCACCTGTTTGGGTGACGCAGGTGGCGCAGGTGACGCACTCCCGTGGGGTACCCCTCTTTGCGTCATGCGCGTTGGCTGACGCACTTGTGAAGCATATTCCCCGCACAGAGAAAACCTGCGTACCCGTTTAGGTGACGCAGGTGTCGCCATCGCCCGGCAGAGCCGGTCAAGGGGGCTTCATCGTGATTCCTCCTGATATCCACGGC
>LFTR01000164.1:475-1655 GCA_001513425.1 Clostridiales bacterium DTU024
GTTCAGTACCCCTCACGAGCTGCGTGTTTCGCACCGTTTTACGGTCACATCCCGCTGAATTGCGCTTTATGGGTGTCCATCACTTACCTATGTCCTGACCGGTCACGGTCAACCTTAATTCTGCATTCTGCATTTTGCATTTTGCATTATTCCTTTTATTGTTCCTTCACCCGTTCTCGCCGCAAGCATGGATATTGCTCACCTTTTGGGGCTTGTAGCAGCTGTAGCAGGTATTTATAGTCCTCTCACGGTTTACCGGTCAATTTCCGGACGGCTATAAAACCCTGCTACATCTGCTACAAATAGTGTTTCATAAAGTAAACAGGGTTCACCTGCCGGCCTTATTGCCTCTCACGGCAGGATGCCACGGGGGTCCGGCTCATCCGGGGAACACAATGGACGGGGAGCAGTTCACTCTTCGTCCAAAGCCGGTCTTTTCTTCAGGAAACACTGGGGACGCTTCCTTGACGATGCTTTGAGGTCGTGCGGCCGCTTTTTTCTGCAGCGTTGTTTGCAGGCCGGGTGTATAATTGAGCCCGGAAAGAGCTTATTTTGGAGGTAGTTCTGCTTTGAACAAACAAGAAGTATATGCATTTCTCGATGAGAAGAAAATCAAATATGGAGTGACAGAGCACGCAGCGGTATATAACATGGCAGAGCTCGCTGAAGTTTTTCTGCCCTATCCCGAGGCTATCGCAAAAAATCTGCTTGTGCGCGATGACAAAAAACGGCAGTATTATCTGATCACTGTCAAGGGAGACAAGATGGTGGACCTTAAGGAGTTCAGAAGAAAAAACGGCACGAGGCACCTGTCTTTTGCATCGGAAGAGGACCTGCCTACCGTATTGGGTCTTACAAAAGGTTCGGTAACGCCCCTGGGTCTTTTGAACGATACCTCATGCAGGGTTGCGTTTTATCTGGACGGGAGTTTTCTGGATGTGCCTTCGATCATCGGCGTACATCCCAATGAGAATACGGCAACAGTCTGGCTGGACAGCAAAGACTTGGTTTCTATGATCAAGGAACATGGGAATAGCGTTCATGTGGTGACGATTTGACAGGGTGAACCATGCGAAAATGCGGTCCGCTATGGATATGCACACAGGGATAAGGCCCGGACAGCCTGCTTCTGATGATCCCTCCGGCCCCGAGTTCGAACACTTTTCCCTGCGGGGAAACG
>LFTR01000198.1 GCA_001513425.1 Clostridiales bacterium DTU024
ACCGGACACGGCACTTTGCGCAATTGTGCAGTTTATCGACACCCCCTGTATTGACGACACCCACGGCACCCTGGACACCCCGCCGCGTTTCCCTACAGAGAAAGGCGTATGGGCAAGGTGCCGCCGGTGTCCCCGAATTTGTTGTAATATATATGTTTTTCCTGCAGGGAAATGCTTAGGCGTTCATCACGGGGTGCCGAGGGTGTCGTGGGTGTCGTGGGTGGCGGTGACGGGTCAAAATGCGAAAAAGTGCTGAGTGCTAAATGCTGAGGGCCGAAATCCCTCGGCAGCCCGCTGCAGTGGTAAGATTAAGCTGAACACGCAGAGAGCAGAAACCGGACACGGCACGTTGCGCAATTGTGCAGTTTATCGACACCCCCCATATTGACGACACCCTCGACACCCCGCAACGTTTCCCCGCAGGGAAAGGCGTATGAACAGGGTGCCGCCGGTGTCCCCAACTTTGTTGTAATATATATGTTTTTCCTGCAGGGAAGGATGATCTCAGCTTGTAGGGTGCCGTGGGTGCCGTGGGTGCCGTGGGTGTCGAGGGTGGCGGTGACGGGTGAAAAACGAAGGACAGTGCTGAGTGCTAAGTGCTGAGGGCCGAAATCCCTCGGCAGCCCGCTGCAGTGGTAAGATTAAGCTGAACACGCAGAGAGCGGAAACCGGACACGC
>LFTR01000270.1:0-538 GCA_001513425.1 Clostridiales bacterium DTU024
GAATTTGAACGCACGGTAACGGTAGGCTATGTGTCCGCAATCGATCGCGAAGTGCGGGACCGCGTGTCCGACCGGTATGGCCGCTCTGCCACCGTCAAAAACCAGATGATCCAAGTGGACGCTGCTATTAATGAAGGTAACTCCGGGGGCGGCATGTTTAACACGTTGGGACAGTTGCAGGGTGTACCCGCACGCAAGTATGACGCCGGCGGCAACTCGATCTTCGGGCTTCAACAGCAAGCCAGCGTAGACAACATCGGCATGTGTATCCCTATCAATGTGGCAAAGCCCATGCTGAAAACTGTCCTTGAAAGCTATGATGAAAACGCGATCCAAACTGCGCAGGCGCAAACGCCCGCCGCCCCCAGGCCCATGATCGGCGTGACGGTACGGACGCTGACTGCCGGCGAAGCACAAAAACTGGATGGCACGCTGCCAAACGGCGCGTACGTCGTCAAAGTCGAGCCCAACTCCCCCGCGCAAGCTGCCGGTATCAAGAAGGGTGATATTATTGTGGAAGCGGACGGTGAAGTGCTGA
>LFTR01000270.1:551-1414 GCA_001513425.1 Clostridiales bacterium DTU024
CAGTCAAATTGAAGATCTTCCGCGCCGAAGGCACAGATGATGTTGCCAGCCTGAACACCATTGGCGAAAGCGAATATGTTGACCTGGAGGTCATGCTGCAATTGCTGGAAGATGTCACAATGTAAACCCCTCATCTCATGCGCCTCAGCGTTCGCTGGGGCGCTTTCATTTGGGGCAGGATGTTGACAGGACAATCCATGCCCCGTACACTGTTTAAGCGATGGGGAGGTGATGAGGGATGGGCACATTGCGCGATGCCGGCCGCAGAATGCTGTTTTGGGGTGCACTTATTCTAGTCGTTTGGGCCGCGTATGAGCTATTCGTCCGCGTGGATGCCATGGCGCTGCCGCTAGGGATGTTCTTCCGCATGTGGTTTGGCGAAAAAGTGCCCTTCGGCCGCGCGATCACCTACGTCGATTGGCGCATTCTGGAGACCCCCGGCTTGCTGGTGCTGTGCATCCTTCTTGGCGTGATTGCACTGTCGACACGCAGGAAGGTAAAAATGGGTCTTGTCATCATACCCCTTAGCGTCTTGATGGGTTTTGTTTTGGTGGGGGTACGCGGTCTTATCACCCCCAATATCTGGCAAACGCTCAAACTGCTGCCCTTGATATTGATGGTTCTGGGTAGTCTGTTCAGCCTTATTTTTCATTACGCGTTTCTATCGAAGCAAAAAAAGCGGGGTATCCCGCCGGGCACCGACCGCAATGCCATGCCGTATGACCCCTTCGGCATGCGCGGTACGGAACGAACGCGGGACAATCAATACAAAGGCAACTAAGTAGGGCCTGCTGAAAAAGACGATTCGTGCTGTGTACGTTCCTTCACACAACTGCCTGTGCCGTGCCAAACGATTTTCCAGA
>LFTR01000076.1 GCA_001513425.1 Clostridiales bacterium DTU024
TGCGCGCGAGGGAGAGGTCTACTTCCGCCATGGCAGCCTCCTTTCACTAATATAGTCGCACAAAATTCTGCTTTGGTTCATCGTGCGGGACGATATTTTTTATATGTTGGGAGACAGAAGCTTGTCGGTTCCGCGCATCAAAGCGTTTGTCCGGCTTCTGCAGCGGTATCCCGGCCAGTTTTGCCGGCAGGCTGATCAAAAATATCGCGGCGGTCACCGACGTGCGGTGTTGGACGCGTGAAGCATTTCGCCGTTTACGAAAAAGGTTTTTTTCTGATGCCGTCCCATGACGATCCCCGGACAAGAGAAAAGCTGAATGACAAGGATCCCTCCTGTGCATTCAGCATCCCATATGGCCACAGCGTTCCGGGCAGGCGCGGCATTATGTCCGGCGGGTAATAAAGCCGCCGGCTCCATTTTGGCAGCGTTTGGCACGATGCGGGGCATTCAAAACGTAAACCCTTCCCCAATAATGACTTCAGCCTTTGACAGCGCCGGCGACCAGGCTCTTTTGTACTTCACCGCTCATGCACAAATACAGGATGAGCGTTGGCAGCGTTGCGATGACCAGCGCTGCGCCCATGGAACCATAGTCCGTCTGATACTGGCCGCTCATTTGTTGGATACCGACAGTCAATGTTCTTACCTTGTCCGTAGTAAAGACAGACGCCAGCAAAAGCTCATTCCACACCTGCAGGAAAACGAAGATGGCAGCCGTGACCAGCGCAGGAAGCATCATAGGAAGGATGATCGTGAAGGCTGTACGATAGATGCCGCTGCCATCGATGCATGCGGCTTCTTCCATTTCATATGGTATATTATTAATGAAACCGCTGAGGATCAGGATGGTGATGGGAATATTGAATGCCGCATAGGGTATGATCAGCGCAAGATGCGTCTTCATCAAGGGCATCATGGTAACGGTCAAAGGATACAGCGCTGCATGCATGGGGATCATGATGCCCAGCAAGATGTATGTGAAGATGGCTTTCTGTCCCTTCCAGCGCATGCGGAGAAGACCGTAAGCGGACATGAAACCGAGCAGGCTAGTAATGAACAGGGTGGCAACGGTATCGATGACGCTGTTCATCAGGTACATGCTGATCTTGCCGCCGCTGCCCCAAGCGTTGGCGTAATTTGAGAAGAGCCATTTCTGAGGCAGACCGATCAGATTGCCACGGAAGATCTCATCCGTATCCTTTAGTGAGAAGCTTAGCAGCCAGTACATCGGGAAGAGGCAAAGCAACAGCCAAAGAAGCAGAAATACCTGTATGATTTTTCTGGTTATCACCGTTTTTTTATTCACGTTCAGATTTGCTCCCTTCCGGGATCATCCCTTTCTCTTGTCTTTCACGAAACATGAAATTCAGGAGAAGGGTAAAAGCCAGACACTCAAAAACGATGAACATCGCCTGGGCGCTTGCATAGCTGTATTTGTGATTGGAAAACATCTCCACGTACATGGAAAGGGCGGGAAACTGCTTGTTGGCTCTTTCCAGAAGGATCCAAGGCGTATCAAACAGCTTAAAAGAACCGATCAAAGAGAAAGAAATGCAGACCTTCAGCATCGGTTTGATCATTGGAATTTGAATTTTGAATGCCATACGCGCTCCGGAAGCGCCGTCCATCGTCGCTGCTTCCATGACATCGGTCGAAATGGAGCGGAGAGCGCCGTACATCAGCAGCATATGATAGCCAACATACTGCCACAGGCTGGGAAGAGAGACAGCCCAGATCTTCAACTCCTTATTGCCCAGGAAGCCATTCTGGGGGATCGGGATGCTCAACTGCTCAAGCAGGGTGGGCAGCAGTCCCTTGTAGATCCTCTGCCATAAAAGGCTTACGACCACGGAGGAGATAATGACAGGGATAAAGAACACGTTGCGGTAGAGGTTTTCGCCCTTGACCCCATTCGCCAGAATCAAGGATATCAACAGGGAAAAAGGAAGCTGAATGAATACGGAAACTGCGGCATACAGCAGAGAATTTGAAACAGCACCAGGAAATTCATTTCGCCTTCCCGGAGTAAACATCGTGATATAGTTCTGCAACCCGACGAAGTGGGATTGATCATGAACTTTCGCCGGTATCTCATTCAACAAGCTGAACAGGGCTGTCTTGACGATCGGAACGATCACGATGTAGGAAAAAAACAGGACTGTAGGCAATACAAAGACCGCTATACTCCACTTATTCGACAGAACACGTTTCAAAAGCGGACCTCCTTATTAACGATCAAGATAAATGAAAGGGGTGACGGTCGGACCGCCACCCCGCGTGGGGTTGATGATTATTGGAAAATGGTCTCCATGTCTTCGCACCACTGTTCGGGAGTGATTTCGCCGGCCAGAACCTGATAAACGGTCTGACCGATCAGGGTGGCGTCTTCACCGGTCAAAGCGGTGTTGCCCCAGAGCAGGAAAGATTCCGCGTTTGAAGTCGCTTCAACGATTTGCAGCAGAACAGGGTTGATATCTGTGTAAGCTGAGAAATCATACTTCCAGGCGGGCAATCCGGCACCGGCGATGAAGCCGTTCTTGGACTGATTTTCCGCCAGGAACTGGCACAGGATGAAAGCTTCATCGGGATTTTTGGTATAGGATGAAACGCAGAAACCCTCGGCAGCGCCGCCCATCCACTGGTTGTCGGTCTTCTTGCCGGCAACGGTGGGGAACTTCACAGCCTTGACCTTCTGCTGCATTTCGGGGGACAGGGAGCCCGCAAACCACTGGCCGTGCACGTACATCGGGATCTCGCCGGCGAAGTAAGCGACTTCAGATTCATCACGCGTCAGAGAAGCGGCGTCAGCAGGGAAAGCGCCCAAGTCGATCAGTTCCTTGAAGGCGCTCATGCCATCGAGCCAATCCTGGGTCATGAAGGTAGCGCCTTCGGTCTTGTAGTAGCAGGCACGGCAGGCGGCATCGCCGGCGAAGCGCAGGGCGATAATGTCAGTGTACATGTTGGTTGGCCACTGGTCGGATCCGCCAACGGTCATGGGAGTAACGCCGGCAGCCTTAAATGCCTTGACAGCTTCGATCAGATCATCCCAAGTTTCGGGAATCTTCACGCTGTACTTATCGAACAGTTCCATGTTGCAGTACAGGGCGGAGCAAGCCTTGGTGTAGGGCAGTTGATAGACTTTCCCGTCGAAGGTCATATCAGTCAGGGTGCCGCCTTCAATACGTGCCATGATGTCATCGGTCAGATAATCGTTCAGGGCAAGAATATCGCCGCTGCCGACCAGGTTCCACAGTACGCCGCCTGCGTTCCAATAGAACACATCGGGCAGACTGTCGCTCAGGGCAAGGTTTTCGCCCTTGTCTTTCCATGCATTGGCTTCGTTCCAGTCCATTTCAATATGGATCCAAGGGTATGCTTCTTCAAACTCAGCCAGCGTCTTTAGGAAGGGCGCCCGGTTGGCTTCGGTTTCAGCGGACCAGATGGAAGACATGGTCAGAGTCACTTCTTTGTGTTCTTCGGCGAATACGATACTCAGGCTCATCATCATTGCGAGTGCCAAGAACAGGGCAACCAGTTTCTTCATGGGGTACCTCCTTCATATTCCTGCATCATACGATGCCTGTCTGAGAGTTGTTTTCATGTTCGTACAGCGTTCCATGCGAAAGAGAACGCGTTTGCCGGACCCTTCAACTCTTAAGCCTATTTATTATTGTACATGTAGATGGTTATTTGTCAAGCAGTAATCCACCTTAGGTAATCGCGAGCGGCTTCTCGTTTTTTGGCTCGGTCTTTCTGTTGATTGCAGCTTGCGCGGAACTACTCGTTCTTGTGCGATACCCTGCCCAAAGGCGGTGGCGTGCCGGCGTCATACGAAACACTGCTAACATGATTCTGCATCATATCAACAGTGTCGGATGCAATGTTCAGGCGGCGTGCCGCTCTTTTTGCAACTGTGAAGCCGCTTTTTGTAAGACGAATCATATGTTTTGGGCGTATCCCCCGGCGATCCTACGCAAGCAGCTTGATCGTATTCAGGGCCCTGACGCACGGAGTTTGCTTTTGCTGCACCATTATTGCTGCAAAGCTTGCTCCCGGGATCGGATGAAGCATACGCGGCATTTGAACGGCGTCCCGAATTGGGATGCTTCCGAAGCGACGCGGGGATCAGGCTGCCGGCTGCGGAATCCACTCAGCGCAAGGTGACCATACTTACCGGGGCAGGCCGACATCGGAAACGAAGAGATCACTTTTGCGATGCTGGGAACGCCTAAGTTTGCGCCGCATAGTGCGCAGAAGATCGGCAAAGGCGTTTCTCCGGCTGACGCAGCGCCTGAAGTACCTCTCATCGAGTCCTTCCGCGCGGCAATAAGCCCGTACGCCGTCATTGATCCTGTTATCGAGTAAACTCGGATACAGATATTTTTCAGTCATTCCTTGCCTCCATAGGCAGAGGGAGTCAGGTTTGTCCCCTCTTGGCTTATCGCATGGCGGCTTATACCATTCTTCTGCTGGCGTGCCGGATGCGTTTGATGATCGATGCTATTAAGTTGATGCCGATGAAAAAAATAATGATACGCAGGAGAGGGGCCGCAGCGGGCAGCACGCCCATCATGACGGCGGCGACGGCGAGGGCGGCCCCGGTCGCGCCAAGGATGGGCAGCACCAGTCCCAGGACGACCATCGCCAGGGCTATCGCGCCCACAGCAGGCACCAGGCTGATGGCAAAGACAGCGGCCATGATGCCAAAGATGGCTTTAAGCACTTTGCCCGGGGTGATCGAGCCAAAGGCGCTGCGCCCTTTGATGTGGGCGCGCCCATCTATGTTGCGGCGCGGGCGCTGGACCAATACCGTTTCTTCTGTCGCTTCCCGATCCCGCGGGGGGATTTCCCGGAAGGGCATGGGCGCATCGATGCCGCCATAACGCAC
>LFTR01000217.1:0-575 GCA_001513425.1 Clostridiales bacterium DTU024
TTGTCTTCGTCATGCTATCAAGGAGGGAAAGTTTTAATCCCAAACTGATGCGCTGCGAAGAAATAATTCAGCAAACAGCTTAAAACTGTTGACTTTTTGTAGGAGTAATAAGATGAAATCGATCCTCATTATCGGTGTAGGTCGTTTCGGCAGACACTTGGCGCTTGATCTTATGGAACTTGGCAATGAAGTTATGATCGTGGACCAGGACGAGGCGGTGATAGAATCGCTCAGCGGCCAGGTCACGACCGCTCAGATCGGGGACTGCAAGGATGAGCACGTGATGCGCTCTTTGGGCGTTAACAACTTCGACCTGTGCTTTGTCACCGTCAGCAGCGACTTTCAATCATCCCTTGAAGTTACGTCCTTGCTTAAGGAATGTGGTGCCAAGTATGTAGTGTCCAAGGCGGACAGGGAGATCCACGAGAAGTTCCTTCTGCGCAACGGCGCTGACGAGGTCATTCATCCGGAGAGGGACATGGCAAGAAAAGCGTCACGCCGCTTCAGTGCGCGAAACGCGTTTGATTATCTGGAACTGACGAGCGAATATGCGCTTTTTGAGATCAAGATGCCTG
>LFTR01000217.1:809-3014 GCA_001513425.1 Clostridiales bacterium DTU024
TAGGATTACAGGTAAGCGCCGGGTTTCAGCTGCGTGCGGCCCGGTGCTTTTTTCTATTGCTATTCCATCCGCGCCGAACGCATCTTGCCGCTCACAAGAAAATGAAATGGCGATGTGTCATGTTCCACTCTCCGCATTTGAAACCCCGTCCAAGAGCACGGATGATCAATAAGAATATTCATATGCTGTTCACTTATTTGTGCCAAACACAGCGCATGACAAACACGCTTTCGACACAGTCTGCTGCCATATTTTTGTCACAGCAACGAATTGCTGAAACATCAAAAGGAGTGATACCACGCATGAAAAAGAACTTATTGATCCTTACGCTGGCGCTGTTCATCGCTCTGCCCGTACTGGGTCTGGCGACCGCTGATTTGACGGCCCCCCTGACCACAGTATTAGCGGAGAAAGAGACCGCACCCCTTGGCGGACAAAATGGCCGCCGTTGGAACCTGGCTGCTCCCGGGACACGCTACGCAGACGCGAATGAGGATGGCTTGTGCGATAACTGCGGTTATGAACCGGGCAAGAACAGCCAAGCACCTGACTACGCTGACGAAAACGAAGACGGAATCTGTGACCTTTTCGGCGCCGCAAAACAGGGCCAAGGACAGGGCCAAGGACAGGGCCGGAGTAATGCCCAAAGCCAGAACTACGCGGACGAAAACAAAGACGGTGTGTGTGACCATTTCGGCACCGGCGCCCGGCCGAACCCCGGCTCTGGCCGCAACCGCAGGTAAGATTCTAGAGCAGCGCATAGACGACATACTGCAAAACGCGATCCCCTGTCAAGGCACATTCGTGCGAACGACCCGCGGCTTAGGCTGCGGGCTTTTCGCTTTTTTCTGCGTCATAGCCCGGGCGAAACGGCACAGTACGCAAGCGTAGGGATAATAAGTCAAATGCTGTTCGCTCCTTAGTTTACTTCAGCCCTCTTGGGCCGGGTACAATGTGAGCGAACACCAATAGTGTTTAGAGTAAAGAACAGCAGTTGGAACCCAACCCAAGGAAGGAAAAAAGATGAAAACATTTAGAATAAAGCGGGCCGTTGTCAAATCCTTTGGTCTGGCAGCCGCACTGTTTATTGCCACAGCCCAATGGATACCCACCGCCGCTTTGGCGCAAGGGATGATGGGCGGCATGATGCATAACCCGGACGTGAAACTGGTACAGGAGCAGGGTGAATACAGACCCTTACGCATTCCCGCCATCCTCGCGCCTGACGAGGCGAGCGGCAGCACGCGCCACTACACGCTGACAATGGATGAAGGGCAGACCGTGTTCAGGGAGGGAACCCAAACCGCGACACTGGGTTACAATGGGAGCTTCCTGGGCCCCACGATCATGCTCAACAGGGGTGAAGATATCCGTGTCACCCTTCGCAATCAAATGTCTGAGGAAACCACCGTCCACTGGCACGGTTTGCTGGTGCCTTCCCAAGCGGATGGCGGCCCGCATCAGGTGATCGATCCGGGCAAGGACCGTGAAGTGGCGTTCAATGTGAAGCAGGAAGCGGCGACGCTTTGGTATCATCCGCACACGATGGGAAAAACGGCGGAGCAGGTATACTATGGGCTCGCCGGATTCCTTCTTATCAACGATAATAGTGAACTGTCCAAAGATCTTCCCGCCGATTACGGCGTGGATGATGTTCCGCTTGCAGTGCAGGATCGCAGCTTCACGCGCGATATGCAGCTGGACTACCCGGGCGCTTATAATCCTGACGGTACCTTGGGAGAGACTCTGCTTGCCAACGGTACCATCCGGGCAGCTTTTGACGCAACTACCGAACTGTTGCGCCTGCGGCTGCTGAACGGCTCCAACGCCCGCATTTACAATTTTCGCCTTAGCAGCGGCAGTACCTTTGTTCAGATCGCCTCCGATGGCGGATTGCTGAATGAACCTGTGGAGATGGCGTCGCTGCGGCTGACGCCCGGCGAACGCGCGGAAATCGTGGTTTCTCTTCAAGGGATGGTGGCGGGCGAACATGTTGACCTGATGACAGATGATGCGCCGGTCCTGCGCCTTAACGTCGCACGCGGCCTGAGATCAAACGCAAGCGTGCCCGCCACACTCAATCATTTGCCTGCACCCAATGATAACGGCGCGGTCGACCGCCGTTTTGTTCTCTTTGGCATGAGTACGATGGCGAGCATCAATGGCGGCGTGTTTGACATGCATCGGGTGGACGAAAAGGGCACC
>LFTR01000263.1 GCA_001513425.1 Clostridiales bacterium DTU024
GTGTAAAGGAACGTGAAAAGCAAAATCTGCCTTTTTCAGCAGGCCCTAAATACACTAAAAACCAACGCAAATATGGGCTGGAAACAGACATATATGGCGGATAGAAAAGAGGTATAAAATTGTCCATCAAGCATCGCATAGTAAAATGTGCGCTCATCGCCGTTTTGCTGACCGTCAATCTGCCGGCAAACATGGCAGAATTTGTTTCCATCACCCAGGTGAAGGAGCAGACTGCGCAAGGCTGGCACAAAACCTACCAGTCCCAGGGGCGGTCCATTGCTGTGGACATCCCGGTGCAAGTGCCGCCTGTCGAGAAGTTCCCGCTGCTGTCTGCAGTCCCCGTGCCCCTGTCCTCGAAAGTTACGCAGACGGATGGGAACCGGGGGACGGAAGTGGGCACAGCGTTTGTATTTAACACGCCAACAGGATTCCGATGGGACAATTACCAGCCGGGTGTTATGGCGCAGGCGGCTGCCAAAGCAGCACAGCCGCCTTCCCGCAGCATGGATACCCCCACCATCATCCGCCGCTTGAATCAGCTGGAACCGGACACTCCATATGCCTATGGCAACCCGGCCACCGCCGCGCAGGCGCAGTCCTTCCTCTATGATAAATGGGCTGAATTCTTTCCGGAGCAAGGTGCTATGCGGCTTGAGCCCCGCTGGATCATGGCCTATGGACCTCTGAGAAAATACGATGAGGCGACTGGCGAGTATTCCGGGGAACCGTGGCCAGAGTTTGACCCACCCTTGCAGGTATATTTTGATCAGTACCTGCACGACATCCCGGTGCTAGGCTTTGCAGTGATGAGCTTTGCAACCTATACAGGTCCCAAGAAGGAAGAGACACGTAACTTTCTGGGCGCGGTTGCCATCTTGCAGCAACAGGATGGCATCGGATTATCGGAGCCCTTTCTCAGCGCGCAGTTTCAACTGGTACAGGAGGTATCCGCTGCGCCGGACGATCTGCCATTGTGCTCCTTTGAAAAAGCCTTAAGCACCTACGAAGAGCTCATTGCCCAAGGGCAGCTGCGCAGCGTGGACAGCTTGCGGCTGGGCTACATCGCCTGGTATGAGCAAAAGGAGGCGACCTCCTTTCTCCTGCTGCCCACCTGGGTATTAGAAGGGGAGCTATACAAGGATGCGAAACAGAAAGACAAAGGCCCGCGAGAGCATAAATCTTTTGGGACGGTGCTGGTTAACGCCCAGACCGGGGAGCTGATTAACCCCTGGAACAGTAGCCCCAATCGCGCGTACAAAGCGCCGCCTGTCAAGTTTTGGCCATAAGGATACCCATAGACACGCCTCAAAAGCAGAAGGAGAAGGACGAAGGATGTTGAGAAACAGGCTAAATATGCCCCCGCTGTTGGGGCGATGGTTCTGGCTGGCCTATGCGCTGATGCTGTTTGTACTGTTTGGCATGACGATTCCCCAATGGCTGGTAAGTGCGGATTGGGGAGCGGTACACCGCAGCTCTGCTTTGCAGCAGGCGCTTATGCCCGTGTATTTCGGCGGTACCATGCTGCTGTTCCCTTTCAGCGCGTGCGTAAGCTACGCCCCTCGGCAAGTAGATGACATTAAGACCGGGTTTATCTATTGGCGTCTGGCCCGGGGCGGTGTTGGGCGCTATACTCGCATCCATCTGCTTGGTGCGTTTTTAACAAGCGGGCTGGCCATTGGGCTGGCCTTCCTGACCCATGCAGCCCTGTGGAGCCTGATCGCCATGCCCTCAGACCCTCTGTTGTACTCAAGTCACGAGATACCTTATGCAGTGGATTGCATTTATTTGCCCTGGCTCACGGTGCTCAACGGCTGGACCATCATCGGGTGGGCTGCTGCGAGCATGTGCATCGTGGGGGGCGTGTGGGGAACCATCGGCCTGATGGTGGCCCAATGGATACCCGACAAGTTATTGAGTGTCTCTTTGCCCACCTTCCTTTATTTTCTATGGAACTCTCGGGCATGGTTACAACTTTTTGGTTTGGATTTGCCGCACATGAGTGACCTGTACAACGATGCGCTTACCTGGCCCATGGTCAGGCGCTCGCTGCTATCGCTGGCCCTACTGTATGCGGCGGCGGCGATCACCTATTACTTTGGGGTAAGGAGGAGGGCGAAACATGGTTGATACTGCAATCACAAGGGGGAAACGCCCCCGTCTGACGCCCATCGCGTTGGCGAACCTGGATGCCTGGGTGCGGTCGCCCCGCGTGGTGGCCATGCTGCTGTGCCTGTTGGTGTACTGTGCGATGGAGGCACTGGCCGACGCCCAGATGATGCAGGTGCGGGGGGTAGCGATTACACTAACTGTGCCGGAGCTGATTTTTATCAAGCTTAACAATGGCTTCTACCTGATGGCCAGCCTGCTTTTTTTAGTTATGATCAGCGAGATCCCCCGGCGCATCAACTATCAGAATTATATGCTCATGCGCGCCACCCGCTCTCGGTGGGTGCTGGGCCAATGCCTGTACTGCCTGTGGCTGGTGCTGCTCACCATTCTGGTACTGGTGGTATTCTATGCGGCTATGGCTAGTATTTCCTCAGGATGGGGTGGCGGGTTTACTGAGAATGCCCTCATCGCACAGGGACAATATGAGGAATATGAGTCCCTTGTCCCCCAGTTTGTCAGGTACGGGATGACGCCATGGACGGCTTGCCTGCTGGCGGCAGTGCCGTTGTTTTTCTTCTGGATGACGATGGTGCTCATCATTCTGGTGCTTGGCCTGATGGGGCAGCCGCTGCTGGGGCCAATGATATACGGTGTATTGCTGATGGCGCAGGTTACCATTTTCTGGGAGGCCTTGCCCGCGAGCTTTCCCTTGCCGTATCACTTTGCCAACCTTAACATCATTACCGCCGCCTACCCGGAGCAGGAGCTGCAGCGGCTGACCAATGTGCTGCTGGGGTATGTCGGCCTGTGCGCGGGGCTGGTGGGGCTGCTGCTGTTGGTGGGCAGGAGAGCTGATTTCGTATTCTACACTGACAACAAGGAGTGAAGGCAATGATTGAAGTAAGTGAACTGAGTAAGAAGTATGGCAGCAGGAAGGTTCTTCAGGGGGTTTCCGCTGTCTTTAACAAGGGGCACATCTACGGCCTGGTGGGGGTCAACGGCAGCGG
Organism: Clostridiales bacterium DTU024; assembly: GCA_001513425.1. GTDB lineage: Bacteria > Bacillota > Clostridia > Christensenellales > Aristaeellaceae > DTU024. Next base: position 3,117 of record LFTR01000263.1, read on the forward strand.
TAAGACCACACTTATGCGGTGCATCTGCGGCTTTACCAGGCCGGACAGCGGCACCGTCACAGTGCTGGGCAAGCGCATTGGCAAAGAGGTTGATTTTGCCCCTTCAACCGGCTTCATCATCGAAACACCGGGCTTTTTGCCCCACTACAGCGGGCTGCGCAACCTGATGATCCTGGCCGCTATCTCCAGACGTGCAGCGCCTGAGGCAGTAAAAGGGGCCATCCGGCAATTAGGGCTTGACCCGCATGACAAAAAGCCTGTGGGCCAATACAGCCTGGGCATGCGTCAGCGGCTCGGGTTGGCGCAAGCCATCATGGAGGACCCCGATGTGCTCATCCTGGATGAACCTTTCAACGGCTTGGACGCGGAGGGCAACGAGGATATCCATGCGCTGCTGGGCACTCTGCGGGACAAGGGCAAGATCATCCTGTTGGCCAGCCACAGCGCCTATGATATCCGCAAGGGCTGTGACACCATTTATGAGGTCAAGGAGGGCAAACTGACACGCAGGGCTGCGACCCAGGGGAATGACCATGAGGAGCCATAAAGGCCGCTTTGCCGCCTCCCGCACGGTTTGGGGACTGCTGCTGGCCGCTGTGGTATTTTTCGGCTTCTTTCACGCGGTGCACCTGACCGATCCGCAACATCCCTCCGCTTACAATTCTTACACCTTGCAGGCGATGCAGTGGCGGCAGGGCAAGATCGCCCTGGAGCAGGATGTGCCGCACCTGGAGCTGGCGATCTACCAGGGCCAATACTATGTCAGCTTTCCTCCGGTACCGACCCTGCCGGTCTATTTGCTCACCTTCGTCTTTGGCGACCGGGTCCCCGATGGCCTACTAGTCAAACTGTATGGCCTCCTCAGTTTGTTTTTCATCTACCGTGTTCTGGCGAAGCGGTATGGGGATACCCTGCGCATAGCGCTTCTTTCTTTTCTTCTATGTCTGGGCAGCGCGCTGCTGCCGCTGATGACAAGCGGTGCCGTGTGGTATCAGGCGCAGGCGCTGGGCCTGATGCTTACACTATGGTCGATTGACCTGATGCTGCGGAACAAGCCCAATGCGGCACTGTTTGTCTTTGCGCTTAGCGTAGGCTGTCGGCCCTTCAACGCCTTATTTGGCGTATGGTTGCTGCTTTGGTACTTCATGGTAAAGCGAGGGGCAGTCAAGCGGGTGATTCCGGGTTTGCTGATGGGGCTGTCGGTGGCTGTCCTCTATGGGCTGTACAATTATATGCGTTTTGGCGATGTGCTTGAGTTTGGGCACAGCTACCTGCCCGAGTTTCAGCGCGCAGGGCAAACGCAGTTCGCTTTGCAGCATATTGGGAAAAATGCCAAAACTTTCATCCTCGGATTTCCCTGGCGGCTGGAAGCAGGCCGATGGCAGATGAACACCTTCGGTTTCTCACTGTTTCTCTCCAATCCGCCCCTCCTCTTGGCGCTGTACTGGGGCGTGCGTGACGCAGCCAAGCGCCGCATGACACCCCTGCAGGGCATCACCATGCTGCTGCTTGCGCTGCACGGACTGCTGCTGCTGTCCCACCGCACAGCGGGCGGCTTTCAGTTCGGCGCGCGGTACTGGATTGATTGCCTGCCCTATGCGCTGCTGTATTTGTGCGCGCAGGGCAGCAAGACTGGTGATGATTTGCTTCTCCCACAGCCATTCCCACCGGGGAATATACAGATGGCGATCTTGCTGGCCGGTCTCTTGCTCAATGCCTACGGTGCTTGTGTGATGGCATTGTGATCTTTGTTTTAATGACAAAA
>LFTR01000228.1:0-6796 GCA_001513425.1 Clostridiales bacterium DTU024
CGGTAGTTCTGCCGGTCCTCGCTGCGCTCATAAGGCTCCGCACCGACTTGCTCGCTAGCCTGTGCGTTGAGCACCTGGTTGAGAATGACGCTCACTAACCCCCCAAACGCCTCATCCTTTCCATCCGCTGTGAATAGCCCTTTCAAAACATCGCTGTCCAGTGTAAGATTGACCTGAGCCATGTCGTTTATCCTCCGTTTCATGTTTGGTCTTCTCAACCTCATGATACCAGAGTTGAGCGCTTGGCTCACTCCAATTTACACCAGTATACGGACTCTATCAGATTCGCTCTCAACTTGATTAAATGAACATACAAGATTTGGATCAACTTCTGTTTTGATTAGTGAACTCCCCGGGTTTAGATCCCCAAGCGCTGCCCTGCGGGGAGAAATGTCCCATCAAAACGGCGAAAGCACGGGTTGATTTGTTGTAATATATGTTTTTCCTGCAGGGAGGAGTGATGCTCCTATTGCAGGGTGTGGGTGGTGGGGGTGGGTGCGGATAGATGGCAAAAATGCAATTTGTGCACTGGTCACCAAAAAACTGGACACGGGAAATTGAAATTCCGGAATTGAAAATTTGAAAACTGTACACCCTTGACCCACACCCTGGCGTTGACCCGCACCCCATTTGACCGCAGAGCGCCACGCAAAATTCTGCAGGCTCAGCGACCAGGCCTTGTACCTTGCGAAGGGCCGGGAAGAACCAAGCGTCAGCGGCCTGACAGGCCTTAAGGATCTTCCGTTCATGGTATATTTGCCCGTCCTGCCCGCGTGCCACAGGGAGGTTCCTTGGGGTAGTTTTCATTCGTCCCCGGATTGTGCTACGATGACGTTGGTTAATGACGGCATGCCGGCACGTTTGCCTGATGGCCCTTCCGCTGTTGCCGGCAAACCATTCATCTTATCGCACGCCATCAAAAGCACGCTTATGCCTGCGTGCAATGCAGGCGCTTGCCGGCACGCATTTGGCTCAGATCAAATTCTGCGGGTACACAGAATGCCCCACAGGAGGACCCATTGGATTTTTCATTGATCAACAGCGCCACCATGATGATCATAATCGTGGTCGGGCAGTTTTTATCCGGTATTTTCATCCTGGCGTACACCTCCCGGCACGAAAGAAGCAAGGCGCTCAATACCTTCCTTATTTCAAAGCTGCTGCAGACATTCGCCTGGATTTTTATGAGCCACAGAACCAATACGCCCGGAGTTTTCGTCAACGCCGCCTCCAACATCCTGCTTTTCACCGGAGTCACCCTGGAACTGATTGCCTTTTTGATACTTAAGGAAAGCTTTACCAAGAAAAACAAAAAAGCCTATTTGTCCCTGCTGGCAGGCGGCTTCCTTGTATACAGCGCCGCGGCAGCCTTTGGGATAGCCCAGAACATCAAGATCACCATCGCCTCTTGCGTCCTGGCGCTCCTGATGGCCTTCCCGGTCTACAGCCTGTTCACAGACAAACAGGCATCCCTTTTGCAAAGATTGATCGCGGCATCCTTCAGCCTCACCGTTCTGATGCTGCTTTTCAGAGGTGTCACGTCCGTCACTTCCGGCCTGGACCTGAGCCTGTCTTCCTCCAACCCGTTCAATTCCTGGCTGTATGTGGTGCTCTACCTGTACATGGTGACCGGGAGTATGGGGTTCATCCTGCTGGATAAGGAAAGGATGGACGCAGAATTGGTCAAGGCGGCGACCCTTGACGGATTGACCAATGTGCTCAACCGCCAGACCTTTGAAAAGCGCTCGGCTGAAAGTATCTCGCTGTTCGCCGGAAGGCAGGAGCCGGTGTCCTGCCTGCTCCTGGATATTGATGATTTTAAACGGGTCAATGATCAGCATGGGCATTTGATGGGGGATGCCGTCCTGCGCGGTTTTGCATCCACGATCAGAAGCATGCTGAGGGATGATGACCTTTTCGGCCGGTATGGCGGGGAGGAGTTTTCCATCCTGCTGCCGGGGGCTGACAAAAATCAGGCCCTGGCAATCGCGGAACGCTTGCGGGCGGCCGTGGAAGCGCAGAAGATGGAAGGCCATAAGGAGATCCGGTATACGGTCAGCATCGGCGTCTCCACCCTGATACCGGACAGGGAGACCACCACAGATCAATTCTACCGGCTCAGCGACAAAGCCCTGTATCTTGCCAAAAGCCGTGGAAAGAACCGGGTGCAAGCGGTCTGATCATTAAGAAGCACAGTGATGCGTCTGTATCCGTCACGATCCGGGGAAACGCGGATATCTACAAGCGGGGTCAGCGCCAATCCCCGCATAGACGCGCGCGGGCATCCGCTGGACTGCTGCCCATTTAGGATCAGAGGGCTTTATTCGTGTTCCCAAATCGTTGTTTTGTTTCCACGCAAACCGTTCCCGATCAACACGCCTTTCTGATCATGCACCAAGCTCCTTGAGGAGCGCTTTGGTGAAGGCGGGAAGGTCGTCAGGGCTGCGGGAGGTAATGAACCCCTTGTCAACGATTACTTCCCGGTCTTCCCAATGGGCGCCTGCGTTGACCATATCATCTTTGATCGCCTTGGTGGAGGTTAGTTTGACCCCACGCACGACATCGGCAGACGCGGCCACCCAGCCTGCGTGGCAGATCATCGCGATGGGTTTGCCGGCTTTCTTAAAGTCCTGCACCAGGCGCAGGGCGGCTTTCTCCACGCGGATCTTGTCCGGCGCAAAACCACCCGGGATGACAAGAGCGGCGAAGTCTGCCTCCTGTACATCCCCGAAAGCCGCTTCCGCCTCCCATTCAAAGGTCGTCTTGCCTTTGTAGGTTCCCGCTTTGGGCGCGGCTACAACCACTTGATACCCCGCCTCCTGCAAGCGGTAGTAGGGGTAGATGAACTCACGCTCGTCAAATTGAGCGGCGATAAATATCAGGATCTTCCGTGACTTTTCCATTTTTTCCTCCTAAGAGCCGCGGGTGCAGGCATTGCAGTTTCACTTTGGGAAACCACTCGTCGCCTGCCCTTTACCGGCTTTATTCATTATACCCGCCGGGATACATGCCGCCGATCGCAGATCATAACCAAAGCAGACAGGCATGGGAATGCTGCTGCTTGTTTCCGGGGCCTGCCTGTGGTAGAATCAATCTCGCATACTTGATTTAGTAAACAGGTTTACCATGTCAGCATTATGCGCTGCATCTCAAATTGCCTGATAGAGGGTGAATGCATGAGAAAGAACAAAGTTGACAAGAGAAAGGTTCAGGGCGCTGAAACAAAGGGCAAACTGTATGGGATAGCGAAAAGGCTGTTTGCGGAGCATAGCTTCTCTGAGGTCAACATTGAAGACATTACTGATGAGGCCGGCATCACCAAAGGCGCTTTCTATGTTCATTTCGCGTCCAAGGATGCATTGATCGCCATGCTGATTGCAGAGTATGTCTCCCAAGCAGATATGGACTACAAAGCCTTTGTGGAAAGCCTTCCAAATGACATGCCCTCCGCATCGGCACTTCTTGCCTTAGCGGGAAGAATCGCAGATACGCTTTCCAACACGCTCGGCTATGAAAACATGAAAAAGATATATCAACTGCTGCTGATGGGAGCAATGGGTACCGAAGCAGTCAGGGAGTATGGCCGGGAACTTTACACTTTGGTTTACGGTATGCTGCAAAAGGGTGTACTGCGCGGGGAACTCGCTTCCCCATTATCCTTGGATGCTCTTTCCCGCCACTTTGTTATGGCAATACGTGGCGTCACCTTTGAGTGGTGCGTTCAACACCCCGACCTTGATTTGAGAGAGCAGACCATTGAACATATTCGGTTACTGATGGATGGGATAAGAACCCAGGCACACTCTCAAGAGGAGGAATCATAATGTTTCGCAAGGTATCAAGGAAGACAGTCCTGGTTTTCACGTTGTTCTGCCTGCTTTCGTTGGGAATGGGCACAATACTCGGATATGGAATCGGCACCCAGGGCCTTTTGGGGGCAGCCGTAACAGCAAACCCGGGCACCGGAAGTTCTGACGCGCTTATCAACACACCGGACACTCCGGATAACTTAGGCGGCGCCCAGTATAATTTCGGTACTGAGCTTTTTGCATACTGCAGGAATTGCCGCCAGGGATCGATGTTCCCGCGTCCTCTGCCCGCGGGTGGTCCCATATGCCCGTTATGCGGCGAGGTAATACCAACGTAAAACAGCGGGCTTCGTCAGGATGACGCCCGGTATCCCCCCCATTCCTCTTCCAACACAAACGGGACAAAAGCTCAAGCACACCTTAAAAGGGAGGAGTCATGATGTATCGCAAGGTATCAAAGAAGACAGTCCTGGTTTTTGCCTTATTCTGTTTGCTTTCGCTGGGAATCGGCGTGGGACTTGGGTATGGGATCCAAACCCAAGGCCTTTTGGGAACAGCCGTAAAAGACAATGCGGGACACGGCAATAACGATGTGCTAAGCGATGTGCCAAGCAGTTCCGGTATGGTCGGCGCCAGTCGTCCGAATTACGGTATGGATATTCGTTTAATGTGCCAGAATTGCAGGGAAATTTCGCTGTTCGGGAATCCGCTGCCCGCAGGTGGTCCCGTATGCCCGATTTGCGGCGAGGTAATACCGACGTAGAATACCGGGCTTCGTCGGGATGGCATCAGCCATCCCCGCGGGCGCTGCCCCCTGGCGCATTGCGCTCAGGAATCACGAGGCGTTGTCGCGGCTTGCGCAGACAAGGGCGCCCGGGCACATGCCGCAGTACCCCGATACTCCTTTCTGAAGCTGCGATAGTGCCTGTTTTGGCATCAATGCACAAGAACAATCAGCACAGAAAAGCAGCAAGGAGTAACGCCATGTCACAGACAGCACAGAAACCCACGCCACTGCTTTTTGTCATCTCCTGCCTGCTTTGCCCGGCCCTTGGCATCGCGCCGGGATATGGTATGCAAACTAAAAACCTTCTTGGCACGGCCGGTTTGGACGGGTCCGACACCGCACAGGTCAATGCGTTACTGAACAATAAGGAGCTTATGGAACAACAGAGTAAACTGCAGGAAGATTCCGGGAAGCTGACGGGAGAATCGGATGCCCTTCTTTATGAGATCGACCCGGAGTATAAGCCGATGACGCCCGAAGAGATGCAAGCGCAATTTACGGCAATGGAAGAAAGCAAACGTCTTCTTGAAGAACAAAGACGTGTGATCGAGCTTCAAAACGAGGTGCTGACAAGCCTCGCAGAGGCCAGGCGCGGCAACTGAAGCTGATGGCAAACGGTTTGAATGATGCAGGGGCGCATGTGAGTCGCGGGGTAAAACTCCTGCGCCGGCTGCTGACGATGACTTTGATCTGGGCAGTCTGTTTTGCTGCGCTGGCCTTCTTGCAGCCCTTCCGCCTGGAGTCCCTGATTGCTGCCGCGGACATTTACCAGCTGACGCTGGGCTTTGTTCTGGCAGGCATTCTTTTGGCCTGCCTGAAAACCAGCCGGAACCGATATCCTCTCCTGGGCACTTCCCTGGCTATCCTCAGCTGGACACTGGGGCAGCTGTTCTGGTTTTCCTACACGCTGCTTATGCGAACCCCTTTGCCCTATCCTTCCGTGGGCGACTTTGGCTTTACCGGCGCCTACTTCCTGCTTATCGGTGTGCTGAGCATGTTGGCGCCGCCAAAGAACAAGGCAAAGGGAAACCCATATGCGTTCGCCCTGCTGCTGGCTCCGCTGCTGCTGGCCATTTATGCAAAGAGTGCCCCGGCAGTCAAGCTCTACAATTTTGTGCTGGGGCTGGCGGCCGCCTGGACGCTGCACAAGGCACTCCCCTTGCGGCATACGCATAAAGACCGCTGGCTGCTGGGGGGCATACTGCTCCTGGCGGCAACCGATGTTGTGTTCATGACCAGCGTTGTGCTGCTGCGCAACAGTATGACCGCAACCACTGCCCCGCTGTATCCAATCGCGCTGGCCCTGATCGCCTACGGCATCCTCAAGAGGGAGGCAACGACGGATGATTGACGCGGTATTCTGGGGTACAATGATCCCGCTTGTTTTCCTGATCATCCTCCTCAAAGGGGAAAACCGCCTGATGATGCTGTTTTTCGCCTGGGGAATGGTGGCCTTCGCGCTGTCGCTGACGGCAAACGATCTGGTGCGTGGACAGGGCGGCATCCCCATATCCGAACTGTCGGTAACCTGGGCGCCCATTATCGAGGAGTTTTTCAAAGCACTGCCGCTGCTTTACTTCCTGGTACGCAAACAAAGGACTGCCTTTCCCCTGTTCAGTTTTGCGCTGGCGGCCGGAATCGGTTTCTCCATCCAGGAGAACTACATGTACCTGCTAAGCCAGGCAAGCGTGGAGTCGTCTCTCACGTTCTATGTCATCCTGCGCAGCATCACCACCTGCCTCATGCACGGAATGGCCACCGGTATCCTGGGTTTTGGGCTCACCCTCATCAAGGAGTTCAACATGATGGTGTTGCCCCTGTTGTTTGGCCTGTTCTCGGTATCCATAATCCTGCATGCGCTGTTTAACCTCTACATTGCTTCCGACGTACGCCTGATCGGCATGCTGATGCCGCTGCTGCTTTACCTGGTCAGCGTGTTGGTCCTCTACCGGGGAAACATCCTGAATACCACCGCGCAATCGGATGGGTAAGCGGGGCGGAGGAATGAGATTGTCCCTGCCGGCATTATGCGCGCTGATCCCCGCGTTCTGCCGGCTTAGCGACAAGGCGCTGTATCTTGCCAAAATCCGGGGAAAGAACCGGGCGCAAGCGGTCTGATCATCAGGAAACACAGTGATGCGTCTGTGTCCGCGCCGGATGAGCCGGACCCCCGGGGCATCCTGCCGTGAGAGGCAATAAG
>LFTR01000228.1:6831-7156 GCA_001513425.1 Clostridiales bacterium DTU024
CCAAAAGGTGAGCAATATCAATGCTTGCGGCGAGAACGGGTGAAGGAACAATAAAAGGAATAATGCAAAATGCAAAATGCAGAATGCAGAATTAAGGGTGACCGTTGACCGTTGACCGGTCAGGACATAAGTAAGTGATGGACACCCATAAAGCGCAATTCAGCGGGATGTGACCGTAAAACGGTGCGAAACACGCAGCTCGTGAGGGGTACTGAACAGTAGTCATTCTTCGCTCGCAGTCAATCAGAATTGGCTTTTGCTCGTCATTTTGCATCGCCGTGGATATCAGGAGGAATCACGATGAAGCCCCCTTGACCGGCTCTGC
>LFTR01000223.1:0-7097 GCA_001513425.1 Clostridiales bacterium DTU024
ACAAGAAAAAGTCCAATTGCGCTGTTCTCAAGGGCTGCAAAAGATGCTATAATTTAGCAAAATAGGAGGAGGCATCTCCCATGGAAACTAAGAAGGAATTTCAACAGAAAATATCACTGGATGTCAATCACCTCATGTCAGATATGGTGGGGCACCAATATGGCGTTTCCCCCGCACAGATCGACTTTTGTAAGGACGCAGCCTTGGAAGCGCAAGCTGCCATTGAGAAAAACCGCGGCACGGGGTGGCTCGGGTGGACTGAGTTGCCCTACAACCAAGATGATATCGCAAGTGATATCGAACGTACTGCCACCTTGGTGCGGCAGCAATTTGAGACTTTTGTGGTCTTGGGCATCGGCGGCAGTGCACTGGGCCCCGTTGCCGTCCAGCAGGCGCTCAACCACCTGCATTATAATGAGTTGCCCAATGATAAGCGCAACGGACCCAAATTCTATGTGGAAGACAATGTCGACCCTGAGCGAATGGCGGCACTGCTTGACGTGATCGACATAAGCAAGACTTGCTTCAATATCGTCACCAAATCAGGGGCAACGGCCGAAACGATGAGCCAGTATCTCATCATTGCCGATGCTCTGAAGAAGGCGGTGGGCGACAATTGGAGCCGTCATATTATAGCTACAACGGACAGAGAAAAGGGAAACCTCATTCGCCTGGCAAAGGACAACAACTTCAAGCTCTTCTTCATTCCCTCATCCGTCGGCGGCCGTTTCAGCGTACTTAGCCCGGTTGGCCTTTTACCGGCGGCTGTCTGCGGCATCGATATCCGCCAATTGTTGGAAGGCGCAAAAGCCATGGACAAACGAACCCAATCAAGTGATATTTGGAAAAATCCCGCCCTGCTGGAAGCAGTCATTCAGTATATTTTGATCCAAGACGTGGGCATCAACATCCATGTCATGATGCCGTATGCGGACAGCTTGAAATATATGGCGGACTGGTTCAGCCAATTGTGGGCGGAGAGTCTGGGAAAAAGTGTCACCCGCAAAGGCATGGCCGTGAATGTGGGTCAAACACCCGTCAAAGCGCTGGGGGTAACAGACCAGCACAGTCAACTTCAGCTGTATACAGAGGGTCCCTACGACAAAGTAATTACTTTCCTGCATGTGGGCGAATTCGGTTCAACCATGCCCATTCCCAGCGGATGCGAAGAATATCCCAATGTGTCTTTCTTGGGCGGCAAAACACTTAACCAACTGATAGACGCTGAGTACAGCGGAACGCAGTACGCCCTCCTTCGCGCGGGCCGTATGAGCCAAACCATCCATCTGCCTTTCGTCAACGCGTATACGGTCGGCCAGCTCATTTGGCTGCTTGAAATGGTCACTGCGTACATGGGCGAACTGCTCGATATTGACGCCTTCAACCAGCCGGGCGTGGAAGAAAGCAAAATCGCATCCTACACCGTATTGGGAAACGTGGACGACAAGTACCGCCGCAAACAGGAAGAAATGGCAGCTGCTCCCAAAAGCAAGGCGGCGTATATTCTGTAATTGATTGCAGACAAAATAATCGGACGAGTATCTCGCCTGTTTTTTTCATCCCCGTCTCTTGGATGGCGACATATGAATGGCGCGGTTGTGGATGCTTTCCAACGCCTCCTGTATCCCCTCGGTAAATGTGGGGTGCGGACGCACAGCCTTGAGCATATCGGTGACCGTCAAGCGGTTGACCAGAGCGACAGTAAATTCATCGATGATGTCCGTCGCGCGTTCACACATGAGCTGCGCACCCAAGATGATTTCGGTTTCCTTTTCTACAACCACCTTGATGAACCCGCGGCCACTGCCGGCGATCATGGTTCTGCCGTTGCCGCCCATAATGTACTTGCCTGCGACAGCTTCAATACCCTGCTCCTTTGCTTCAGCCTCAGTCAAACCGACAGCGGCGACTTCGGGCGATGTATAAATGCAGGACGGTATAACTGCTATCTGTGTTTCCACCGGAATGCCCGCCAGCAAATCCGCCACAAAACGCCCCTGCGCTGACGCGGCGTGCGCAAGCTGAGGACCCATGGTAATGTCCCCGATGGCGTAGACATTGGGCAGGCTTGTTTTACAGTCGCTGTCTGTCAGGATCCTGCCGCGCCGTATTTCGGGCCTAACCACGCATTCCGCCAACAGATTATCTAAACACCCGCCGCGCCCGGTGGCGACCAGCATCATTCCCGCGTTCAGTGTCTCGTCACGGCCTTCCAAATGGAGGTCCAGACTTTCTCCCGTCGTATCCACACGCAATAGGCGCGCACCCGTCAGGATATTGGCACCTTTTTTCTTTAAATTCATGCCAACCGATTGGCTGATCTCTTTATCCATCAGGGGCAAAATACGTGGCAATGCCTCAATAATCGTCACTTGCATGCCTATAGAGAGGCAAAACGCAGCCATTTCTACGCCAATGACCCCGCCTCCAAGAATGACAATGTCATCGGACCTTGGCGGTGCAAGGAGCATCTCATCGCTGGTCACCACCATCGGATTATTTTTTATCCCCTCGATGGGCGGAAAGGATGGCACCGAGCCGGTGGCCAAGATGACACTGGCCGCTTCGTACACGATGCCATTGGCCCGCACGTTTCCGTTGCCCAGAAAAGCTGCTTCAGCGTTTACCACTTCCACACCATGGGCCTTCAGGAGCTGTTCAATGCCACCGCGCAAGTCCGCGACTACCGCGCTCTTCCTGCAATACAGTATATCGGCATCCAGCGATGCCGCTGCATGGATCCCCCATTCATCCGCTGTTTTCATGCATTCCAGCAGTTCAGCCGCGTGTAGCAGCGCTTTGGTGGGTATGCAGCCACGATTCAGGCATGTTCCCCCAATGTCGCCTTTCTCGAACAACAGAACAGAAAGACCGTTTTGCCTGGCACGAATCGCCGCTTCGTAACCCCCCGGGCCTGACCCGATTATAATCAAATCGTGCATGGTTTTTCCTCCAAATTAAAACGCTTCTTCAAACAAGGCGACAACATCACTCTGGTATTCGCCGGGTGGAAGCGTGCTTTTCGCTTCCCGGATAACGTCGTTCTTGTCAAAAACGAGACCAATGATCTTCGGTTCCAGCGCGGTGAATAAGCCGATCTGAATAGCATCGGTATAAATGCCGCAGCGCCGAATGACACCTCCAAGAATTTTTAGCTCGATGCGCAGCACGCCCCAGGCGAATTTCTTTTCTGCGGCCCAGTTACAGTCAACGGGCCTGCCGTAGATCCAATCCCACGAAGAGAAGCGTTCGCTTGCACGGCTGATTTCCACAGGCGGTACCCATGCGTCGGGAACGGACTGCGATTTACCGCCGAAGTTTTTTTCGAAAGCGGCTATCAGCTTTTGCTTCATCAGGGGTATGGTGATCGATTCATTCAATTCACACAGATTGACAACGCGTGCTCTAACGGAGTCGACTCCTTTGGAGCGGTATTTGTCTTGATTAACATTCAGATACCGCCCAAGCAAATCAAAATCGACCTGCATCATGATGGTGCCATGATGATAGGCCCTTTCCCCTTGCCCGTAATACGCGTTGCCGGAAAACTTCCGACCGTTTATGGTGATATCGTTTCGGCCGGAGATCTCCGCGGCAAGCCCAAAAGAAGCCACCGCATCGGCGATCACCATGGTTTGCTTACGTATGTCCTCTTTATTTTTTGGATACAGGAATGTGAAGTTGAGGTTGCCCAAGTCGTGATATACGGCGCCGCCGCCGGACAATCGCCTGGCGAGGTGACCGTTGTCCCCGGTGAGCAGATCAATGTTGCATTCACGCCACGCGCACTGATTGCGTCCAATAACCACAGTACGCTGGTTCTGCCACAAATAAAGAACGACAGCACTCGAAGGGACGCCAAGGAGCAGTTGTTCTTCCGTGGCGATGTTGTGGTATGGATCTGTTCCCGTAGATTCAAGAGTATATAAGCTGTTATTCATACTGGTAGCGCAGCACCGGATTGCGCGCTGCCGCTACCTCATCGGGCCGACCGATCGGAGTCGTCACGGGAGATTCATGCAACCTTTCGGGATTACTGTTAATTGTCTCGCTGATGCGTTTAAAAGCCTCCGCCGCTTCATCCAGAGTATCGCGGCTTTCCGTTTCCGTAGGTTCCAGCATCAGCGCTTCGTGAACGATCAGGGGGAAGTACATGGTAGGCGGATGCATGCCTTCGTCAAGCAGGGCTTTCGCGACATCAAGCGCTGATACGCCCTTATCTTGCTTCACTTTTTCAAGTGTAAGGATGAACTCGTGCATGCAGATAGTGTCAAACGCCAATGGGAAATACTTCGCCACTTGATGCATCAGATAATTGGCATTGAGCACAGCGGTTTCGGATGCTTCGCGCATGCCGTCTGCCCCCAAAGAGAATATGTAGCTCAGCGCGCGCACGACGATGGCGAAGTTGCCATAAAAGGCTCGCACTTGGCCGATGCTGTCTTCACTCGCGTCCGGTTCATACATGCGAGAGTGCGGCAAAAAGGCTATTAGCGCTTGTTTGCAGCCCACAGGGCCACTACCGGGGCCGCCGCCGCCATGGGGCGTTGAGAAAGTCTTGTGCAGGTTCAAATGTACGACATCAAAACCCATATCGCCCGGGCGCACACGTCCCATTATTGCGTTAAGGTTTGCCCCGTCGTAATAACAAAGACCGCCCGCCGCGTGGACCAGCTGAGTGATCTCCAGTATGTTGGGGTCAAACAGACCCACCGTGTTGGGATTGGTCAGCATCAGCCCGGCGATGTTATCATCCAGTGCCGCCTTAAGCGCGTCGATATCCACGCATCCATTCTCGCAGGAAGGAATATTGACAACATCAAATCCTGCCATGACCGCGCTTGCGGGATTTGTGCCGTGGGCAGCATCCGGCACCAACATTTTCTTGCGGTGCTGCTGCCCGCGCTTATCAAAGTACTTCTTGATCAAGAGCATTCCGACGAACTCACCATGCGCGCCGGCGGCCGGCTGAAGTGTCATGCCATCCATACCGGTTACTGCGCATAGCAGTTCTTTCGCCTGATCCATCACTTCCCGGCAGCCCTTGACGGTATCGGCAGGTTGAAGGGGATGCACGGCAGAAAAGCCCGGCAAGGCAGCGATGCGCTCATTAACGCGCGGATTGTACTTCATCGTGCAGGAACCCAGCGGATAAAAGCCGCTGTTCACCCCAAAGGCCTGCTTGGACAGCCTCGAATAGTGGCGCGACACATCCACTTCCGACACTTCCGGGAGGCGCAGTGCACTCTTGCGAAGCAAGTTCTCGGGTAAAGCGATCTCCGGGACATCCGACTGGGGAAAATATTCCGTACCATGACCCGGCTGACTCAATTCAAAAATAAGGTTCACTTGGTATACACCCCCCTTATCGTCTGCACGGTTTCATCCAGCTTTTCTTTGCTGACCTTTTCCGTAACACACCACAGCATGCCTTCGTTAACGGGGAGGCCCGCCAAAATATCGCGGTTCATGAGCGCATTTTCGATTTTCTCAGCCGGTAAAGGCAAAGTGGTAACAAACTCGTTGAAAAACGCGCCGTCGTAGATCAATTTGAAACCCGGCAGTTTGCACAGCTCTTCCGCCAGATAATGCGCCTTGCTGTAACAGAGCTGCGCCGCTTTCCGCAGACCCTGCGGGCCTACAGCCACCAAGTAAACGGACGCACGCATAGCGCATAAAGCTTGATTGGAACAAATGTTGCTGCTCGCCTTTTCACGTCGGATGTGCTGCTCACGCGCTTGCAGCGTCAGTACGAAGGCGCGTTGGCCGCGTGAATCGCGGGTCTGGCCCACAATACGTCCCGGCATCATCCGCATCATCGCTTTTGTCGTCGCCATGAACCCTAAATACGGACCGCCAAAGGACAACGGCAGCCCCAGGGGCTGTCCTTCCCCTACGGCAATATCCGCGCCGCTTTCACGCGGCGAATGCATTATCCCCAATGAAATAGGATTAACGCCCATGATAAACTTGGCGCCCGCTCCATGCACCGCTTGCCCGATTGCGCTGGCGTTCTCGATAAGTCCCAGGAAATTGGGTTGCTGAATATATACACAAGCGGTCTCTATGGTGAGCGCTTCTTTAAGCGCGTCCATGTCGACCAGGCCATCCGCTTCCGGAATGAGATGCAATTCCAAATCTTTTGCCCAGCAATACGTTTTAATCGTTGCCAGTACATCCGGATGCACGCTTGCGGCAGAAAAAACTTTCGTCCTCTTGCGATCGACGGACATCATAACGGCTTCCGCCGCTGCGGACGCCCCATCATAAACCGATGCGTTACTGACATCCATCCCGGTCAATTCGCATATCATGGTTTGATATTCGAAAATGGACTGCAGCACGCCTTGGCTGATTTCTGCCTGATAGGGCGTGTAGGTGGTAGAAAATTCTTCTTTACTTGTCACACTGTCCACGATAGCGGGAATGTAATGGTCGTATGCCCCCGCGCCGCGCAGAATTGTCTTGAACACATGGTTGCGCTCAGCCATCGCGGTCATCTTCTGGACAACTTCCAATTCCGACAAACCATCCGGCGCATCGGGAAGTCTTTTTAGCCGAACGGATGCAGGCACGTCCGCATACAGGTCATCCATAGTGCGAAGGCCAATTGTTTCAAGCATTCCCTGACGTTCTTGTTTGGTGGAAGGGATATAGCTTCCCATCTCATTCCTCCTGTTTCAGGAATTCCTCGTATTGGGCGCTGGTAAGCGTTTCCAACACATCAGTGACGGAACTAATCCTGGCTATCCATGCATGGTAAGGCGCCTCGTTTATTTTTTCGGGTGCGTCCAGCAGTTCTTCGTTCACTTCTACCACGGTGCCGCTGACGGGGCTCAGAATGTCAGACACAGCCTTCACGGATTCAACATCCGCCAAAGCCTCACCCGATACCACCTCATCATCCACATTTGGGAGGTTGATAAAGACGATGTCGCCCAGTTCGCTTTGTGCATAGTCGGTAATACCAATCTCGTAGGTATCGCCATCACGATGCAGCCACTCGTGGCTTTTGGTGTACATCAAACTCTCGGGGTTATTCATGGGGCTTCCTCCTCAATGGTTATATATTTCTATTTGGAGCGCTTGTAAAAAGG
>LFTR01000223.1:7111-47794 GCA_001513425.1 Clostridiales bacterium DTU024
CCACCAGCGCCATGGCCATGGCTTTTCCAATATACGGACAATACGTACCGCTGGTTGTCAAGCCCACCTGTTCATCGTTAAGAAAGAGCGCACAATGTTCCCGCACGATGCCGCGACCGGTCACCTGCAGCCCCGCGCGCCGACGCGTCGGTTCGCCCTTCCTGAGCAATGCTTCTTTACCGATGAAATCGTCTTTGTCCAATTTGACAAAAAAACCAAGGTTTGCTTCCAGCGGCGTTATATCGTCGGTCATTTCATGGCCGTACAGTGGCATGCCGGCTTCAAAACGCAAGGTATCCCGAGCGCCCAAGCCGCAAGGAATGAGTCCGAATTCCTTGCCTGTGTCCAGCAGCAGATGCATGATGCTTTGGGAGTCTTCAGTCCGGCAATAGATTTCAAACCCCACTTCACCCGTGTAGCCCGTGCGCGAAACAAGGCACTCGTAGGTTGCCACCTGCACCCGCTGGGTAAACGTGTAGTTCTTTTGTGGGATATCTTCCGTTTTCATGAGTTTGGAGAGGATCTCAGTGGAGCGCGGGCCTTGAAGAGCCAATTGGGCAAGGCTGTCTGAGATGTCCTCCATTTTGACGTTGCCAAACAGATGATCGCGTATCCATGCTACGTCCTTGTCTTTGTTGGCAGCGTTCACCACCAGCAGGTAATGCTGCTCATCCAATTTGCAGGTCAACAAATCGTCCACTACGCCGCCCGATTCATTGCACATAGGGCTGTAGCGTGCGCGGCCGATGAACATACCCTCCATGTCATTGGTCAGCAAATGCTGCAGATTGCTCAGAGCATCTTCACCTTCCAGCAAGATCTCGCCCATATGCGACACGTCAAACAAACCACAGGCAGTTCGGACAGCCATGTGTTCGGCAATCACGCCGGACTCATACTGGACGGGAAGATAGTAACCTGCGAATGGAACCATTTTTCCATTCAAGGCTACGTGCAGGTCATATAGCGGTGTTTTCTTGCACATGGTACCTCCTAAATAATCAAAGGCACGGGTCATCGCGTCTCCCATGCCTTTCATTAGTATGATGATCCCTCCAAAAAAAGCGTTTTGATGCCCGTTTGATTGAACTATCGTACGAAACCGTATGTGATCTTTGCCTATTTATTGCCGCGGCGCAGATAAGCCGGCACGCCCAAATCGTCCTTCTCGTTGGCCGCGGGCTGCTGCACAGGCTGCTGATACGCGCCCGGCGTTTGGCCATATTGCTGCGGCTGTGGCGGCACGTATTGCGCACCATACTGCGGCGGTTGCTGATAAGTTTGCGGCGCAGCGTAGGGTTGGGCAGCAGGACGGGCGGTATTAGGGAACAATCCCGTTTCCTGCTCGTACATCGAGGCAACTTGTGGCGCTTCATAACCGGCATGCTGTTCCGCCTGACCAGGCTGTTCAGCGGCGCGCGGTCTGTTTTCATAAGGGTTATAGGCCGCTGTGGCGGCATTATAGGGCAATGAGCCCGTCTTGCCGTATGGTCTTTTCTTGGTGTCTCTTGTGGGGAATGCCGTTTTTTCAAAACCGGTGGCAATTACAGTTACGCGTACTTCGTCTTTCAACTTGGGATCAATGCCTGCGCCAAATATGATATTGGCCTCGCTGTCCGCAGACTGTTGGATGAGACTTGCCGCTTCGTTAATTTCCACAATACCCATGTCTTCCCCGCCGGTAATGTTGATAATGACCGCGCGGGCCCCGTCAATCTTGGTTTCAAGCAGCGGACTTGCCACTGCGTTCTTGGCGGCTTCAATCATTTTGTTCTCGCCCTTGGCGGAACCGATGCCAATATGCGCCATGCCGCCGGACTCCATAACGGTTTTCACGTCAGCAAAGTCAAGGTTGATAACCGCAGGCAAAGCAATCAGATCAGATATGCCCTGGATGCCCTGGCGCAGCACGTCGTCTGCCACACGGAAGGCATCCAACATGGAGGTGCCTTTACTGACAACTTGAAGCAGCCTGTCGTTGGGAATAACGACCAACGTATCCACAAATTGCTTTAACTCATTGATGCCGTTGTCTGCATTGCGCATGCGCTGTTTGCCTTCAAACTGGAATGGCTTGGTCACCACCGCGATCGTAAGGCAATTCAGGTCGCGCGCAATATCCGCCACAACGGGTGCGGCGCCCGTACCGGTACCGCCGCCCATACCGGCGGTGACAAAAACGAGATCCGCGCCCTTGAGCAACTGCGAAATTTCTTCCCGGCTTTCTTCCGCGGCGCGCTTTCCGATTTCAGGCACGGCACCTGAGCCCAACCCTTTGGTAAGCTTCTCACCCAGCTGAATTTTGATGTCAGCTTTGGACGTCGATAGCGCTTGCTTATCCGTATTGACTGCGATGAACTCAACACCCTGCAGCCCTGCTTCAATCATCCGGTTGACTGCATTGGCACCACCACCGCCGCACCCTACCACCTTAATTGACGCAAATGTTTGCTGCTGATCGTTGTCAACGTGCAGTTCCAACATATTTTGTCCTCCTGATTTCTTTTTGGCGGCCATCGTTTTAGACCCCAAGCAAATTGCGGAACACAGAACGAATGCCGCCTTGCGGTGCGGAAGAATTGCTTCGTGTATCGATAATGAGGTCCAGCAGCCCTAACGCGCTGGAATAAATGGGGCTGGACAGCTTAACCGCTTTGCGCGGCAATTCCCGCACGGGACGTCCAAGCTTTTCGCTCAAATATTCGCGCCCGCCCCGGTTGATGGCTAATCCTCCGCCCGTTAAGTAGACAGCGGACCAATTGCCAAGGCGTACACGGCTATTTTTAACTGCTTCCACGATAGCTTCGCAGAGTTCATCAACTCGGGGCATCAGAACGTCTTCCACCTTCTTGCGTTCAAACACTTGTGTTGCGCCCACCGCACCGGTTACTTCAAAACTGCTTTGCGCGTTCTGTTCACCAAAGACAAATGCGCGCTTTATCTGTTCAGCGCTGTCCAGTGGAATTTCCAGCCCATACACCAGATCCGCCGCCATGTGGCCACCACCCAACGGAATGACTTTGTGGTAGATAATGGTATCCCCTTCGACGGCCATGACCTCGGTATTGAGATAACCCACATCGATCAGAAGCGCGGTGCGGTCCCTCTCCTCGTCGGAAATGTAGAGCATTGCTTCGCCCATGGGGGCGGAAAAGAAGCCGAAGGGGACTTTGCCCAGCGCGCGCAGGCGCTCGGAAACATCTGCGATAAAGAACTGGTCTGCCTTCACATAGGATATCATAGCACGGAACTCGTTGCCCCGAAGGTTCAGCGGCTCAAGCGTTTTCTTGCCATCATCCACCACGAACCACGCGGGACTGCGATGGATCGGAAGACCGGGAATGTCCCTCATCTCCAAGTCTGCCAGTTCAAAAAGCGTTTCAATATCCTTATTTGTGACGTGCGGATCAGCACCTTGAAGTTCCGTTTTTACTTCCACCGTATATACCCGAGAAAACTGACCGGGCACGCCGCAGTAAACGTCCCGAACGGAGGTGCGAGCCTGCTCTTCGGCAGTTTTCAGCGCGCTTTCGATGGCGCTGTTCACTTCGCCGGGATTGTTCCACCTGGCATCGGCATACCCGTCGTACGCAGAAATCCCGGCGCCGACAATATCGCAACGTTGCCTGCTGCTGACTTCCGCCACAAGCGCCACGATTTTGCTCGTGCCAAAATCGACTACCGTGACTGTGCTCCTCATCGTTCTTTCATCCTCATTTCTCGGGCTTTCTTCCCTTTTCCCTATTACATAAAAACAAACCGAATGTGAATAGGCCATTTGGATAATTGATTGTAACCTTTTTATGTCGATTTTGCAAGCCTTTCCTGCACCAAGGTCGGTTTCTTGGGCACAAACGTGAAGGCGCGCCTTTGCTAATTCCCCTCGGGGCGATAGTTGGCAACACCCGGCACTGTCGCCTCGATAACACCACCGCCATATTGCTGCTTTTTGAGCTCCACCAAAACACTGCGCACGGTGCCTATCTTAGCGCGAAGGTATCTGCCATCACCAATATACACTGTGTACCCGTCCCGCGTGGTCATGTAGATGCGGTCAGGTTCGGTCAGGTTGATATGGGAAACGTTGGAAATGGCGCCCTGAACTGTCAACTCATCCAGCAATTCGACCAAAACAGGCATCTGCTCTGCTCTTCGACTAAGAGGCATGCTGCCCACCTGAATATCCTGTATGTGAATGCCTGATACGGCGGGCAAGGCGGGGAGAGACAGGGTATCATTGACTTTTTCCAGTATGACGCCATCGTCCGCCATGAGGTACCCGATGCCTATATAGTTGATGTATGCGGTGGGGACGCGTTCCTTGACATTCAAAACCAAAGAATTGGGAAATGCCTTCTCCATGCTCAGATAGACCAGATACCGGTTGCGGTTGATGCCGTCGCGTATCGTACTCTCGTTGAGATTAAGAAAATGGCTGGAGGCATTCAGCCCCGCGGATAAAGCCACTGTTTGCCATGGCACGTTCCTGATACCGTTTACCGTCAAGTTGCGGATGACAAGCACGTTATCTCTAATGAGAAAAGCCGCGGAAACCAAGATCACCAGCGCTCCGATAAAAGTGATGAGTCTCTTTGCCGCTCTGGATATGGCGGGCATCGACTCTGATTCCGGCAGCAGCGGCGTTTCCGAGCCGCCGGTTTCTTCGGAATCTTCATAGACCTTTATCAAATTCGGGTCAAAATCGTCCTGCATCCGTATCCCTTCGTCACCCTAAATGAGCGACCAAATCTTTATAAACGCGACCACGTTGCTCATAATCGCTGAACATATCAAAGGAAGCACATGCCGGTGAAAACAGTACGGTTGCACCAAATCGAGACAACCTGGATGCCTGCAGAACAGCTTCCTCCAAATTCCCGGCAAAAGATACTGCGGTTTGATTTTCATTTCTGAGTGCCTGCGAGATCCTCTCAGCGGTTTCACCGATAAGCACAATGTGCTCAATGTGCGGTGATTTTTTTATCGCGGCGGCCAACAGATCAAAAGAGGTGTGCTTGTCATAGCCTCCCGATATGAGCACTGTCGGACCCGTCATTGACTCGATCGCTTTGATGGTTGAGTCTGAATTCGTACCTTTGCTGTCATTGATGTACCTAACGCCGTTGAGCTCACGCACGAATTCGATGCGGTGTTCCACTCCTGCAAATGTCCTAAGCGCATGACGGATCACGGGCGCAGGAACTTCCGCGACGCTGGCCAACATCACCGCAGCCAATGCGTTACCCAGGTTGTGCGCACCGGGCAGCTTGACTTCCGCCACCTCGCATATGGTTTTTTCCTTGCCGCTCCAGCGGACAACGATATGGCCATCTTTGACGAATACTCCGCCGGACACTTCACGCTTCGCGGAAAACCAAGCGATCCGACAATTGATGTTTGGCGCCATAGCGGCAACCGTGGCATCATCAGCGTTCAATACGGCAACGTCATCCGCAACCATGTTTTTGAACATACTCTCTTTAAGCGCTGTGTACGCTGCCATGGAACCGTGTCTGTCCAAGTGATCGGGCGTTATGTTCAGCATGGCAGCCGCGTTTGGGCGGAACCTGTCAACAGTCTCCAATTGAAAACTGGATATTTCCACCGCGACCAGATCATCCGGCGATGCGTTCAGCGCTGCCATAGAGAGTGGGTACCCCACATTCCCGGCTACATGCGCTATTCGCCCCGCTTTGGTGAACATATCTCCAAGAAGCGATACCATGGTGGTCTTCCCATTGGTGCCGCTAACGGCATATACGGGGCACGGGAGCAATTGTGAAGCAAACTCCAATTCACCTGTTATCGGTAGTCCCGCAATTCTTGCGCCCGTCACATCGGGAGACGTGGGGGGAATACCCGGACTTACAATAGCAAAATCAGCCTGTGCATAGAGTTCGTCTATTTCTCGCCCCCAAAACCATGCGTAATCTTTGGGATCGCGCATGTCTTCGGGCACGTTGATTTTTTCCGGGCTTTTTTTGTCATAAAGGAGCGGTTTACCGCCTGCATGGAATAGAAGCCGCGCCGCAGCAAAGCCACTTCGGGCCATGCCAATAATGAGACCGCACTTGCCTTGATATGGTTTTGATTCAATCAGCGGATTCTTAGAGATCATTTTCGTCCCTTCAACAACGGGCAAAAGCCGGTTTCAGCGGCTCAAAAGTTCCTTCACGATTTGCTTTTCATCAAAGGGTTTTTTAACGCCGTTAATGTCCTGATAGGTTTCGTCGCCCTTGCCGGCAAGAATGACAACATCGCCCTCTTGAGCCATGGTCAGCGCTTTATTGATGGCTACTCGCCGATTCTCAATGAGCTCATAAACGCCCCGTGTGCGCTTAATGCCCTTTTCTATGTCCAATAAGATGTTTAGAGGATTTTCGGTACGTGGATTGTCACTTGTAATAATGGTGTAGTCAGAACCGCGTCCTGCGGCTTCACCCATCAGCGACCGTTTGCCGTGGTCCCTGTCCCCGCCGCACCCAAACACGAGAATAATGCGATTTCTCACGAATCCGCGCACCGTCTCCAGAATATTTTCCATGGCCGCAGGCGAGTGTGAATAATCCAGGACAACTTTGTAGGGCGTATGCGTGTCCAGCACTTCTGCGCGGCCCGGCACAGACGTGATCTGTTCCAGCCCCGCGCACACCGCCCTGGGCTCAACGCCCATGATAAGGGCAAGCGCCGTTGCAGCCAAGGCGTTATAAACGTTGAACATGCCCATCATCTTCATGTGAACCGGGAAGCGCTGCTCATTCCAAAGCGAAAGGACAAAATCGACACCATTTTCACTGATCTCGATATCTCTGGCAAAAATGTCGGCATTAGCACTGATGCCGTAGGTGCTAAAAGGAATGGCAAGCGACCGCACGATGTCTTCTGTCTTGTCATCATCCACGTTGAAAGCGGCGTTTTTTACAGCCCCGGAAGTGAAATAGCCCTTTTTTGTATCAAAGTATTTGTCCATGGTTTCAAAATAATCCAGGTGATCCTGCGAAAAGTTCGTAAAGCAGGCGGCCTCGTAGGTGATACCATCGAGTCTGCGCATAGCCAAAGCATGCGCGGATACTTCCATGCACACTGCTTCCACACCCGCATCCACCATCTGCCTTAAGGTATCGTGCAGTTCGATAGGGTCGGGCGTGGTCAAATTGCTGCGCATCCACTGAGATCCGATTTTGTTGCCCGTGGTACCGATAAGGCCGTTGGGGATACCTGCGTAATCCAAAATTGACTTGACCAAATAGCTTGTGGTAGTCTTCCCTTTGGTTCCGGTGATGCCAATCATGCGCAGCTTCTGCGCGGGATTGCCATAAAATTCCGCCGCTATGAGCGCCATGGCGGCGCGGTCATCAGTCACCACTAATTGCGGAACTGCCAAATCAGGCAGCAAGTGACGTACCACCAACGCCACCGCCCCATTTGATATAGCTTGCGGGGCAAACGCGTGTGCATCAAAATGTGTGCCGGAAATGCAGAAAAACAGACCGAGGTCCGTTTTCTGTCGGCTGTCCTGTGAAAGTGATCTAATATCGCAATCGCCGATCAAATCGATGCAGTACTGCTCTGCTGCCTGCGCCAATTGCTTAAGGTACATGGTTGGCCACCTGCCGTTTCAGAAGAATTAGACCTAAATGCCGGCGCTCTTGGTCACATACATTCCATCCAGCAACACGGGTCTTGTATCGGAAGCGCTGATTTTGATGATGGATTCATCGACTGCTCTTTTCATGCCGAGCTTCTGCGCCGCGTAGTAACAAATATACGATGAATCGCGTGCTTTGTCAAAATCCGCGTTCAGTGTTTGCAGCTCCCGGCCTACCCGCATGTATTCCTCTTGCGTATCGAGTATAGCGCTTTCGAGTGAATGCCCTTCATTCACTCTCTCCATGAATTGAGTGAACATGATAATTGTTGTCAACACTACCAAGAGCAAAGCGAAGGTGCGCGAAACAGTCACTTGTTTACCAAGCGCTGAGCTTTTTTTGGCACGGTACACCTGCCGATGGTCATCGTTCACACATACTTCAGAATGCGGCAACGCACAGGAACCACTGACGCCTATTCGCATGTTCATCATTATTTCGCCGCCCGCTTTGATATAACGTGCGTCCAGGGTTGAGCTTTGCATCTGTGACATAAGCGCTTTCCTTTCCCCAGTTATTCGTGTTCGTCCTGCTGTGTCTGACTGATTAGATCAAGAATGTTTACGTTCTGAGCACTGAACCTCTCATCTTCGTTCCGGGCTTGTTCCTGCGAGACAATGCGCACATGGTCAAAAGCACCTGATACGCGTACTGATTGCGTGTCCTTCAGAAACATGTCCCTCAATAAAGACGGCACCAGCACACGCCCCTGCTGATCAAAACTGCAATTGGGATAGCTGAGCATGGAGAAACGGGAGAGAACCGGTTCCAGCGCCCTTTTCTTCCTGACCAGGCGGCTAAGCATATCGACTCGTTCTTTCCATATTGCTGTGGGATAAACGGCGATGCTATCCTGCGCCGTATTGACGCTGACGATGATGCCTTCTTCCATCTGTTCACGGAAGAATTGAGGGATGATGACCCTTCCCTTGGGATCTATGCTGTGCCAGAATGCGCCGTAAAGCTGCCATTCCTCGTCCTGAGCCGATTTCTTGATGGTTTGCTCTGTTTCGGGCAATTGGACGGCCTGAGAAGCGGATTGTTCCTGCTCGGCGCGCCGGGAGGAATCCTGTTCTCCCATTTCGCGATCGTCTGACACGCTATTCACCACCAATCTCCACTTATCCCCATTTGCATGCCCTAAGATAACACTATTCGCCACCACCGTCAAACAACAACACTAGTGAAAATCATTGATATTATGGGGTTTTTGAACACACTCTGGTCTGTTATCCCCTCGAAATACGAACGTTTAATCGAGTCATGTACAAACCTTCGGCACGTATGTTCTTGTTTGATTATTCATTTGTGAAATATCGCCAAATATTTCTCAATATTGTGTTCATAAAAGCGAATTTTCGCTTATTGGATTTCTTTTTTCAAGCGCATTTTGGATGTTTGCGCCACTTGTCACACAAGTCTCCTAAATAGGCACAAAAAAAGCAGCTTTCGCTGCTGAAATTGGCAATAGCTGCCACACTGGATTATCTGACAGGGTGTCGATGACACCGCGATGTCTATTCCCCCGTTACCGGAAGCTTGAAGAGAGTGAAATCCAAAGCATCGCATGACACCAACTGGTATCCGATGCCATTCAATTCGCCATTGCGGGCAGATTTGGTTCCCATGCCGTGAATGTGCCCATAGACGGCGAAACTGACTTGGTACTTTTCGAGAATTCGCGTCACCTGCGTTTCCCCGCCTTGTGCGTCAAATGGCGGGAAGTGCAAAAGCGCAACACGTTTTTTTCTTTCGCCCAATTTCATGCCATGCTGCAAAGACATCTCAAGACGAATCAACTCCCGCTGATAGATTTTGGCATTTTCCAAATCCGATTCGTTTGCGGGAGATGTCCAGCCGCGGGAACCGCAAAAAACAAGACCGCCAATGTGGGCGGCATCGTTCTGAAGCGCGTAGATACTTTTTGGCAACCTCGCACGCACCTGCGTGATGGAACCCCACCAAAAGTCATGATTCCCGCGTACAATAATCTTTCGCCCGGGGAGCAGCGAAATGGCATCCAAATCATCCTGTGCCGCGTCCAACGTCATAGCCCACGAAATATCACCCGGAATAAGAACAATGTCCTCTTCCCCCACTTTCGCCAGCCAATCACTCTTAATGCGCTCAAAATGCCCTTCCCAATGACTGCCGAATATGTCCATCGGCTTGTCCGTATTTCCGGGAAGATGAAAGTCACTGATGGCAAAAACGGAAATAGGCTCACATATCGTCTTCTTCGCTGTCATCCTCATCCCTATTCTCTTCTTCTTCCATTTCGTCAAGCGACAAATGGTTGTTCATTTCCTGATACTCTTCATCGTGAATGTCTTCCTCCACGTCCGGGATGATTTCATCCATCGTGCTGACGTCATCCAGTTCAACATGTCCGTTGCCCGGTGTGGTTTCCTCTTCCTTTTTGTTGTGGCTGTCCATTTCCTTCAAACAAAACAAACAAACATCCTTGCCGGGCAATGCAGGCACATCATTGCAAACGGTACACATTTCCGTTTCTTCCTTGGGCACTTCCCCATGGATTTCACGAAGACATACCTTGCAGTATTTGTCCTGATCATTCATATAATTGAGTTCGCAACGCGGGCACTTGACCAAAGGCATAGAAGTTCCTCCACTTGGCATTGACCCCAAAAACAACAAGGTCTCTCAATAGCAAAGGGATTATACTATGCACTTTGTGGATAAGCAAGAGTCATTTTCCAAGGCTTCGACGCTTACGCGGCTGATCCGCCACATTCACATAAACCTTCGCCTTTTTGCCGCGCTTACGGGTTTTCCCGGGTATCGCCACGGTAGCAGAGAAGTTGGGCATCACAGTGATTCTGTTCTTTGCGACATTCAACACCAGCGACACGCCAATGACGTTAGTCAAAAGATTCGATCCTCCATAACTGATGAACGGCAGCGGAATACCGGTAATAGGCATAAGGCCGATCGTCATGGCGATATTCTGGAACACATGAAAGAAAAGCATCGCCATCACGCCGATAATGATGAGTTGCCCAAACTTATCAAACGTGTATCTGGCAAGATACAGCATTCTGAGAATCATCAGGACATAAAGCGTCACAATCAGTACGCAACCCAAAAACCCTACCGCTTCGCCGACAGTCGCAAAGACGAAGTCCGTCCAGTCTTCCGGGACGAAGTCCAACTGACTGTGAGACCCGACAACAAACAGACCTACCCCGGTGAGCCCGCCCGAACCGATCGCCTCCTGGGAATTGAGGATCTGCAAACCCGCGCTCTGCGTGTATTTCGACGGATCCAGGAAAGACAGTATACGCAGCAAACGATAGTCGTCTGAGCCACTGATGATACCATAGCCAAATATGGTGACAATACCGATGATTGCGACAAGTAAAAGCCCAAGGAGCCACTTCCAGTTAGCGCCGCCAAAGTAGATCATGATGTAGAAGATGGCAGCCATGACGATGACAGAACCGGCCTCCCCTTGTGCCAATGTAACCAGCGCTGGTACGGCAACAATCATCATAAGGCGCAGTGCATCCTTGAACGTGCTCATCGGCTTCGGATTGCTCGCCATGTTGCGCGCCAGCATCAGGATGATGGCAATTTTGGCAAATTCACTGGGCTGGAACATGCGGCCCAGTGCCAACTGATACCAGGCACTCACATTTCGTATCGCCGATGTTCCCAGCACCACAACCAGCAACGCTACCACGACGTAATAGAATAACCGCGCATAATTGCGGAACTGCTCATAGGGAATGGAAACGACAAACCAGACCACTATGGGGGACGCGACAGCAAAGATAGCCTGCCATGAACCCGTGTTGGAGTTGATGATTTTGTTGATTAGCGGCGCATCGACACTGATGGATGGGTTGTACGTGGCGGTAGAAATAAACAAAACGCCGAGCGTTACCAACGCGTACATCATCAGAAGCAGCGGAACGTCAAAGAAAGGTTTACTGCGCCGTGCGTGTTCATGCTCAATAGTGGTCATTTAAGTCCTCGCATAAATTTCTCAAGCCACTTGCGAAAAGGGCTTTTCAGGTAGTTTTCAAACGGCACATCCTGGCCGCGCATGCGGGATGCGATATTGCCAAGAGCAATGGTCACTTCGGCGGAATCGCATTCCGCCATCGTCAAACCTTGCAGCAGGGCAGAATAGACTTGCGCGTCATTGGGTATAGTGCCCAGCAGAGCCATGTCGATGTTTGATGCAATCGTCTGAGGCGATTGGATGCTGCCGTTTTTCAGGCTCGAGACATCATATCGGTTGAGAATCAAATAGGGGCTCAGCGTGGCCTTCTTGAAAACCGTTTGCGCCGTTTTTTGGGTGTCCCGCAGACACACATCATCGGGCGTCGCAACGAGAGCCAAATCATCGGCAACCGCAAGCATGTTCCTGAATCCTTTTCCCAAGCCCGCCGGGCAATCTACCAACACGACATCAAAGTATTTTCTGATGGTAGAAAAAATCTTTGTCAGCTGTCCCGTACTGAAATCGCCCGGTTTTGCCGTCTGCCCGCCCACGAGCAAATATAACGAGGGGTAAGTGGGATGAGGCACCATCGCTTCTTCCAGAGAACAGCGTTTTTCCAGGCAGTCGCTCAGTTCATACAATACGCGGTCCTGCATCCCCAACATCAAATCCAAATTCCGAAGGCCTATGTCTGCGTCCACGATCAGGGTGCGCATACCGCGCTTGGCAAATTCCACCGCCAGACCTGCCGACACGGAGGATTTGCCAACGCCACCTTTTCCTGAAGCAAACGCCCATACTTTTCCCATCTTCTCTCCTCACGGCATTAGCTCGTTGCCGGGCACCACAGGAACATCGCCTGTGTGCTTGGTCTTATTGTCCATCCACCACTCGATAAAGTCCTTGGCAGCGAGCACCGTTTCACCGCCGGAAAAACCATTGGGGATAAGTGTGACCACCGCAATTTCTGCGGGTGTGTCAAATGGCGTCAGCGCCAGGAACCAGCCGTTGTTTTCCACATCGAGTTTAACGCCGCCGATAGTGATCTGAGAGGTACCGGTTTTCGCCCACAAGTCGTTTTCATATTTCCAGTTCTTGAAGTAACGGCCTGCCGTACCGGCCTGATCGGCGTCAACCACGCCTTTCATGCCTTCCCGGATGTATGGCAGATACGGTTCTGCGCCTTCCAAACGACCGAAAATGTTGGGCTCATACTTGTTGAGGATCTCCCCGTCCGGAGATATCACCGAATCAATGACAGACAAGTTGAATACAGTGCCGCCATTGCCAATACTGGCAACGTAGCGGGAAACGGCCGCCGGAGTCAACAGTGTGATGGACTGTCCGATACCCATCTGTACTTCCAAGCTGCCGCCCCATTTTATGTCGTTAAGGTAGACCCAGATGTCTCCGATGACCGCCTGCTTCCATACCATGTCGCGCGTCATATTCAGTTCTGCCATTAGGATGGGGCGCATTGCGTCTGCCCATTGATCGGAGCCGGTGGCTACCGCCATATTCATGAGTTCCCGTATGCACGCATCCAGCCTAGCCTCATCATAGGTAATGCCGTAGCTGGCGCCTATGTTGCGCAAGTGTTTCTTGATGGACGCGGCAACCAGAATGGGCTGGGACGTCTCCTGTTCCTGCAAGGCAGCGCTGGGGTCGTATAGCGAGGTTTGATTGCCGACAATGCTGCGCGCTTCACCCGGCAATTGGATGCCCGTTTTGGAAGTCAAGCCCATTTGCGCGGCGTACTTGTAAAGACGGTTGGTGCCTTTATCACCATACAGGCGCCCCGTGATCTCATAAAAGAAGTAATTGCAGGAGTTGGAAATGCCCTTCACGATGGTCTGGTTGGCGTGTTTGTACCGCTGGCCCTTGGTAATCCAGCAGGTAGGTGCGTCCGCTTCGTTATTGGTGAAGCGCATATAGGCACCGTCATCACTGATGGTTTCCGTGACCGTCAGTTCATTGTTCGTCAATGCAGCCAGTGCCGTAGCCATCTTGAAGATGGAGCCGGGCTCAGCCCGTTGCTGAATACCGTAGTTCCGCAGCACTTTACGATCATCCAAGAGGTACTGAACGGCCTCTCCCCCTCCCGCCGTCATAGCGTTGAGGTCGTAGGTGGGATATTGCGCCATGGCGAGTACCCGCCCCGTGTTGACATCCAGTACGATCATGGAACCTGTTTCCGCCAGCTTCAAAGGATACTTATCAAAATCCCGCGATTCGAGTTTTTCACGGTTTTTTTCGAGCCAGTCGCCGCTTACGAGCTTTTGTTCTTGCCTCTCCCTTGTGTGGGAGATGTTATCAGCGATAGCTTGCTCCGCGACTTGCTGATATCCGGCAATAAGCGTAAGTTTCACGTTGTTGCCATTCACCGGCGCCGTATAATCGATTTGGCGTGTTAAGCGGCCCAGATTGTCGCGCTCCATAACGCGGCTGCCCTGTCGGCTCTGGATATTGGGTGTCAGCCAATTTTCCATGCTCTTTTCCACACCGTCTTTTCCGATTGTGTCATTGAGCGCATAGCCAAGAGGTTTAAGTTCTTCCTGATAATTGTCGGAGTCCGCGATAGGCCCCACGTAACCGATGACCTGCGATGCCATGGTGCCGCGCGGATAGATGCGTTTCTCGCCGTTGGCGATGTCAATGCCCGCGAGCACCATCTTTCTGCCCGTTATTTCGCTGACAGCAGAAAAAGGAACGTCCTTGGCAATGGTTATGGGAACAGAGTTGTACAGATTCATCTGCATTTCGGAATATACCGCCATCACCTTGAGGATGGTTTCTTCATCAAGGCCGCGGGTATCCAAATCGTACAGTTTCAGCAGATGATCGTAACACTCCTCCGCCGTATCATAATCAGGATTGGCCTCGGGCAAATAGTGATTGTTATGCCATTGGTTGGAACGTATCTGCCAGGCGCGCTCCGAAATGCCTTTGCCAAAGTTGAACTCCCAGGCATTGCTTTCTGGATTGCGTTCAATGACAAATGAAACGCTCAATTCCCCGCCGTACTTTTCGACGATCCCAATCGTTTCCAGAAGGGAAGTGCTGAAAGCTTTGTAGTCTGCCTCGCTGTTCTGCTTCATGTTCCGCTGGAAAGTAACATTGAATGTTTCTTCGCTCATCGCCAGCACAACCGAATCCGCATCGGTAATCATGCCGCGTTTGCCCGTCAGCCGCAGCGTCTTCTCGCTTTTGTTTCCGGCATCCGTCTGGTAAATATCGGCGCTTTTGACCTGCAGATCATACAAGCCCATAACAATGAAGCCAAAGCAGGCAAGTACGAACACCCCAAAAACGAGGAATCTAAGGTTAACGGATCTTTCAATTTTCATGGGTATTCCCTCCCTTCCGGGACAACTTCTTGGAGACAAATTTGCGAGCGGATCGCCTGAACTTTCCGGGTTTATTCGCAACCTTGTCCGCAGGCTTATCCGGCGTTTCGCGAACAATTCTGATTTTTTCCGGCGGCCCGTCACGCCTGACCTCAAACCCATGCAGAGAATCCGCGGTCGGGTCATCGGGGATCAGGCAAAGTGCCTTCCAGTCCTGCAAAGGCATTTCGTCATTTTCGCGCACAAAATCTTCGCCCACTTCATGCACCGCACGCTTTGGATACATCCCCAAAAACTTGCGAACAGGGAACATGACCACACAACACAGCGCCGTATAAGTCACTGCCATCAGCATGTTGCTGAAATGACGCAAAGAAAGCGTTACGCCGCCAAGCGCCGCATAGAGGATCATAATCACCTCATACGTGCCGTGAAGGCAGACTGCGTTTAGAAGTATGCGCAGATGCGGATTCATATCATCAGGGGACGTACGCTTGAATGTAATTCGGAACTTCCTCTTTTTGCGCACAGTGGATTGGATATGATCAATATGTTCCTCACTTTTCAGCTTAATGCGCCGAAACTCACGCTTCATGTCACTCATATCCGCAAAAACCTGCGCATAAATGAGGGCGAGCGTCGGATACATGATCACGTAGAACGAATTGATATTGCGCGCCATGGACTCCAAAATGATCCCGATGACTGCACCTGAAGCGAACGCGTACTTTTTACCGAAAGACACAGTGAGAATCGCAATGATCACCATGTTAAGGTTGCCCATCACGCCAAAAATCTTGAGGTGCGGCATGACGCATGTCTGCAATAGATAGAACAGCAGTATCAAAGAAGCTGTCTTGATCAGTTTTCTGGTTGTCTGTCCTATTCTTTTTGCCATTCTCAGGGCAATGCTCATAGGTCGTCCTCAAGGGTCATTTGATCGACCGAGAATGTGGGTGTCGGTTCCGGCGTGGGTTCCGGATCTGGCGACTGGGCAGGTTCGATTGTGGCGTCCGGGGCAACCCTGTCTACATAAGTAATATCATCCATAGCGCTGCGCGTTGGAGCGGGCGGTGGTGTTTGCGACTGAGCCGGATCGGGCGTATCGGTAGGCACCGGCGGCGTTGGGGTCAGTGCAGTCTGCTGTCCGATAAAGGTAGGTACGGGGATAGGCGTGGGGAGCGGCACAAACGTGGCCTGGGACATCGCCCCACGGTTGTCAGCGGTTTCCGCGCGCGTCGGGCGAAAGCGGTAGACGATCACATACTCGATATGATCAAAGTCCGCGATGGGGTCCACTACGATATATTGCTTGTTATCTTCCAGTCCGCGCGTACTTTCCCGTACATAGCCAACAGGGATTCCTTTCGGAAATTCCATACCAACACCGCTTGTAACCACGCGGTCGCCCGGTCGGGGCAGCGTCGTATAAGATAGGTAGAACATGCGGCACTCGTTCAGGCCGTTGACCGAAAGCGTGCCTCTGATGGTACCTTGGTCGCGGCTGGACTCTATCAACGCCGCGATACTGCTGTTGGCGTCAATTATGCCCATGACAGAAGCGCTGCTTGGTTTGACATCGTAAGTATATCCAATCAAAGCACCCGGCACCACGACCGCCATGTAGTCCTGTACACCGTGGTTTGTACCCACATCGATGGTAAGAGTATAGGTGTAATTGCTGGTGTCCCGACCGATCACGTTGGCCCTGACGCCGTCCAGCCCCAGATTGCGCGAAATTTCATCGTTCAGATCAGCGGCATTCGCCAGCTCGTATTCCAGTGTTTCAACGCGCATGGCTTTATCGGTTAATTCGTCCACTTTTTGCAGAAGCTTTTCGTACTCCTCCTCCAGCGTTCCCCGATACTTGAGCTTCCTCAGGTAATCCACCACCTCATCTGTTGCTCCGGCAAAAGCCTTTTGAACGGGGGTGATGAATCGTGCGACAATCTGCCTGGGCGCCTCCAGTATTCTGATGTCCGGAAAGAACTGCGATGCAATCATGGAAGCAATTACCATGAGCAGCGCCACAATAATGGCAAAACCCGCAAGCTGGGTCAGCCTTCGCTTTTGCCGCGGGCGTGACGACTCGTTTTTGCGTTTTTTATTTTTGAGCCGTGCCATAAAATCCCTTAATTATCCTCATCCTTCATAAAGCTGGAGCGTCCGATTCTGGGCAGCAATTCTGCGTTTTCCGCCAGATGCCCAACACCGACCGCCGCGCACATCATCGGATCCTTCGCCAGCACCACTGGCAGTCCCAGTTCGCTGGCCAGATAATGTTCGATCCCGTACAATTGCGAACCGCCGCCCATCAGGTAGATGCCTTTCTTCAGGATATCACCGGCCAGCTCGGGCGGTGATTGTTCCAATACCTCGGTGATGGCTTGAAGTATCTGCCTGCAAGGACGCTGGAGCGCCTCATGTATTTTTGTGGACGTAATTTCGGCCGTCTGCGGCAGGCCGGTAATCAGGTCGCGCCCGCGGATCATTACTTTTCTTTCATCCTTGATGGGCAAAGCGGATCCCCAATCGGTTTTCAGATCCTCCGCCATCCGGTCGCCTATGAGCATGTTGTAATCGTGCCGGACGAACTCAATAATGGCTTCATCCATGCGAATTCCGCCCACCTTAATGGATTTGGAGCACACAATGCCGCCGATGGAGATGATAGCCACTTCCGTCGTACCGCCGCCGATATCCACCACCATGCTGCCTTCCGGCTGGAACACGGGCAGCCCGGAACCATAGGCGGAAGCAAAAGGCTTTTCAATGAGATGCACTGCATTCTTGCGGGCGCCTGCGCTGAGTGCCGCCTCCCGCACTACGCGCCTTTCAACGGGCGAAATGTGGCAGGGCACAGTGATAAACAGCCGCGGCTTCATCAGTTGCGACACGCCGATGGCCTTGCGAATAAAGTACCGAAGGATGGTTTCGGTCATCTCATACTCCTTGACCGTTCCATCGCGCAAAGGTCTGACAGCGACATCACCGCCGGTCGTTCTTCCCACCATCGCACGGGCATCTGCGCCAATGGCACGCAAGGTACGCTTCGCTCCTCCCGACACGATCAGCAGTGTGGGCTCATTGAGGAGAATACCTTTCCTGCTCACATAAACGAGGGTGTTGGACGTTCCCAAATCTATCCCTATGTCCGGTGCGATAATTGCCATCTTTCACGACCTGTTCTTTGCTAAAAAAAGTGGATACCGATTGGCGATGAGCATATCTCTGACGATTGCCGTGGGCAGACCGATGACATTGGAAAAACTGCCGACGATTTCGGTGACGAACATACCGGCGTGACCCTGCATGGCATAAGCGCCGGCTTTGCCTTGCGGTTCGCCGGACAGGACATAGTCTCTGATTTCATCGTCAGTAAGCGCCGCAAAGTGCACACGGGTAACGCAATGGCGTACGTCCGGCATCTTTTCTCCCGGAAGATATAAACATACACCGGAATGGACTTCATGCCACCGTCCCTGCAGCATGGCTAACATACTGCAAGCATCTTTCTCATCCCTGGGTTTCCCCAAAATGGCACCCTCCAAGGCTACCAGCGTATCCGACCCCAGTACATATCGTTCGGGATACTGCTGCGCTACTTGCCATGCCTTTTGCTGCGCCATTTCAATAACTGTCTCCCGCGCATCGCCCGATGCGCCTTCGTTGATGTCAGGGACGATCACTTCGAAGAAGACGCCCATGCTCCGGAGCAATTCGTGCCGGCGGAGTGATGACGATGCGAGAATTATTGGTTGCATTGACGCGGTCATACCTTCCCTTCCCAGAGTGCAAAACACATTATATCACATATTTCGCGCAAGTTAAGTCTTTTCGTCATCATCATTACAATTCGCCGTAGAATCCGTTACAATTGTATGGCAAATACATCGCGCGCGTTCTGCGCGGTCATATACGCCATCTGCTCATAAGGTGTGCCGCGAAGCAGGGCGAGCGCTTCGCAAATATACTTGACGTTCGCGGGCTCGTTGCGTTTACCGCGCTTGGGTTCCGGCGACAAATAGGGACTGTCTGTTTCAATGAGCAGCCTGTTAAACGGGACCGCCAAAGCCGCCTCTTTCAGTTTGCTTGCATTTTTGAAAGTGACGGATCCGGCAAATGAAATGTAAAATCCGAGTGCCATGTACTCTCGCGCGCTTTGCGCGCTGCCGGAAAAGCAGTGGATAATGCCGCCGCTCAACTTTGGCGCACGCTCCCTGAGGATCTTTAGCACATCGCCGTGTGCTTCACGCACATGCACAATAACGGGCAGTTGGTGCCGATACGCTAAATCCAGCTGCTCAGAAAAAACAACCGCCTGAGTCTCTCTTGGCGAAAAGTCATAATGGTAATCAAGTCCGATTTCCCCCAGCGCCACGACTTTGGGCTTATTGAGCATGTTTTCCAAATCAAGCAAATAGTCCGCGGGTGCTTCCTTCGCTTCATGCGGATGAACGCCCACCGCAGCATATATATCTTCATGATCCCCCGCGATGTCTAAACACCTTTGGGACGAAACAAGATCGCTTCCCACCGTGACGCACGCCACTATGCCATTATGTTGCATGCGCCCAATAACATCCGGGCGATCCAAATCGAATTTGGCATCATCCAGGTGGCAATGGCTGTCAAACAGGCCGCTGATCAACTGATGCCGGCTCCGTCTTCAATATCGCTTTCCACTGTGAGGAGTTTCAGCGTTTTGTCATCATTGGAGGCTGCGGAGAGGATCATGCCCTCCGAAATGATACCCTTGATTTTGCGCGGGGCCAAGTTGCTTAGCAGCACTACTTGCGTGCCTACGAGCTTCTCGGGTTCATAGCTGCCCGCGATGCCGGACACAACCGTGCGCTTTTGCGTCCCCAAAGACAAGGTAAACTTAAGCAGTTTTTCGCTTTTTGGCACTTTCTCGCATTGCTCTACGCGTGCCACGCGTAAATCCAACTTTTCAAAATCATCCATGGAAATCAGACCTTTGTCGGGGGCTATGGCAGACGCTTCTTCCTGCGCATTTGGTTCAGTTGCATCATCTTCGCTGAGTGCCTCCAACTCCTTATCCAGCTCAAGCCGCGGAAACAGCGCGCCTTTGCGCTCAATGCCGGCACCTGGTGTCAGCCGGCCAAATTGCGCCAGACTGTCCCAAGTTTTGTCTTGTGCTTCCCTTATGCCAATTTGCCCATAAATTTTGTCGGGCGTTGCGGGCATATACGGCCACAGCAAGACCGCCACAAAACGAAGCGCCTCTGCCAAGACATAAAGAACGGTGTCAAGTCTCTCTTTTTCATCCGGGTTTTTCCCCAATACCCAGGGCTGCGTTGCGTCAATGTAGCGGTTGCAGTCGCCGATGATGCGCCAAATATGTGCCAGCGCGCGCGAAAACTGCAGGCTATCCATCTCGGTTTCGACCTGGACGGGCAGCGCTTCAACCGCTTGGATCAGGGTTTTATCCACATCGAAATACTCGCCCGGAACGGGTACTTTGCCACCGCAGTATTTGATGATCATAGCAGAGGTCCGGCTGACAAGGTTGCCCAAATCATTAGCCAGGTCTGAGTTGATGCGCGTGATAAGCGACTCATTGGTGTAGTTGCCATCCGCACCAAAGGGCATTTCACGCAGCAGGTAGTAGCGCAGCGCATCCGCGCCGTAGCGCCTGACGATGGGCTGCGGATACGCGACATTGCCTTTGGATTTGCTCATTTTGTCGTTGCCGAACAGCAGCCAACCGTGCGCGAACACCTTTTTGGGCAGTGGCAAACCCAGCGCGTGCAGCATGATGGGCCAATAGATCACATGGAAACGCACAATTTCTTTGCCTACCAATTGCACATCGGCAGGCCAGTATTTCTGCATCAACGTATCATCACCTGTACCATAGCCCAAGGCCGAAATGTAATTGGCAAGCGCATCGATCCAGACGTACACAACATGCTTGGGGTCGAAATCCACCTGAATGCCCCACTTGAAGGACGTACGGCTGACACACAGATCCTGCAGACCGGGTCTTAGGAAGTTTTGCAGCATCTCATTCGCGCGGCTTTCCGGTTGAATGAACCCGGGGTTGTTCTCAATGTAGTCGATCAGCCAATCCTGATATTTGTTCATTTTGAAGAAGTAACTTTCTTCACGCACCAATTCGGTCGGCCTTCCGCAATCGGGGCACAGGTTGCCGTCCTTCAGTTGCGACGGCGTCCAGAACGCCTCGCATTCCGCACAGTATTGGCCTTCGTACTCGCTCTTGTAGATGTCGCCCTGCTCATAAAAGCGCTTGAATATATCTTGTACTACGCGAACATGTCTTTCATCTGTCGTGCGGATAAAATCGTTATATTCAATCTCCATCATAGCCCACATATCCTGGGTTTCCTCAACGATGGGGTCGATGTATTGCTTGGGTTGTACACCCTTTTCTTTGGCACGCCGCTCGATTTTTTGGCCATGTTCATCCGTACCGGTCAAAAAAAAGGTGTCATACCCCGTCAGTTTCTTGAATCGCGCGATGGTGTCGGCGGCCACGGTAGTGTACGTGTGGCCTATATGCATGTGACCACTGGGATAATATATTGGTGTTGTCACGTAAAATGTTTTCGTTTCAGGCATTCAGCATTCCCCTTCCTTCTTATCGCCGTCATTATACGAGGTAGCTCCCGGCAGGTCAAGCACAGTACAGCCTTTGGCAAAGGCAAATGGAAAAGCAGGCTGCCGTGCGACAGCCTGCGCAAGTTGCCTGTTTGCTAAGCCTTGACGGGCTCCTTCTTGTTCACATTGCGAAAATGGATAGTTCCATCCTGCATGTAGGCGGTCACGGTATCCTCGGCCCTTGTCTCACCGGCAATGATCGTATCGCTTAGTGCGTCTTCCAGCTTTCTTTGTATGGCGCGGCGCAGCGGCCTTGCGCCATATTTGGGGTCATAGCCTTCTTTGGCGAGATAAGTCTTTACATCGTCGTCATAAGTGAGATAAATGTTCTGCTCTTTCAGTCTCTGGGCTACCTTGTCGAGCATCAGCCCCGCGATGGCATTGATTTCGACCGTCGAAAGCGGATGGAATACGATGATCTCATCCAGTCTGTTGATGAACTCGGGCTTAAACACACGCTTGGTTTCATCCAATACCCGGGCTTGCATGTCCTCGTAGTCCAATGCGTTGCCGCTCTGAGATCCAAAACCCATGCTGCGCCCCTCGGCGATAGCCTGTGCCCCGGCGTTGCTGGTCAACACGATGATGGTATTTCGAAAGCTGGTGATGCGTCCCACATTGTCAGTCAGCCGGCCGTCTTCCAGTATCTGCAACAGCATATTGAACACATCGGGATGCGCCTTTTCGATTTCGTCAAACAATACCACGCTGTAGGGTTTGCGCCGAACGGCCTCCGTGAGCTGGCCGCCTTCTTCATAACCAACATAGCCGGGAGGTGAACCCACCATCCGTGACACGGTATGTTTTTCCATATACTCGCTCATATCCAGACGGATCACGGAATCCTCATCGCCAAACATGGCTTCGCCCAATGCGCGGCACAGTTCAGTTTTTCCAACGCCGGTCGGGCCAAGAAAAATGAACGAGCCCAATGGCCGCTTTGGATCCTGCAGTCCGGCACGCGCACGGCGAATAGCACGGCTGACTGCGGACACGGCTTCTTCCTGTCCGATGACGCGTTCATGCAGCTCCTTTTCCAGATGCAGCAGGCGTGAGCTTTCTTGTGTAGTCATCTGCTGTACGGGTACGCCCGTCCAGGACGACACAACCAAAGCGATCTCTTCTTGCGTTACGGCGGTCTTGTTGTCTTCGCGGTTCTGCCGCCAATGAAGCTTTTTATCGTGGATGTCCTGCCGCAGCTGCCTTTCCGTATCTCGCAACGAAGCCGCCTTTTCGTATGCTTGCTCTTCAATGGCCCCGCGTTTCTCTTCAAGAAGCGAATCCAGTTCCTTTTCTTCGTCCAAAATGTCCAGGGGCAGCGAGAGTGAGCGTATGCGCACGCGTGAAGCCGCCTCATCCATCAGATCCACCGCTTTATCAGGAAGGAAGCGCTCGTTGACGTACCTGGCTGACAAAGTAACAGCCGCTTCAAGGGCTTCGTCCAAGATGCGTACGTGATGATACTGCTCGTATTTTTCTCTTAGGCCCCTCAAGATCTGCAGGCTCTGGTCCTGCGTTGGTTCGTCGACCATGACAGGCTGGAAGCGGCGTGACAGGGCCGTATCCTTTTCGATATTCTTGCGATAATCATTAAGTGTGGTAGCGCCAATACATTGCAGCTCACCGCGTGCCAAAGCGGGCTTCATGATGCCGGCGGCGTCGATGCTGCCCTCGGCTCTGCCCGCGCCGACTATCATCTGCAATTCATCAATAAACAGGATGATTCGCTCGTCCTTGCGCACTTCGTCCAGAATGCTTTTCATCCGCTCTTCGAACTCACCGCGGTATTTTGTCCCGGCGACAATACTCCCCACGTCCAGAGAGATCAGCCGCTTGTCTTTCAATGTCTCGGGTATGCCTCCGTCAACTATCATCTGCGCCAGACCTTCAGCCACGGCACTCTTGCCTACACCGGGCTCTCCGATCAGCACCGGATTGTTCTTGGTACGCCGTGACAGTATCTGCACGATGCGGTCAATTTCCTTTTGTCTCCCGATGACGGGGTCTAAACTTCCGCTGGCCGCCATGGCGGTCAGATCCCTGCCATACTTTTCAAGCGCGGAGCGCTCTTCTTCGCCCTGGGAGGGATTAGTTTTGTCTTTCATGAGGGTCATGTCCGCGCTGTCCTTGAGCGCATCAATGTCACAGCCGTATACGGACAGTATGCGCACGGCAACACTGGTTTGTTCCTCAAGCAGAAGACTCCACAAAAGTGATGACGGAATAGCGGGCAGATCGTTCTTCTGCATATGAAGCACACTGTTTTGCATCAACTTCTTCATCTTGGGTGTAAGTTCCAGCGACTTGGGCGCTTCCTTTTCCGCCACGTACAGCTGCATGACCGCCTCCCTGATGCTGCGATGGGTAACATGTTCAGGTATGGCGGGCACGTCATCGCGCGCTTCACTGAGCAAACCCAACAACAAGTGCTCTGTGCCAAAGTATTTATGTTTCATGCCCGTCGCGGTTTGCTGTGCATACTCAAGCGCCCGCTGGGCCTTGTCGTTAAATTTACCGTATAGTGGCATTATTATCCTCCATTAAGCGCTTCCTGATGGTTTCAGCGCGCCGAAAATTGATTTCTTTGAGACTCTTCGCTTCTTCATGGTCCTGGGGCCTGTGCACATAGGACAGTTCCCGATACAGATCATCGATGATCGATAGATCCACATCGAGGATGCCGTTTTCAGCGCCCATCC
This sequence comes from Clostridiales bacterium DTU024, assembly GCA_001513425.1. Taxonomy (GTDB): domain Bacteria; phylum Bacillota; class Clostridia; order Christensenellales; family Aristaeellaceae; genus DTU024. The sequence continues at coordinate 31,419 of LFTR01000223.1, forward strand.
GCAGCCGCGACCAGAGTGCCAAAAACTCCGTGATGTTTATCCGTCTGGCATATCGCATAATGCCGTATGCCCTGAACGCTTGATCCACCAATGCCGAGTGAGGCACAGTCAGTACCTTTTCCGCCAGAGCCTTCTCGCGTTTTACAACCTTATCGACGGCCATTTGAACGGCCAGTAAGCTTTGTTTGGCGGAAGCTGCACCTTTGCCTGCATTCGAAATCTCATACAGCGCTGCAAGATTTTTCTCTCCCGCCGTCACAAGAGCCGCGAATGAGCACGCCGAATGCTGCTCGACATCTGATTTGACGGCAGGAATCTGCCTTAGTTCTGTCAACACGGGAAGATGTACGATGGTGGAAATCTGTATGCCGCTTCCTGCAAGGTGAGGACTTGCAGTCAAAAAGCCGATACTTTCATGATGCGCAGGTGTGTGAGACCGAAAGATCTTATTGGCTTCAGACTGAACAATATCCAGAGCGGCATCAGGATCATCACGTTTAAAAACCCTCTCCAGTGTGACAGTGTCCTCGAAATTTACGGCTACATGCATGTCGGAAGATTTCACAAAGAGAGCAGTGCCATCGCGCAAAGATGGAAAATCCAATCCGTGATTGCCCCGCATCTGCTGTGAGCGTTCATCCAGCGTGTCCCCTTCGGTAACCATTTGATACGGCGGATCCGCCTCCGCGAGAGCACTGCTTACCCGAGCAAGAACAACTTGCTTTTGAACATCATCCATCTTGCCGGGAAAAGGCATATCCGCATAATTCCTGCGCATGGTGATGCGCGATGACACAATGATATTACTCATCACCGATCTGCCCGCTGAGAGTTGCTTTGTTGATCTGGTCGCGCAAGGAAGCTGCTTGCTCGAAATCTTCAGAAACAATCGCCTCCCTTAATTTGTGTGCCATTTGCTCTATGGTGGTTTTAATATCTTCCGGCACCTCTGCCACTTCGGGTGCAGTGATCTCTTCACGCCCCTTTGCCAGCACAGCCGCCTCATTTTCATCAAGGGCATCATAGCAATTTGGGCAGCCCAGCACGGTGTCTTCGTCTATTTTGCTCACGGGAGAACCGCAAGCCGAACAAAATCTGGTCGGCATTGCTTCATCCCGGCGGATTTCCGCTTCTTCTTTAGTTCTTTCCTGCAGATGCATGCCGATCCCCCAAAGGGTTCTGGTCAGGTCGCTTTGTGCTTTCATGGCACACTGAGCACAAATAGTCCTTGTGGCCAATTGTCCACCCGAAAAAATCTGGAAAACGATGGTGGCCTCGTTTTTCTTGCATACTTCACAAATCATTTTAATCCTCCTGTGGATCACGCTTGGCAATGCTGAGCAGCATGTTGCGGAATATTCTTGCCCGAAGGGCATCCTTAAGCTGTGACGGAATGGGTATCGCAAAAGTCTGCGCGCTGATGGCCGTGCGTATCAAATTTGCATCGTTTACAGAAATAACCTGCCGCTCTGCCAATTGTCTGGCTACGATATCGGCCGCGTTTTCGTCGATGGATTCACCAATTCTCTCCTCAAGCAGATATCTCAAATACTCGCCGCCGGTTTTCCGCAGGCGTGTGATACGAATGCAACCACCCCCGCCCCGCCGGCTTTCCGTTACATATCCGTGGTCGGGCGTAAATCGTGTAGAAAGCACATAGTTTATCTGAGAGGGCGCACATTGGAAGTACGCAGCCAAATCGTTGCGCTGCAACTCAATTTCGAGCTCATCCTGCGAGAGCATCTCCTTGATAAACTGCGCAATCGTATCGCTAAGCCTCATCCAAACACCTGCTTTCTCGTCCAAGAAGCTCTCCTGACCTTCTTTGACTATCAAGAGTATAGCACAGATAAGACGAGATTTCAACACAATCAAAAGGGGGCCAAACCGTGTTTACAAATGCTTCAAATGCATGTATTATGGGGCTGTTAATGGACAATGGACAAGAATAGAAACCACCAAGAAAGGAGAATCGCATGTCGACTCTGACGTACAAATGTCCCTCATGCGGAGCGCCGCTCGAATTTGACGGATACAGCCAAGAAATGGCCTGTGACAACTGCGGCAATCAGTTCCCCACCGAGACAGTCAAGCAAGTGGACGCAATAGAAAAGCAAACCGCGAGCAGCCCGGATAACAGTGAGTGGACCGTCGACGCCAAACCCTACTCGCCCGAGGAAGCTGCACGCACGCAAGCTTTCTCATGTTCTTCATGCGGCGCAGAACTCATAACCGATGAAACCACAGTGGCCACCAACTGCGCCTTTTGCGGCAGCCCCTCTATTATCCCCATGCAGTTTGGAGAAGAAACACGCCCAACCAGGATTATTCCGTACCTGATTAGCAAAGAGAAGGCTACGGGCATGTTTCATGACTATTTCAAAGGAAAAAAGCTCGTCCCCAATTTGTTCATGAAGGGCAATACGATTGATGAAATTCGTAAATTGTATGTTCCGTACTGGCTGTTTGACGCGCAGGCAAACGCGGATGTAACCTACAACGCGTCGCAGGTCAGCACGTTTACATCCGGCAAGTACCGCGTAACCAAAACCAGGCATTTCCTGGTACGCCGCGCCGGTACGCTGGATTTTAGGGATCTTCCGGTAGACGCCAGCAGTAAGTTGGACAACAGCATCACCGAGTCCATTGAGCCTTTCGCTATGGACGCTTCCATTGCATTCTCTCCGGAAACTTTATCCGGTTCCATGGCAAACAGGGCAGACGTGGACGCTGAAGAAAGCAAGCGGCGGGCGGACAACCGCATCCACAAAAGCACAGAATCCGCTTTCCGCAATACGGTCGCGGGGTATCACGCAGTCATTCCCCGCTCGGTAAAAATCCAGGTGCCGGACGGGCGCTGTTCGGCCGTTCTCTTCCCGGTGTGGCTCATTACGACCAAAAAAGAGGACAAAACCTATACTTTTGCTATCAATGGGCAAACGGGAGAACTAACGTGCAATATTCCCTATTCACTTCCCAAATTTCTTAAGTGGCTCTTTGGCCTTACCGGCGCTTTCACCTTGGGCGGATATCTTGTGGCCACGCTGCTGGTCTCTCTGGGGGTGCTTTGAATGAAGAAAAGCTTTGTTGTGGCGATTTCCCTCATGCTGATTACCTGTGCGTTTGGCGCAGACGCTGAGATCCTGCAGCATATCTATGACCAAGCGGGTACATTCAGCGCCCGAGACACGCAATTCCTGGAAGCCGAAATGCAGGCGATGTACGATGAATTCGGCTTTGATTCCATCATCGTCACCACCGAAAACTCCTTTGGCAAACCCACCGATCTGTACGCGGCAGATTTCTATGAATCGGTACGTGACGAGCAGAAATTTGACAACTACGTGGCTTTTGCTTTCGCTTTTGATGTGGGCGAGCGCGGCGCATACGGCGAAGCCGCGTATGGTCCCGCCGAACAAAAGCTGACGCGGCGCGGAGACGACGATCTGTACGAAATCTTGGCGCCTTATCTGCCCAGCCGCGATTATGGCAGTGCCATGAGGGACTATGTCGCGTATCTTCGCGATGTGATGACGCCCCGCTCATCTTTTGCGGCAGCGGCTGACTACCTTGTTTTTATTTTGCCTGTAGCGCTGATCGTATCGCTGATTATCGTGTTTATCATGAAAGGCGGCATGAAGACAGCAAAGAACAAAGTGGATGCCTCGTTCTATGTCGTCTCAAACAGCCTCAATCTGCTCACCGCCAACGATATCTACTTGTATGAAACCGTAACCAGAACCAAAATTGAAACGCCTTCCGGCGGGAGCGGAGGTGGCGGACGCTCTTTTTCCAGCGGCAGCGGTCGCTCCTATGGCGGACGAAGCGGCAGGCTCTAGGAATCCTTGAATGCAAATAGGCTCGCGGCATCTCCTGCGCGAGTCTTCTTTTTACTTTGATGTGGACGCGCCCGTGATAGCGCTGAAAATCTTGCCCGCGATCGGCGCGGCAACTGAACCGCCGCCGCCGCCTTCCATTACAACGACACAAACGGCATACGGATACTGCGGCTCGTCGATGAACCCCACAAACCATGCATTGCTCTGCTCCTGACCGTCAATTTCCGCCGTCCCGGTCTTGCCGGCGATTCGGTGCCCGCTTACATTGGCACGGCTGCCTGTTCCGCTGCGCACTGCTTCCACCATATAATCGCAGATAAGGTCAGCCGTCGTTTTATCCAGCGGCTGCAGATAATGCTTAGGTGTCATCTGCGCGGTAATCTCGCCATTGCCTGTCACTGCCCTTTGCAAAATGCGGGGCTCCATCATGACGCCATCATACGCGATGCTGCCCGCAATCATTGTCATGTGCAGTGGTGTCATCTGAAGAGCGCTTTGCCCTACGCCTGTCCATGCTAATTCCTTATCGCTGCGTCCGGCCGTGGGATATGCCGAGTCTTCCACCACGATATCCTGGAATAGGAAATAGTCACCTGTTCCGAAAAGACGGGCAGCTTCCTTCAGTCTTTCGTCCCCCATTTGCAGCGCGATGTTCGCGAAAGTCACATTGCAGCTTTGCGCGAAAGCGCGCTTGAGCGACAGCCTGCCATGCGAAGCGTTGCCTGCGTCCCTGACGATGCTATCCATTACGGGGAGCTCCCCGCTGCACTCAAAGCTCTTGTCCACTGCGCCGGGAATGTTCTTGAGCGCCGCGGCAAGCGTGATGATCTTGAATGTGGAGCCCGGCGCACTTGTCCAGCGGGTTGCGTTATTCCAAAAAGGCTGCAGAGGATCCGTTTTGACGTTTTCGGTGATATTGTTGGGATCAAATGACGGGAAACTCTGCAAAGACATTAGTTCGCCCGTTGCATAGTTCATCACAACGACAGCGCCTTTCTTGCCTGCCGGAAAAATGGAAGCAACATAGTTGGATAAATTGCTGTCGATGGACAGGGTCACATTGCTTCCGTGCATCTTCTCGCCCCTTAGCGCGTGCGCCAGCTTCTGGAAGTAGGAAGCACTAAATCCGTACAGATAGTTGGACATAAAGGATTCCACACCGTATCCAACATTGTTCGCCGTATCGCCTATTACATGAACAACGGCGCGGCGTGCGCCGGCATCTTCTTGGTATATCCGTTTTCCTTCGGCGTCGGTTGTGGCTAAAACAATTCCGTTGCGGTCATAGATGTCTCCGGCGATCACATCACGCTTCATTTGCCGTATGTAAGTGTTGGCGCCGGACGCAAACCAGCGGTTGCCTTGTGTGGAAACACTGTATGTTCCGTACGCAATCAGCGAGAGGATAAGAATTGTCATGACAGCCGCGATCATTCCAATGTTTTTGCGCAGAAGCTTCATTACACTTCGTCCCCAATCGTCGCCATCATGGCATCCGCCGCAATGTGGTCTTCATTGATGCTTTCGATACCCTGCAAAATCCCGATAATGCCCAATGAGGACAAGAGGGAAGAACCGCCGTAACTCACAAAAGGCAAGGTAACGCCGGTAAGGGGAATCATTTTGATGTTACCACCGATGATAACGAAGGCTTGAAATGCGATAAACAGCGAACCGCCCAGCGCCATCAGCGCGTGGAAGCGGTGATTGCACCTGAGGCTAATGGCGATGCCGCGCAAAAAAATCATTACGTATATAAAAACAACGCATATACCAAAGATGGCGCCAAATTCGTTAAGAATAACAGAAAATATGAAGTCAGTATCGTGCGCAGGGATAACATGCGTATTGCCGACGCCCAACCCTACACCCGTCAGGCCGCCGTTAACAATGGCGATGAGGGACTGAACCACTTGATAGCCTGCGCCATTGTAGTCAAACCAAGGGTCACGCCAGATGGCGACGCGACGCTTCACATGGCTGAACATGCTGTAACCCAGCATCCCGGCAGCCGCACCGCCCGCCAAGCCACCGCCCAACAACGCAAAACTGCCTGTAGAAGCAAAAAGCATTGACAATGTGACCGCATAGTATAGAAGCGCCGTACCCAGATCCTTTTGCAGCATCAACAGCGCAAGGCACACCCCGGCATAGGAAATGGCTATCAAAATCCTGCGTTTGGACAAGAAGTAAGCAACAACGATCAGCAACACGACCTTCACGATCTCACTTGGCTGAAAATTAACACCCACAATGGATATCCAGGCTTGCGCGCCGTTCACTTCCTTGCCGATCGCCAGCGGCAGCAACATCAGCACAACGGCGGTGGCAGCAGCCAGCCATACAAGAGCCTTCAGGCGGTGCATATGCCTGATGATCAGCATACACACTATCATGAAAATCACGCCAAAACCATAGTTGACGGCCTGAGTCATACCCTTTTCGGGGCTGATACGATAAAGCACCATAATACCAAGCACGCACAGGAAGTTGACCAGCGTCAGCAGGAGCCTGTCCGCGGGGAATAATTTGGGTATAAGCGTGCAAACGATAATGAAAGCTATCGGCACAACCAGTGCCATCAGCGCGGTCTGCACATCCAGGTTTTTCAAAGCCAGGAGAGCGAAACCGCTCAAAGTGAACAGGGCTGCCGTCCCCACCAGCTTGGCCTGCGGGGAGTGCTTAGTCTTCGCCATTGGTATTGCCCCATCCGTCGTAAATTTCAGGATCGCCTCTCGGCTCCGGCAGAGGGTCATTTTCGTAATTGCGGGCGTCAGTGAAAGCGTCATCCATGCCCGGCGCATAGGGCCACGTGGCGTCCAGCACAGGATCATATGCGTAATCATCTGCATAGACGTCTATCGGCGGCCAAACGGCCTCTTCGGGCGTCATCGGCTCTGCATGGACTTCCCGACGAGCAAGTTCCGCCGGTCTCCGCTGCGGAACATCTAGCCCCGCAAACAGGCGGAATCGCAGTTCATAAGGAGGCAAAACAAATCTCGACCCGTGGAGCGCATACTGATTGCGGCGCAAAGGCTCTCCTTCCAGCAGCATACTTCTGTTTCTGCCGTGACCCGACAGGCGGACACCTTTATTCTCCACAAACTGGAAAGCGATAGACTGATACTTCAGCTTTTTCAGGCGTATGTCCGCGTAGCTTCTGCCGCTGATAATGCCTTCCCTCGGCAGAGGAAAACTCGCCCCGGTATTTAGATCCACCACTTCCCCAATCAGCCCGGCGTCCGGCAACGCAGCAAGTGTCCTTTGGTAGCTCCGGCGATCGTTAACAAGCCATCTGAATGCCCTCAAGGTGATGACAAGCCCAAGGAAAACGAACCAATAGCGCATGAACATCGCTGTCAATTCATACGTTTCCCGTGGCACACGCATCACCTCATCTTTCACGCCAGCATTATATCACACGACAGTCGGATATAAAAACAACAATCACCCCTTGATATTGGAGGAATTTCGGGCTCTGGTAAAAAACGATTCGTCGATCCGATGGGATGTTTGCTCACCCTCGGGAAGCGCGGGTTCAGCATATCCGGTTCAGCTTCGTATTTGGCAAAAGAAAAACCCCCGAACCCACTGTCAAAGCTGAGTTTTCGGAGGCAATCGTTGTGGAGGCGCCACCCAGATTCGAACTGGGGAATAAAGGTTTTGCAGACCTTCGCCTTACCACTTGGCTATGGCGCCGGGATGGAGCGGTAGACGAGGCTCGGACTCGCGACCTCCACCTTGGCAAGGTGGCGCTCTACCAACTGAGCTACTACCGCATTGGTGCCTTGGGGCGGAATCGAACCACCGACACTGTGATTTTCAGTCACATGCTCTACCGACTGAGCTACCAAGGCAAAATGGCGACCCGGAAGGGGCTCGAACCCTCGACCTCCAGCGTGACAGGCTGGCATTCTAACCAACTGAACTACCGGGCCATTTTGGTGGGAACAACAGGGCTCGAACCTGTGACCCTCTGCGTGTAAGGCAGATGCTCTCCCAGCTGAGCTATGCTCCCCCGACGCATCATTAGCGCTTAGACAGATTACCTGTTATCCGCGGCTTTGTCAAGCCTGGAAATGCGGAATTTTGCGCTAATTTTGGCGGTGTGCGGTGCCTTCGCACAAGACTTAACCAAGAAAACCGCTTGGCAGCGGTTTTGGTGGATAGGGGTGGATTCGAACCACCGAAGCTTTCAGCGGCAGATTTACAGTCTGCTCCCTTTGGCCACTCGGGAACCTATCCATGTGGAGCTGGTGAAGGGACTTGAACCCGCAACCTGCTGATTACAAATCAGCTGCTCTGCCAATTGAGCTACACCAGCGAGAGCCCAACAGCAGGAATGGCGACCCGGAAGGGGCTCGAACCCTCGACCTCCAGCGTGACAGGCTGGCATTCTAACCAACTGAACTACCGGGCCAAAATTGGTGGGCCTTCAGGGACTTGAACCCCGGACCAACCGGTTATGAGCCGGCCGCTCTGACCAACTGAGCTAAAGGCCCACGCTCAAAACTGAGGATTTCAGATATAATCTGAATGGTGACCCCGAGGGGACTCGAACCCCTGTTACCGCCGTGAAAGGGCGGTGTCTTGACCGCTTGACCACGGGGCCACGTATAATCCGCTTCTTCCCAAAAAATGGTCGGGGTGAAGGGATTCGAACCCCCGGCCCCATGCTCCCAAAGCACGTGCGCTACCAGACTGCGCTACACCCCGAAGGCTAGGTCGCATGCTGCCTGCATTTGGCGACGAACTGCATTCTACAATATTGAAATGACCGTGTCAAGCGCAAAATTGCACAATGTTCTTGAAAATGTGGATTCCTTTTTCGAGCGCGTCGTTACCTTCAGCCGATGCTCCCCTTCAATTGACAAAATAGTCCCTGTTCATTATGATGTTTCTATTAATATCGGAGGGTAATCATGAACACAGACAAAAAAGTCACCTTTACTATCACCATGGAAAACGGCAGCCGCATGAAAGGCGAATTATATCCGGATATCGCGCCGGAATCGGTGGGCAATTTCATTGAACTCTCAGAAGCAGGCTACTACAACGGCCTGTCTTTTCACCGTGTTATCCCGGGCTTCATGATTCAGGGCGGATGCCCCGCCGGCACCGGCACCGGTGGTCCGGGGTATGCCATTAAGGGCGAATTCTCAGCCAACGGTGTTCCCAACAGTGTTAAGCACACCTGCGGCGTGCTCAGCATGGCGCGCAGTATGATGAAGGATTCTGCGGGATCCCAGTTTTTCGTCATGACTGCTGATACACCGCACCTAAATGGCAGCTATGCGGCGTTTGGCAAAGTAACAGAGGGTATGGAGACAGCAGAGAAAATCGTCAACGTGCCAAAGGATCGAAATGACAGGCCGCTTACCCCGCAGGTGATCAAGTCCATTAGAATCGAGCGCGAGGAAGGCTCTGAGTTCCCTTTTAGAAAGCTGGCAAAGTAATTGATGGAACGCAAGACTTATTCCGTAATGCTCTCCGGCCGTACGTACAGCATTTCGTCGGGCGAAAATGAGCATTACGTCAAGCGCATTGAGAAGCTTACGGCCAATGCCATTTCGGAGACCATGCTGCTGGATAAGCGTGTGAATTTCGAAACAGCAGCGGCCGTGACAGCGCTGCGTTTCGCGGAAGAGAATATCCTTCTGCAGGACGAAATGACAAGACTGAGAAGGGAACTAGCCGATGCCGCTCAGCAAAAAGACTGAGCTGCTGTCCCCCGCCGGAAATATGGATTCCCTGTGGGCAGCCATCAATAACGGCGCGGACGCCGTTTATTTGGGTTCGGCTTCTTTTGGCGCACGCGCTTCAGCCGGGTTTGATGATAACGCGCTGCGTGAGGCCGTATTCTGGGCACACTATTACGGGAAAAAGGTCTATGTAACGCTGAATACACTCGTTAAGGAAAGCGAGTTTGCAGTCTTTTCGGAAACTCTGGCAAAGGTAGCGGCGTCAGGAACCGATGCGGTGCTGGTTCAAGACTTTGGCGTACTTCGTTTTGTCAAGAAGCATTATCCCGAATTACCCGTGCATGCCAGCACGCAGATGAGCATCCACAACGTCGCGGGCGCGGTGATGGTGCAGACTGTCGGCCTTGATCGTGTTGTATTCGCGAGGGAGTCTAACCTGGCAACACTCAAAAAAGCCGTGGATAGCGGTATCGAGATAGAAGTATTCGTACATGGGGCGCTATGCGTATCGGTCAGCGGCCAGTGCGAGCTGTCAGCCATGGTGGGCGGCCGGAGCGGTAACAGAGGGCGATGCGCTCAGCCGTGCCGAATCGCGTACACATATCGCGGAAAGAAAGCGGCGTGGCTGTCGCCGCGGGATGTCAATCTCCTTGAAGACGTTCCCGCGCTTCAGCAAGCCGGCATTTCAGCACTCAAGATAGAAGGACGCTTGAAGCGCGCTGAATACGCGGCCATTGTAACCAAGGCATACCGCGAAGCGCTGGACATATCTGATGGGGCGCGCGCAACTCAAGGCAACAAGGACGCCCTGTTGCAGGTTTTCAACCGTGGAGGATTCAGCCGCGGATACATTTTCGGCAACGAGGATGCCCGGATAATCAATCCCTTGCATGTGTCCCACGAAGGTGTGGCTATTGGCAAAATCACCGGTTGCCGTGCTTTGGGCGACAAGTACTTGGCGGAAACGAGGCTAAACTTACCGCTGAACGACCAGGACGGACTGGAAGTAAGAGGCAATACCGTACAGCAAATGATCTTTTCGGGCAAGGATGCGCCGCCGGGAACAACCGTCACGCTGCGGCTGCACAAGAGAGTTGATGTCAACGATATCGTCTACCGACTGGACGATGAAGTGCTGCTCAGCACCGCCAGGAGAACCATCGGGCGCGGTGCCGCGCCACGCACTCCGGTGCATGTTACTTTGACAGCTGAACCTGATATGCCTGCGGCTATGGGGGTTACAGACGGAACGACTTCAGTTGTCGCAAAAGGCGCTGTGGCGCAAGCAGCACGCAATGCACCGCAAACACAAGAGAACGCGGAGAAGTCGATCCGTAAGACAGCGGATTTCCCCGTTGATGTTGCTTCGTTTGCGTTTCTCAACCACGCGCCGGTGTTCTTGCCTGTTTCCGCCATCAACCAACTGCGCAGGGATGCTTTCGAAGCATTCGTGGCGCAGCGCGTAAATGGTTATGAAAAACTCAGCGTCCACAATACCTATCAGAAAAAAAACGTTGCGATGCCGCACTTTTCCCCCGTCCCGCGCATAACGGTTCAAAGCAAGGATATTGATTGGTCGAATGATTTCAAGGCATGCGGCGCGGAACGCTTTTTCTGGGCTCCTGATGATTACAGTGAAGCGAATCTAAAAGCAGGTCTTCCGTTGCTTGGAACTCAGGATGCGCTTACCTTGCCCCGGCAATGCAGCGACGAAACGCTCACCATGATAAACGCTCTGGCCATAGATTGGGACATCAACGTCGTGGCGAACAACGTGTCGCACCTTTCCCCCGCATGGCCGAAAAAAGTGCTGGGCGGACCGGGACTTTATGTTTGGAACAAAGAGACTGTATATTTCCTTCGGGAGCAGGGCACGACCGAAGGTACGGCATCTCGCGAACTGACGCTCAGTGAAATTGCGGATCTATCCAACAACGATTGGCCCCTCGTGTTCCCGGTGTACGGACGCTATGCGTTGATGGTACTCAACCACTGCCCGCAAAGAGTGTTTATGGGTCTTGAAAAAGGACACGCCGGGTGCGATATGTGCAACAAGGGCGAAGGCACCAAGGATCAGGTCCTGACAGATCGCATTGGCGCGCAGTTCTCCCTGTACCCGGTTCGCTTGCCGGAAGGGTGCCTCAATTATCTTCTGGATGCACAGCCTTTGCACGTGGGGAGAAAAGCGCCTTCGGATCATCCTTGGCTCATCAATCTTACCAAGGAAATCCACGAAGACGCTGTTGCCGTCGTATCCTACTACGCCGGCCTTATATCGAGCGAAACCCCTGTGAACCCGCTCCCTGCGTTTTCTCTTGGACGATATGAAAAGGGTGTTGAATAAACACCGGTGAATGAAATGAATGATAGAACCATCCGCGTCTTGGAATTTACTAAAATGAGGGACCAACTTTCGTCTTTCGCGACCACAAAAATGGGCGTCGAAAAATGCAGCGGTCTCATGCCCCATACACAGCTTGCCGAAGTGGAGCGCGCGCAGCAGGAAACAGAGGAGGCCCTTTACGTACTCAAGTATCGGGGAGACAGTCCAATTGGCTTCTCCATAGATGTGCGCCCGTATCTGGATAGAGCCTCCAAAGGCGCCACGCTGTCCCAGCGCATGCTGCTGGACATTGCGCAATCATTGCAATCAGCACGCCAGGCGCGCGCGGCACTGGTCAATGACAATGAGTTTACGCGACTTCTCTCTTCCCTCGCCGGCCACCTGCAGCCTCAGCGCACGCTGGAAAGCGACATTTCAGGCGCCATTATCAGCGAGGATGAAATGTCAGACAACGCAAGCAGTGAACTTGCGAGCATAAGGCGGCACATCCGTTTGAGCAATCAACGCGTCCGGGAAAAGCTGAATTCCCTTATCCATCAACCCTCCTACTCCAAGTATTTGCAGGAACCCATCATAACTGTGCGTAACGGACGATACGTCGTCCCCGTGCGCCAGGAATTTCGCCAGAACATACCGGGGCTGGTGCATGACCAGTCTTCCAGCGGGGCAACACTCTTTATTGAGCCTATGGCCTTGGTGGAGTTGGGCAACGAACTCAAGCAGTGGACAGCCAAGGAGGATCAGGAGATCGAGCGTATCCTCACCGCCCTGTCCGCGCAGGCGGGCGACAGCGCCGACATAATCGGCGGCAATGTCAGCTTGCTGGCACACCTTGATTTCGTTTTTTCCAAGGCACGACTGGCTCAAGAAATGGATGCCGTGCGTCCCAGAATGAACGCGCGGGGCTATATCAAACTGCTGAAAACGCGCCACCCCTTGATCGATAGAAGTACCGTGGTCCCCGCCGACTTGTGGCTGGGCGACGAGTTTTCCACCCTCATTATTACCGGTCCCAACACAGGCGGCAAAACGGTCACGCTCAAAACCGTGGGACTAATGACGCTAATGGCACAATCCGGTCTTCAAGTGCCCAGCAGCCCCGGTACCGAATTGGCCGTATTTGGCGAGGTATTTGCGGATATCGGCGATGAACAGAGCATTGAGCAATCGTTGTCGACTTTCTCGTCGCACATGACCAATATCGTCAAGATCCTGGACGAAATGGAAGACAACTCGCTGGTTCTTTTTGATGAATTGGGAGCGGGTACCGATCCCACGGAAGGCGCGGCGCTGGCTCAGGCCATTCTGACCCACCTGCAAAAAAGGCACATCCGCACAATTGCCACCACGCATTACAGCGAGCTTAAGGCCTACGCACTCTCTACCAAAGGCGTGGAAAACGCCAGCGTCGAGTTTGATGTCGCCACGCTCCGCCCCACCTACAGGCTGTCCATCGGCATCCCCGGTAAATCCAATGCCTTTGAAATATCCAGAAAGCTTGGCCTGCCCTCGGGTCTTATCCAAAGCGCCCAAGAACTGCTAAGCAAGGAAACCATCCAATTTGAGGATGTAATCGCCAACGCGGAGTATCACCGCCAGGTTGCTCAAAAGGAACGGGCGATGGCGAAAGAAATGTACGAAGAAGCTGCCCTTATGCGCAGGAACATGGAAAAGTTGCAGCAGGAAATAGAAGAAAAGCACCGCGGTGCTGATAAGAAAGCAAAAGAAGAGGCCAAAAAGATCATCGACAAAGCAAAGCGTGAATCCACTGCCATTCTGGCGGAACTGCGATTGATGCATAAGAGCGGAGACGCCCGCTCCCATGAGGTAAACGCGCTGAGCCGACGATTGAACGATGCGTCTGACGTACTATCTGATGCTTTGAACTTCAGCCCGCAGACAAACCGCCTTAGCGCGGGGAATATAAGCGTGGGCGACAGCGTGTCCCTGGCCGACCTTGGCGCGTCCGCGACCGTGCTGACTCTTCCCGACACCAAAGGAGAACTGCAGATCCAAGCAGGCATCATCAAAATGAAGGTTCATGTATCCCAGCTTTCCAAAGATGAGACGCCCGACAAGAAACGCCCCGCCACAAGCGTCCACGCCCAAACGGGTGGAAAACGCGCCAGCCTTGAATGCGATGTGCGCGGGCTGTCGCTTGACGAGGCACTCATGGAAGTGGATAATTACCTGGACACAGCGGTGATGAACGGACTTGAATCGGTAAGCATTATTCACGGCAAAGGTACCGGCGTGCTGCGCGCCGGCATCCAGAAACACCTCAAGTCCATACCGCAAGTCAAAAGCTTTCGTCTGGGTAATTACGGTGAGGGCGAATCAGGCGTTACGATGGTTACACTCAAGTAGCAGAGGTACTTAAATGGATAAGCAACAACACATTATGATCGTAGACGATGACAAGAACATCGCCGAGCTGATGCGACTCTACCTTGAAAAGGAAGGGTACACAGTATCCATCTACCACCGCGGGGATGAGGCGGTGGAGGCATTCAAGCGTAACCCGCCAAAGCTTATGGTGCTGGACATCATGCTGCCCGGTATGGATGGCTGGCAGGTTTGCAGAGCCGTAAGGCAAATAAGCGCCATTCCCATAATCATGCTGTCTGCCAAGGACGAAACGTTTGATAAAGTATTGGGATTGGAACTGGGCGCGGATGACTATATCACTAAACCGTTTGACCCGAAGGAACTCACCGCCCGCATCAAAGCGGTGCTGCGCCGCGGTGCCCCCTCTGACCGAGAAGATAGCGCACTGTCATTCCCCGGGATGACCATCAGTCTTGACAGGTATGAAGTGGTCTTTCAAGGCAAAATCGTGGACATGCCCCCAAAGGAATTGGAATTGCTGTACTTTTTGGCATCGCATCAAAACCGTGTGTTTACCAGAGAGCAATTGCTGGAGAAAGTATGGGGCTTTGATTACTTTGGAGACAGCCGCACGGTGGACGTGCATGTAAAGCGCATACGCGAAAAACTGCCCAAATGTGAGGATCTGGGCTGGCAAATCAAGACTGTATGGAGCGTGGGCTACAAGTTCGAGGTTGCTTAATGAGGGCAAGGCACAGCACGTTTTTCTATCTGATGAGTTCGAATGTTATCATCATCCTGATTTGCGTTGCCCTGCTTTTCACGGCATCTTTTCTGTTTGTGCGGGATATTCAGATTTCCAACCGTATGGACGCCCTCAAATCGCACGCCTATGATATTGCGGAACTGTCAGGCGCCGTGATGGTGCAAGAAAGCGACCGTCTTTTTTTATTCGGTCCTTCCACGGTTAGACCCTTGTTGGCCGGAAAACTGCAGACCCTGCGCGATGAATATGCCGCCTATTGCCTGGTTTTTGATAGGAGCGGACAGGTAACGACATACTTTTTGTCGCTGCTGGATGAATACAGTGAACTCAAGACAACATTTGACGCGAAAAACCTGCTGGGGACTCTGCAGAAAGCATTCCTGGGACAGGAGATCACCGCTCAGATACATACTTCGGAAGGACCCATGTTCACTGTAGCGGTTCCTCTGGTCCGCAACGGCGCCATATTGGGTGCTGTCTACATTCAGACTGCGGCACAGACCGTTCAGCAATCCTACATGGGACTGGCGCTGCGTATCGGCATGATCGCGCTGCTCATACTGATTTTTGCGGCCGTCATCGTATGGCAATCCACCCGTCGCTTCACACAGCCCTTGTCGGAAATGGCGGAAGCCTCCAAAGATGTTGCCGGGGGAAAGTATGGGCGCGTCGTGACAAAAGGCGACACAAAAGAAGTGGCCGATCTATCTGATGCCTTCAACAGCATGTCGGTGCAGCTGCAGGAAACGGATCAAGTACGTCGGGACTTCATAGCAAACGTATCGCATGAACTCAGTTCCCCCATGACCAGCATCCAGGGATTCGTCCAGGGCATTTTGGACGGCACTGTCGAAAAAGACGATCAGCGCAAATACCTTCAAATTGTACTGGACGAAACCAAACGCCTCAGTAAATTGGTGTCAGGTCTGCTCAACTTATCCCGTATGGAAAGTGACCAGACACGTTTGGATAAAAGTGCCTTTGATATTCACGAACTGATCCGACAAGTATTGATCACAAAAATGAGCGCTATTGAAGAAAAACGGCACGAGCTGCATCTAGATTTTCGTGACGTGCCTCTTTATGTTGACGCCAACCGTGACGCCATAGAACAGGTGCTCATCAACCTGATTGACAATGCTATCAAGTACACGCCGCCAAGAGGGCAGATAACGATCGCATCCAAGGAAGCCAACGAAAACACCATTGCCGTGGCTATCACGGATAATGGTATCGGTATCCTGCCGGAAGACGCAGCGCACATCTTCGAACGCTTCTATGTGGCGGAAAAGTCGCACACTTCGGGAAAGGGCACGGGGCTGGGACTCGCCATCAGCCGCAAAATTATGGAAAAGCACGGACAGCATATACGCCTTGTGCCTTCCTTGCAGGGCACA